>DYEI01000097.1 GCA_020725765.1 Anaerolinea sp. | reverse complement strand
TGATGACGGCTGGCAGAGTGCGAGATGCCCCAAAACTGAACTACGCCTGTGCGCTGTCTGGCGGGCACTCGCCTCTTCCGGAAGAGCACCCGGCGCACGGCGGGGTGGCCGCGAGCTGCCCCCGACCTGCCCCCGACCTGAGCTACGCCTCTAGGGTGCCTCCCCTTCCCAGACCGGTACGAGGGGCGCCTCCTCCAGCTCCGGCGTCTCGGGGATCGGCAACATGTGCCCGGCGAGGGTAGTGGTGCGCTGGATTACGGCCCAGCAGTTGCGGGGGTCATCGTCCATGAGCAGGTGCAGCTCCCTCTCCTGGACGGCTCGCACCTTATAGTCGGCGATGGTGCCGGGCCAGTCGTCGGGGCGCATCAAGAGCTCGTGATAGTCGATGCCGAGGCTGGCGAGAAGCGCCTCGGTGGCGGGGCGGTCGCTCTCCGGCCGCGCCGTGACGATATAGACCTCGTCGCCGGCCTGCAGCAGGGCATCGATGAGCCGCTTGAAATGACGGGGCGCCTGGGTGATGGTGCCGTCGATGTCCATGCCGTAGCGCAACCGCTCGCGTGGTCCGACAGGCCGCTTTGGTGGCTCGAAGAGCCTGGCCTCGGTGCCGGGGCTTGGCATCTGCTCAGGCCCTCCCCTGGGAACCGGGGCCGGAGCGGAGATCTCCTCATGGGCGGGACGCGCTGGCCCCGCGACCTCGGTGATCTCCTCGACGCGTACCTGAGGCAACAGGGTCCGGGCCAGGTCTGCACTGCCAAGCTCTGTCCCCGCCGATTGCGCCGTTGCCGCTGAGGCGGCCATCCCCAGGCGGAGGCCTTCGGAGAGGGGCTCATCGCGCCAGAGCCCGACGGCGAGGCCGGCAACGAGGGAGTCCCCTGCTCCGACCTTGGTGCGCCGGACACCGGGCGGGGAGATCGCCCACCAGGCTCTCTCTCCCTCGACGGCGATGGCGCCCTGTAAGGGCATGGTGATGACCGCGATGCGGGCGCCGAGTGCAGCCACGCCCCGCGCCGCAGCGACCACGCCAGGGGCGCCTTCCAGAGGGCGCCCGAGAAGCGCCTCAGCTTCTGCGGAGGTGAGCTTGACGAGATCCGGCCCCGCCCTCAGCCCCAGGCGCAGCGCCTCGCCGCCTGTGTTCAGGAGCGTCCTCACGCCGCGCGAACGCGCCTGTTCGATCAGGGTTGCGTAGGCATCCTGGGGTGCTCCCGGCGGGAGGCTGCCGGCCAGGACCAACACCCGCCCGGGCTCCAGCCAAGGCACGAGTTGCTCTTCGAGCACTCTCACGTCGATTGGGGAAACGTGGGGGCCGGGCCCGTAGAGGGCGGTCTCATCGGCCGTCGTCTCGTCGATGATGACCACGTCGATACGCGTCTCGCCTGGCACGTAGCGGAAGTGATGCTGAACGCCCTCGTCCTGCAGCGCCTTCTGTACCATCGCCCCTGTATCGCCGGCAAGAAAGCCGAAGGCGACCGTCGGCGCGCCAAGCCGGTGCGCCATGCGCGAGACGTTGATGCCCTTGCCGGCAGGGCTCAGGAGCGACTGTCGGTAGCGCTGGACTACTCCGGGGTTGAGCCGCTCAACCCACACGGTGTGATCGATCGCCGGGTTGAGAGTCAGGGTGATGATCATACCTCGCTCCTCTCAGTGTATGCTCGCACGGCTCCCGGGGGCAGTCCGGCCTCCTGCCAGGCCTGCCGGGACGGCTCGCGCGAGCGCTCTCCTGCCTGCAGTGGCAGGGAGAACCAGAAGGTTGACCCTGCGCCTACCTGGCTGACCACGCCGATGCGCCCCCCGTGAGCCTCGACGATTCCCCTCGAAAGGTAGAGCCCCAGGCCCAGGCCAGCCGGTCGAACGCCCGGTAGCCTTGCCACCCGCCGAAAGCGCTCAAAGATGTGGGGGATGTCCTCCGGTGCGATGCCCGGGCCCTGATCGCTGACAAAGGCGTCGGCCTGCCCATCCTCAAGGAACAGCCGGATGGCTACCTCGCCGCCCGGGGCATAGGCGATGGCGTTTCCAACCAGGTTGGTCAGCACCTGCCGGAGGGCGGACTCGTCCCACTCTCCCACGATCTGGTCCGGCCTGGACTGCAGTGTGATCTGATGCCGGGTCGTCGTGAGCTGGAGGTTCTGCTGGACCTGGCGGGCAAGGGCCACGAGGTCGGTCGGCTGGCGGGCTATGGCGAAGCGGCCCATGGCAAGCCGGCTGACATCGAGGAGGCGGCCGGTCAGGCTGGTGAGGCGCTCGGCCTGCTCGTCGACTGCTGTGAGGATGCGAATGGTCTCCTCATCGTATCCCTTTTCCCGTGCTCTGCGAAGGAGTATCTGGGTATATCCCCTCAGACCGGCGAGGGGATTGCGCAGCTCATGGGCGGCGACGGAGATGAACTCGTCCTTGGCGCGGTCTATCTCCTTCAGGGCCGTTATGTCGGCGACGACGATGAGCACCTCCACAGCCCCGCCGGCCGTGCCTCGCAGGGGGAGCGCATCTACCAGCACGTCGCGCCGGGTGCCATCGGGCCGCACGACGATCAGAGAGGCATCGTGGATTGGCTCGCCGCGCCGTGCCCGCTCGAAGGGTAGCTCGTTCCAGGCCATCTGCCGCTCGCCTTCCAGCCAGGTCAGGTCCCGCTCAAGCTGAGGCCGATAAGGCCTCTGCGCCTCGATGGAGGTGCCGAGCAGGCCTTCGAGGGCACGATTGGCAAGCACCGCGTTCCCGTCGGGGCCGATGATCATGATCCCTTCGGGAAGCTGGTCGATGATCCCCTGAAGCCGGCGGCGCTGCACGTCGACCGTCTCGGCCAGCTGACGGGCCCGCCAGGTGATGAGGCCCGCGAACAGGACGAGCAGCGCCAGAAAGGCGAACTGGGTGATGAGGGTCTGGCGTATTGGCGTCCGCGCCTGCGGCAGGGGAATGGCGATGGTGGCCAGCCAGTCTGTGCCGGGGATCGGCTCGACGCCGTGCAGGCGGTCGATGCCATCGATGCTCGGGCTCTCGAAGGTGCCTTCCCGCACGCGCTGTGCCGTCTGCCACTCCTGGCTCTGGGTGGCTGAGACCCCTGTCCACCGTTCCGGAGCAAAGCTGCGAAAGAGAATGGCACCCTGCCCGTCAAAGATGGTGACGACGCTGTTCTCGGGCAGGGTGACGTGCCGGGCCAACTCCCCGAGCTCCGGAAGCTGGAAGGCCACCTGCATCGAGCCGACGACCTCATTGCCGCGCTGTATCGGCGCCGCGACCAGGGGTGCGAACACGGCCGGTAGCTGCGGCAGGCCCATGGCGGTAGCCACAACGGGAGCCCGGGTCGCGAGCACCTGCTGGAAGTAGCGCTGCGCAGCGATCGAGGGCAGCGTCTCACCGGGCACCATGAGGGCTGTGGCGAACACTCCGCCGTTGCGGTCGGCGGCCCAGAGGTTGACCAGCTCCGGCCGCCTCGCCAGCACGGCCTGCAGTATGGCACGGGTGCCTTCGGGGTCATCCGGTGTGACGCCCGGCGCCTCCGCAAGGGCCTCGGCCGTGCCCAGTGCGGCGTCAACGGCGCCCATTGCGGTCGCAGAGACGAGCTCGGCACGGGCCTCGAGGTCGTGCTCAATATGGTCCTCTTGGGCCCGGGCGATCTGGAGCACGGAGTAGATGTGCAGGGCGACGAGCGGCGTGAGGGCAGCCACAGCCAGGACGACGATGGCGGTGCTTGCAGATAGCCGGCGGCGCCTGGGTTCGGGCCGCTGCTGGCTGGCTCTGGTCATGGCGGCGCCTCCTTGACGAGGCTCGAATCCAGCAACTTGCATGCCAGGTGAAGGGTCCGTCCGCGGGGCGAGATCGGGGGAGGTCTAGCCCTCAAACAAAGGCACAAACCTGAACTGGGTCACATCCACCAGGCCACGGTCCGTGAGCTTGAGCGCAGGGATCACCGGCAGCGCGAGGAAGGAGAGGCTCATGAACGGGTCGCGCAAAGGGCAGCCGAGCTCCCGGGTGGCCTGCAGCAGCCTTTCGAGCTGGTGGCTCACCTTCTCGAGGGGCTCGCGCGACATGAGCCCCGCGATCGGCAGCGGAACGGAGGCAGCAGGCTGGCCGTCGACCACGGCGACGAGGCCACCTCCCATGGCGACCAGCGCACGCACCGCCGCCAGCATGTCGGCGTCGCTGGCACCGATCACGATGATGTTGTGCGAGTCGTGGGCTACCGAGGCGGCGATGGCGCCGCGGCGCAGACCGAACCCTCGGGCAAAGCCCAGTGACACGCGCCCAGAGGCAAGGTGCCGCTCGACCACTGCGAGCTTGAGCAGGTCGCGCGAGGGGTCGGCCACGGCCTCCGAGCCCTCGACCGTTGGCGAGAGCATCAGCTTCTCGGTCACGATCTGCCCGGGCACCACGCCGATGACGCGCAATCGCGACCCACCGGCGGGCACGCGGAAGGCCCCCTCGTCCAGAGGTGCCACATTCATCGAGCTGCGCAAGGGAACGTTCGTGCCACAGGGCACGTCGGGGAGGAGCTGGCCGTCCCGGGCAACGAGTCGGCCACCACGGAAGACCATCTCCGGCCGGATATCGCGCAGGTCACTGAAGACGACGAGGTCGGCGCGGCGGCCGGGGGCGACGGCGCCCCGGTCGTGCAGACCAAAGTACTCGGCGGGGTTGAGGGTCGCCATCTGAATGGCAGTGATCGGGGGCAGGCCAGCAGCGATAGCCTCCCGCAGGAGGTGATCGATGTGACCCTCCTGCATGAGGTCGAGGGGATGGCGGTCGTCGGTAACAAACAGGCAGCGGCGCGCGTTTTCCGGGGTCACCAGTGGCAGCAGGCCGTGGAGGTTGCGGGCTGCTGAGCCCTCGCGGATCATGATGTGGAGGCCAAGCCGCAGCTTCTCGCGGGCCTCCTCCACGCTGGTGCACTCGTGGTCCGAGCCGATGCCGGCGGCGATGTAGGCGTTCAGGTCCTTTCCGGAGAGACCCGGGGCGTGGCCGTCGACGGCCTTGCGGCCTGCCGCCTCCACCTTCGCCAGGACGGCCGGATCGCGGAACAACACCCCCGGATAGTTCATCATCTCGGCTAGGCCGATCACCCACTTGTCGGCCATCAGGGGCTCGAGGTCTTCGGCAGAGAGGTGCGAGCCTGCGGTCTCGAGGGAGGTCGCCGGGACGCAGGAGGGGGCCATCACAAAGACGCTGAGCGGGTTGTACTTGCTGGTCTCAAGGATGTAACGGATGCCGTCCAGGCCGAGGACGTTGGCGATCTCGTGGGGGTCGGCGACCACGCTGGTTGTCCCGCGGGGGACGACGGCCCGTCCGAACTCGGGCACCGAGAGCATGGAGCTCTCGATATGCACGTGTCCGTCGATAAACCCGGGGGCGAGGAAGCGGCCGCCGAGGTCGATCTCGTTGTGGGCGCGGTAGTCGCCCAGCCCGGCAATATAGGAACGGGCGATAGCCACATTGGTGAGGTGCACATCGCCCGAGAAGACATTGACAACCCTGGCGTTGCGGAGGACCAGGTCGGCCTCCGCCTCGCCGCGTGCGACCTGGATCAGCTCTTCGCGCAGCATCGCTGAGGCGTTACCCCCGGACTTTTCAGTATTATATCATGGGAGGGGAGGGAGGGCAATAGAATCTGCCTGCGTAAGTGTTCACACTCGTGCTGAGCGCATGGAGCAGAGGCAGGCTGCTGGTAGCTGTGCCAATCGGGATCGGCCTGTGCCGGCTCGTTGGGGAACCCCCTCCCATTCTGGATTCCCCGCCCCTGCGGGGCCCATGCATCACCCATAGGTCGGGCTGCACCGCATCACGGGGCATGAGATAGCGCCCTGGGGCCCATCCCAGCGGGCCACCCGCCGCACACACCGCTCCTCGGGAGGCGCCGAGCGGCAGCTCCGCGAGATGCGGCGCAGGCCATGGGCGCCTGCGCTCCCCCAGGCCACTTGTGGGTAATGGATAGCGGGGCGGACGCCGCAGCGTCCGTGCCGGGGAGGGGGAAGACGATTGAGGGTATCCTGGGCTCTGCTGGCGCGCCGCAGCGCGCCAGCAGAGCCCAGGATACCCATACAAAGTGGCCCCTCCCGCCCCGGGTACGCTGCCTGCGACCGCGCCTTGGGCTTCGTGCGAGCCCGGTGCGGGGCCTCTGGGGGGCCCCCCCGGGGTAGGGCCGGGGCTGTGGCGGGTCCCGGTTAGGCCCCGCCTACATCTCCGCCGTGTCCACCATGATCGTGACGGGGCCGTCGTTCCAGATCTCGACGAGCATGTGAGCGCCAAAGACGCCCGTCTCGACCTGCCGGATGCCAAGCTGGCGCAGGGTGTCGGCGAAGCGGTCGATGAGGGGCCGGGCAAGGGCGGGCGGGGCCGCTGCGGTAAAGTCAGGGCGCCGGCCTCGCCGGACGCTGGCGTAGAGGGTGAACTGGGGAACGACGAGCGCTGCGCCCGCGGTGTCGAGGAGCGAGAGGTTCATCTTGCCCGCCTCGTCCTCAAAGATGCGGAGGTGGGCAACCTTTTCGGCGAGGCGGTCTGCCTCGGCGGGACCGTCCGCGTGGGTGACGCCGAGAAGGATGGCCAGACCGGACCCGATCTCGCCTGCCGTGTCTTCTCCGACGCGCACGGAGGCGCGCCTGACTCGCTGTACGAGCGCTCTCATGGGCCGTTTTTCTCCCTCTGAGTGGTACAATCAAGTCCGGCAGGTGCGCAGGCTTGGCGTTAGCGCAGGGCAGGACGGCGCTGCCCGGGTGTAGCTCAGTCAGGGGGCAGGCTCATCTGCGCTGCCGGCAGGGCCCCCACCCCCGGCGCCCCCTCCCCCGGGTCGGCCCACAGGCCGACCCGGGG
>DYEI01000096.1 GCA_020725765.1 Anaerolinea sp. | reverse complement strand
GTCCCTTACCGATTGCTCCAGCAGTCCTGAAGGGTCATATGGCGCCACGCGTGCGGTTGCTGCGCCCGCCCGAAACCGCCCAAAAAGAGTGTTCCCCTCCCGGCGGCCCCGCGAGTTGCTGCGCAGGCCACGGACGCCTGCCCCCCCCCAAGGCCACTTGTGGGTAATGGAGAGCGCACCGCGGGAGCGGTAGCGAGCGGCTTGCCCTGTCGGCCCAACTTGCGCGAACCACCCAACCTCGCTAAGCTAGAGGCCGCCGGCCCGGCACGGGCCCGCGACCACAACGCAAGGAGCACACGATGAAGAAGACGGTCCGCACCCCCAAGAATGCGCCGCCCATCGGTCCCTACTCCCAGGGAGTCGTCGCGAAGGGCTTTGTCTTCGCCGCGGGACAGGCCGGCGTCGACCCCAAGACCGGCCAGCTTGTCCCCGGCGGCATCGCCGCCCAGACCTGGCAGACCCTCGAGAACATCCGCAACATCCTCGAAGCGGCCGGATGCGGCCTCGAGGACGTCGTCTCCAGCACCGTGTACCTGGTCAATATGGCCGACTTTGCGGCGATGAACCAGGTCTATGCCGAGTTCTTCCCGCAAGACCCGCCGGCCCGCACCACCGTCGGCGTGGCGTCGCTGCCGATGGGTGCCGCCGTCGAGATCACCTGCATCGCAGCCCTCAAGGAGTAGGGCGCGGGGCCTCAAGCCCCGCCCTGCGCGGCCATGAGGGCGCGGACCTCCTCGCGGGTCGGCGCGCCCTCCATGGGCCCCTTCCGCGTCACGGCCAGAGCGCCGACCGCGTTGGCAAAGCGCGCGGCCTCGCGCAGCCCGAGTCCGTCGAGGATGGCGACGGTAAAGCCGGCGCAGAAGCAGTCGCCGGCGCCGGTCGGGTCAACCTCTTCCACCCTGAAGCCGGGGACGGAAAGGTCCTCGGGTCCGTGGAAGACGCGGCAGCCCGCCGGGCCCTGCTTGAGGACGACCGTTTTGCCCTGTGCGGCCCACAGCCGGCAGCCCTCCTCGTCGGTAGCTGCACCCGTCAGCATGGCGGCCTCGCCGAGGCTGGGCAGGATCACATCCGCGCGCTCGATCGCCGGCCGGCAGAGGGCGCGTACCTCCTCCACGCTCAGCACCTCGGGACGGATGTTGGGGTCAAAGCTCACCTGTGCACCTGCCGGCAGCAGGGCCATGGCACGATAGCAGGCCTCCCGCGAGCGCTCGGTGACTGCCAGGTTGCAGCCGGTGAGGTGCAGCCAGCGGGCGGCGCGGAAGTAGTCGGGGTCGAGGTACTCCGGCCCGAGCTGCCCGGCGGCGGCATGTCGCCAGTGGAAGATGAACTTGCGGCTTCCGCCACTGAAGTAGGCCACAAAGGCCACCCCCGTCGTATGATCGGGCAACACCCGCCCGGCAAAGTCCACCCCATCCCGCGCAAAGCGGTCCAGCAGGCAACGGCCAAAGTCGTCCGCCCCAACGGCGCCGATGAACCCGGCCGACCGCCCGAGCCGGGCGACGGTGTCGATATAGATCGGCGTGTCGCCCGAGGGGAAGGGCCCTACGAAGGTGCCCGGCCGATCAAGCGGCTCGTCGAGGTTCACCCGCATGATCTCGACCAGCATGTTGCCGAGGGAGATAACCTCTGGTGGGTTCATAGTGTCCTCCGGATGTGTGTCGGCCTCGCGCCACGAGGAGCGCCCCGCCCCAATTCCGGGAGTCTGGCCTTTTCAGGTCCTCGTCCCTCACCGCTGGCTCTACCGCCTCTGAGCGGTCGTGTGGCGCGCCTTGCGCGATAGCGCCCCCACCCCCAGGCGGGCACGGCGTGCCCGCCTGGGGGTGGGGGCGAGGGGGAGGGGTGTCGCCGACGCAGCAAAGCAGGAGGTCATCCCAGCGACCTCTGCACGGCACCACGAGTTCCGCACCGAAGGGCCAGAGTCGGGAGGCACACTCTCCCCGACGGGTTCGGGCCGTCGAACGTGCCCCGACGCGCCCGACCGCCCGAAAAACCGCCCATCCTCCATCACCCCTCCGCGTAACAGGCGCCCCGCGCCGGTAGCCCCTACACCGCTATCGGATAGGTGCCATACTCCAGGCAGGTCAGCCGCATCGCCTGGTAGTTGGCGAGCGGGACGTACTCCGGCACCGAGTTGCCACTGCCCAGGCAGTAGCCGCCGCCCGGGGCGACCTCGCGCAGCAGCCGCCGCACCTCTGCGGCTACCTCCTCAGGCGTCCCCAGCGACAGGGGGTAGGCCAGGTCCACATTGCCCATGAGGGCGAGGCGCCCGCCGTAACGGCGCTTCAGGGCCACGATATCCATGGCTTTCGCCTCGATGGGATGCAGGGCATTGAAGCCGCAGTCGATGAGGTCTTCGATCACCTCGGTGACGTCGCCATCGGAGTGAAAGATCCAGGGCAGGCCGCGCGCGGCGCACTCCTCCCCCATGCGGCGCAGCCAGGGGAAGAGGTAGTGCCGCAGGTGCTCCGGCGCGATCATGAGGCCGCCAGTGTAGGCAATGTCGTCGGGCCACCAGATGGCCCCCACCTCGGGGAGGTCGAGCACGCGGCGAAAGATGGCCAGCTGGATGGTGCCGATGCGCTCGAACAGGGCCTCGACCAGGGCGGGATCATCGCGCAGGGCAAAGCAAAAGGTCTCGAACCCCATGAGCTCCCACACCGGGGTAAAGATGTGCCCCTGGTAGGCGACGATCCTCATCCCCGGGGGGAGGGCCGCGCCGATCTCCCGGAAGGCAGCGGCATTGTCGAACTCTTCCGGTTCGGGCCAGGGGAAACGCTCCAGCGCCTCCCGGCTGGTGATGATGCCCCGCCCCTCCTCCGCCCAATCGCGGCGCAGCTCGGCGTCGGAGAGCACTCCGTAGCGGGCCCGCCCGATACGCCGGTTCCTGAGGAGAAGGGCCTGCCGCTCGTCGGTTGCCTCCTTCTCCCCGGTCAGTCCGTAGGCCGTCATGAGGCGCAGGCCAGTCTGCACGGGCACAAAGTCATAGCCGGCCGTGGCCCAGAAATCGACCTCGTCCTGCGCGCTCCGAATCGGGCGGCCGAGGACGGCCTCCTTGATGCCGGCATCGATCGAGGCCTCGGCGAGGGGGACGCGATCGGGCTCGCCCTCACAGAGGACGGCGGTGCGGAAGCGGCTGAAATCGGGGCCCATCTCACACCATCCTTTCGCAAGGGAGCAGGGGAGGTTGGGGAATTCTATACCGCGCGAAGCGCCCTGGGCAAATGACATGCAGTGGGCGGGTGCGATCGGGCTCGGGTGCTACTTCCTCCCCGTCAGCAGCTTGTTCCTCGTCTCCCGAAGGGCTATCGCCGGGAGGGAGCCGGCGTTCTCGCTGAGGTAGGCCTCGACCGCCTCGCGGTGCAGCTTGATGAGTTCGCGCAGGAGCCACGAGACGGCTTTGGTGATGAGGATGTGCCGCTCGCGCTTGAGCCTTTCGATGTTGGCCAGGGCCTGCCGGAAGAGCCGCTCGTCGGCGGACTCGCGCACGGGCCGGGTGAGGAGGACGAGGCTGGCACGGCGCTTGTGGATGTTTCCGTCGCCGACCAGCTTTTCGAGGAGAGCCTGCCACGCCTCCCACCGGGCGAGGAGCTCGGCGGCGGGAAACACCGACTGGCAGAGCGAGTCCGTCTCCGCCCAGCCCTCGACGTGGTCGAGCCAGCGATCGATCCTCTCGGGCTCGACCTGCCGCCGCTTGTCCGGCCAGAGGGCGAGGAGCAGACTCCCCAGAAAGATGTCGTTGCAGGTCTGGCCGAGGAAAAGGCCGTCCAGGAGTGCAAGGTACTCGCTGGGGGTCAGGTCCGGGTGGCGGGCCCGGAAGGCGCGGACGGCGCTGCGGCCGGTCGTTGCCTCGGCGGAGTAGAAGGGCTTGGTGGTGCCGAGGTACGGGTTGCCGGGCATGGGGTTCGCCTCGGGCCCGCAGCCGGCCAGTTGCCGGAGCTCGAGCAGCAGCTGGGCGTGGTAGCTATCGGTCATGGGGCGCCCTCCTTGGGCGGACCCACTCTCTGGCAAGGCGGAGGCGGACGCGGCGGCGCCGGTAGGGGGCGCTGGAAGCGCCCCCTACCGCACGACGATGTTCACGAGCTTGCCGGGAACGTAGATGACGTCCCTGACCGCCTTGCCGTCCATGTGCCGCTTGGCGCCGGCGGAGGCCAGGGCCAGAGCCTTGGCGTCGTCCGCGGCGATGTCTGCCGGGACCTGCAATCGGTCGCGCACCTTGCCGTTGACCTGCACGACCAGGGTGATCATCTCGTCGGCAGCCAGCCGCTCATCCCACTCGGGCCAGCGCTGCTGGTGAACGCTGTAGGCGCCGCCGATGCGCTCCCACAGCTCTTCTGCAAGGTGCGGCGTGATCGGCGCGAGGAGCAGCACCAGCGTGCGAATGGCCTCGCTCCAGGCCTCGGTGCCGCCAAGCCCCGCCTCGCGCAGGCGCAGGAGCGTGTTGGTGTACTCCATGAGGGCGGCGATGTAGACGTTGAAGCGAAAGCCCTCCATGTGCTCGGTGCAGGTGCGGATCGTCTTGTGCGTGGCCCGCCGCAGCTCGGCGATCCGCCGCTCCCGCTCTTCGCCCGTTGCCGAGCCCTGCCGGGGCGCCGGGTCCAGCACCAGGCCCCACACCCGGTTCAGGAAGCGGGAGATGCCCTCGATGCCGCGCGAGTTCCAGCTTCCGCCCAGCTCCCAGGGGCCGATGAACATCAGGTAGGCGCGCACCGCGTCGGCGCCCAGCGTCCGCACATAGTCGTCGGGGTTGACCACGTTGCCCCGCGACTTGCTCATCTTCTCATTGTCCTCGCCGAGGACGATCCCCTGGTTGAACAGGTTCAGCATCGGCTCGTCGTGGTCGAGCAGCCCCATATCCCGGCATGCCTTGGTGAAAAAGCGCGTGTACAGGAGGTGCATGCAAGCATGCTCGATGCCGCCCGTGTACTGCTTCACCGGCAGCCAGACCCTGGCCGCTTTGGGGTCGAAGGGACCCCTGTCATAGTGCGGGCTGACGTAGCGCATCTGGTACCAGGACGAGCAGATGAACGTATCCATGGTATCCGTCTCGCGCTCCGCCGGACCGCCGCACTGCGGGCAGGTCGTCCGCCTGAAGCCCTCGTGGTACTTGAGCGGCGACTCCCCCGTCGGCAGGAACTCGGCATCCTCGGGCAGGAGGACGGGCAGGTCCTCCTCGGGAACCGGCACCGTGCCGCACTGCGGGCAGTAGATGATCGGGATGGGCGCGCCCCAGTAGCGCTGGCGGGAGATGAGCCAGTCCCGCAGGCGGTAGGTCACCGCCGGCCGGCCCAGGCCACGCGCCTCCAGATAGGCCGTCACCGCCTTGATCCCTTCCCGGCTGTTCATTCCGTCGAAGGGACCCGAGTTCACCATGGGCCCCTCGCCGGTGTAGGCCTCGGTCAGGGGCTCGCCGTTCCAGTCCGGCGGGCGGATGACCACGGGGATCGGCAGGCCATACTTCTGGGCAAAGGCAAAGTCCCGCTCGTCGTGTGCCGGCACGCCCATGATGGCGCCCGTGCCGTACCCCATGAGGACATAGTCGGCAATCCAGATGGGGATACGCTCGGCGTTGGCCGGGTTGATGGCGTAGGCGCCGATAAAGACGCCCGTCTTGTCCTTCTCGACGGCGAGCCGCTCGATCTCGGTGCGGCGCCGGGTGGCGGCGACATACTCCTCGACCGCGGCGCGCCGATCCGGTGTAGTCAGCTTACTGACCAGTGGGTGCTCCGGCGCAAGGACCATAAAGGTCGCGCCGTAGACCGTGTCGGGTCGTGTGGTAAAGACCACGATATCGTCGCCCTGCTCGCTGCGGAAGATGAGCTCGGCGCCCTCGCTTCGCCCGATCCAGTTCCGCTGCATCGTGACCACGCGCTCTGGCCAGTTGATGCCGTCATGGCGCAGCAGCTCCTCGGCGTAGCGGGTGATGCGCAGGTACCACTGCTCGAGCTCTTTCTTGGTCACCGGCGTGCCGCAGCGCTCGCAGTGACGGTCCTCTCCCCAGACCTGCTCGCGCGCGAGGGTGGTATTGCAGGTAGGGCACCAGTCCACTGCCGAGCGGGTCCGGTAGGCGAGGCCGCGCTTGTAGAACTGGAGGAAGAACCACTGCGTCCAGCGGTAGTACTCCGGCTGGCAGGTGACGACCTCCCGCTCCCAGTCCCACATGGCGCCCATGGAGCGCAGCTGCTGGCGCATGCGCTCGATGTTGCGCATCGTCCACTGGTAGGGATGGATTCCGTGCTTGATGGCGGCGTTCTCGGCGGGCAGGCCAAAGGCGTCAAAGCCGATCGGCAGCATGACGTTGTTGCCCTTCATGCGCAGGTATCGAGCCCTGGCATCGGAGGGTGTATAGGCGTACCAGTGGCCGATGTGCAGGTCGCCGGAAGGGTAGGGGAACATGGTCAGGAAGAAGTACGGGTTCGGGACGTCATCATCGACGTGGTACAGCCGCGTCTCCTCCCAGCGCTTCTGCCACCTGGCTTCGATGGTCTGTGGGATGTACTTTTCGGTCATAATAGCTCCTCGAAAGCGACGGCCCGCCGCAGCAAGTGGCCGGTGACGGTCGTCGCGGCCTGCAACCGGCAAAGGGGTCGTCGATTCATGGAGCAAGAGTCTGCACCGGAAGGCGTAACTTGTCAAGGGCAGGAGGTAGGGGATTCGGTTCCACCTTCTGTTGGCGGGCAGCCCACCGAATGAATTC
>DYEI01000095.1 GCA_020725765.1 Anaerolinea sp. | reverse complement strand
GGCGGACGCCGCGGCGTCCGCCTGGAGAGAGGACCGGGGAGGGGCTGATGATGGCTGGCCGAGTGCGAAACGCCCACTGCTGAGCTGCCCCCCAAACCTCCCAAAGGTTGACAGGTATCTCTCCTCGCGGCATACTGCACGGACGCTCGGCCCGCGGCATGCGCCAATGCCCGGGTGGAGCCTGTTGGCCGCTTCCGGTCCGTCGTCTGTCATCGATGGAGGTCCTCATGTCTGCCACGGTCTACTTTGCCTCGGTCGCCTTCGACCGCATCGACCCCGATGCCACGCTTCCCGCCAGGTTCGTACGCGTCCTGGAGCGCTATCCGCTCACGGACATGGTGAAGGGCCGACGGGTCGCCGTCAAGATGCACCTGGGCGGAAACCTGGGCTACAGCACCATCCCGCCCTTGTTTGTGCGCCTGCTGATCCAAAAGCTGAAGGATGCGGGCGGGGAGGTCTTTGTCACCGATGTCCCCTGGGCTACGACGGAGGCCGTCGCCCGGGGCTACACAGCAGAGGTCCTGGGAGCGCCGATCCTTCCGGCAACGGGCAGGGCGGATCGCTACTTCTACCGGGTGCCAGTCGAGTACAAGAGCCTGCGGGAGATACAGGTTGCCGGGGAGATTCGCGACTCTGAGGTGTTGATCGACCTCTCACACGTCAAGGGCCATGGGGCCTGTGGCTATGGAGGTGCGTGCAAGAACCTGGCGATGGGGTGTGTCACGGCGGCGACGCGCTCGCAGATCCACGCCTTGCAGGGTGGGCTGACCTGGCAGGAGGAGCTGTGCACGCACTGTGAGTCCTGCCTCGAGGCCTGCCGCTACGGCGCCAACGGCTTTGACGAGCAGGGCACCTACCGCATCGACTATGAGGCCTGCCACTACTGCCAGCACTGCGCCAACGCCTGCCCCGAGGGAGCCATCGCCATCGACGCCGAGGCCTTTGCCGACTTCCAGGAGGGGATGGCGCTATCGACCAGGGCGGTGCTCTCGTCCTTTGAGCCGGGGCGCGTGCTCTTTATCAACTTTTTGCTGCACATGACCTATCTGTGCGACTGCTGGGGGCTCACCACCCCGGCCCTGCTGCCCGATATCGGCCTTGTCGTCTCAGACGATATCGTGGCCATCGAGCAGGCCAGCCTCGATCTGATCCGGGTGGAGGACCTCATCTGGCAGGGGCTGCCCAAGGGGAAGCGGATCGGGTCGGAGGGGCACCTGTTCCAGCGCATACACGGCAAGGACCCCTTTGTGCAGGTTCGGGCGCTGGAGCGCTACGGCCTGGGGACCCGGGAGTACAAGCTGGTCGAGGTGCAATAGGGCGCGGGCCAGCGTGCCCGCCGTCGTACAGCAGGGCGTGATACTCTTCTGGGGAAGGCGATGTGGGCGACCGTTCGCTGCCGGCGGCGCCGCGGCTGAGCCGAGCGGACGTGCCAAAGGCCCTGCGCCTTGGCCCCTCCGGGCGCGGCTGCCATAGCGGCCGCGCCCGGACCTGAGGAACAAGCGCTCGCTAGTCGTTCTCCAAGAGCTCGAGGACGGCGCCGAGCCGGGCGATGCCGTCAAAGTAGGCGTAGCGGCCTCCGGTGTACTCTCCACGCTGCACCAGGGGTATTCCCTGGCCCTCCAGGTAGGCCGTCTTCTCCTTCATGCCCTTGATGACAAAGGCGATGTGGTGCAGGCTCTCGCCGTGCTCGTCGAGCTGCTCCTGCCAGGTGCTGGGCTCGCCGACCGGCTCGATCAGCTCGATGGAGACCTGCCCGGCTTTGAGGAAGGCGAGCCTGGCGCGGGCCGGTGTCGGCTGACCGCGGTACTGCGTCTGCGCCTTCTCCGGCGGGTCGGTGATGACGATCTCCGGCACCGGCAGGCCGAGGACCTCCGCCCAGGCGCGGGCCTTCTCCTCGATGTTGCGGACGACGATCCCGATCTGCACAACCGTGCTCGAGCCGATTCCGTTGCTGCTCATGGCTTATCCTCCGAGGGAAGCAACCTCGACTGGCTGGCCGGTCTCCAGAGACCGGCTGGCAGCCAGGCAGAAGGCAAGGGTCTTGAGCGCATCGGCGTAGGGGGAGCGGACCAGCCCGGCGTTGCCGGTGCGCACCGCCTCGATGAATGCCGCATCCTCCAGCTCAAAGATGTTGGGCTCGCCGCGGATCTGCTCCTCCTCGAGGGAGGAGCGGCGGATGACCGCCGTGTGCTCCCAGCCGGTGAAGCTGATATAGTGCTTTCTCGCGGCCAGCGTGAGGTGCACGCCACCTCCCGCCGTCGACCCGCAGCAGCTCACCAGGCTCCCGACCGCCCCGCTCTCAAACTGGATGGCAACGGCCGAGGCATCCTCGACGTCATAGCCCGGCAGGTCGGTAACGAACCCCCGCGCCCCGTAGGCGTAGACCGTCCGTGGCTCTCCGACCAGGTAACGGACCAGGTCGAAGGTGTGGGTCGTCTGCTCGACGATCTGACCGCCGGACTGGGCCTTGACCCGCCACCACGGCACTCCCGGGGTGCCGCCGATCCATCCTCCGTGCACCAGCAACGCCGGATCGGCCGCCAGCACCTCGCGAACGCGGTTGACGCTGCGCCGGTAGCGGGTCATGTAGGCGGCTGCGGCCAGGGTGCCGGAGCGCTGGACGCTATCGAGTACGCGCCGGGCCACCTCCATCGAGTTGGCGATGGGCTTTTCCACCAGGAAGGGGATGCGCCGCCCGGCCAGCGCCAGCTCGGGCTCGCCGTGGGCAAAGGGCGGAATGCACACCCAGGCGGCGTCGGGCCTGGCGGCGTCCAGCATCTCCTCGAGGTTGGCATAGGCGGTGCCGCCGTACTGCCGGACAAAGCTCTGCGCGCGCTCGGGCTCGGCGTCGTAGGCGCCGGCAAAGGTCACGTCGCTGCGTTTGATCAGCCCGTCCGCGTGGGATCGGGCGATGCCCCCGGTGCCGATGAAGACGATCCGCATGGTTTCCTCCGATGGGGTCACAGTTCAGGGTGCCTGCAGCATTCGTGTGTCAGCCCAGGCTCAGGGCCTGCTTGAGCGAAGCCTCGGTATCCATCGTGGGGCTGTACTCCAGGCCGACGTAGCCGGTGTAGCCCGCTGCGTCGATCGCCTTGAAGATGGCGCGATAGTCCAGCTCGCCGCCGACCAGCTCGTGGCGGCCAGGATGCCCCGCGGTGTGAAAGTGCCCGATGTAGCGGATGTAGGCCGTCAGGTTGGGGATAATGTTGCCCTCGGTGATCTGCTGATGGTAGATGTCGTCCAGGATCTTGGCGGCGGGGGAGCCGACCTCCTCGACGATGTCGACGGCCTGGGCCATCTTTGTGAGCCAGTAGCCGTGATGGTCGACGAGGGTGTTCAGCGGCTCGAGGACGAGGGTCAGGCCATTGTCCTCGGCCACGCGAGCGATTGCCTTGAAGTGCCGCACCACGCGCCGGCGCGTGATCTCGTAGGTCTCGTCGTCGTAGGTGTTGCCGGTAGTGACAATGATGGTGCGGCAGCCGAGGTCGCGGGCGACGCGGGCCGTCTCCTTCATCCCCTGAACGAGCTCGGCCTCGTAGGCACGGCGCAGCAGGGCAAACCCAGGCTCGAGGGTCATCGCGGCGACGGCAAGGCCCGTGTCCAAGGCGGCAGCCTTGATCTTTTGCAGGTCCTTGCCCTTCCAGCCCCAGAACTCGAAGGCCTTGAACCCGAGCCGGGCGATGCGGCGGACCCGCTCCTCGTACAGAAGATCGCGCCAGAACATCTCCACGCAGACGGAAAGCTGGACCATAGCTCGCCTCCAGGTGGTCTGTAGGGGGACCCGAGTGGCCGAGGCCCCGGGTGCGACGATTGTGCAAGAGCAGTATACTACCGGGGAGGCGGGCAGCCCAAACGGGGCCGGACGGTAATTCGGTTCCACCTACTGTTGGCGAGCAGCCCACCGAATGAATTCGGGGCTGGGGGGCCTTCGGGCTGCCAGTGGGCAGCCCGAAGGCCAACCGTCGGCCGTCGCCGACGGGGAACGGACCCCGCCCGCGCAGGCGGGCGGTTGGTGCCGAAGGCGCCTCTAGCGCGCGAAGCGCGCGCAACGCGACTTCAGTCGCCAGCCTCG
>DYEI01000094.1 GCA_020725765.1 Anaerolinea sp. | reverse complement strand
CCCCCTCTCCGGGACGGACGCCGCGGCGTCCGTCCCGGAGAGGGGGGCTGATGACGACTGGCAGGGTCCGAGATGTCCCAAACAAGCTACGCCCGGGCGCAGGTGCCGCCTTTGCACCAGCGCCCCCGCGGGTGTATGATATCCACCAGGGCTTTTCCCTCATGGGGCGGCCGTAGGGCGCGGTAGGGAGGGCTGATGGTCCGCAAGGTGGTGCTGGGAGTTCTCGTCCTGGCCGCGCTGGCGGGGTGTGCGCGAGGGCGCACGCCTGTACCAACCGGCCCGGCGACCGCCGCGACCACGCCGGGCGCCGCTTCCGCCCTTCCGACCGCCGACCCAACCGGCCGCCTGCCGCGCGTCCTGGCCGAGCTTTCCCTCGCCTTGCCAGGGGGTGACGTGTACCAGCCGCAGGCGGTAGGCTGGACCAACTCTGGCCAGTGCGTGGTGCTGGGCCTCGGCCGCCCGGAGCTGGGGGTCGAGGTGCCGCGCATTCTGGTCCTCGACCTCACCAGCGGTGCTCGCGGTCCAGTCTACGACCTGCCGGGCCGCAGCCCGACCGGCCTGGCGGTCGGCGGAACGCGCGCCTTTGTAGCCTACGAGGACGAGGCGTACCGCACGCACCTGGCCGCGCTCGACCTCGCCACGGGACGCATCACCGCTGACATGCCGGTAGACTATCCGCTGTCCGAGGCCACGCTTGCCGCCTCGGCGACAGGCCCCCTCTACTGCCAGGTCGCTGACCACATCGAGGCGCGCGACCCGGCCACCCTGGAGGTCGTGCGCAGTGTGGCCTATGCGAGCGGGCCGGGCCTGCGGCGCCTCGTCCTCGATGCGGCGCATGGGCGCCTCTTCGTCGCCGCGGGCGGCCGCATCCTGGCCTACCGGACGCCCAACCTCTCGCCGCTGTGGGAGGCTCCGCTGCCCCAAGGGCAGCTGACGCACCTCGCCGCGGACCGCAGCGGCCGGCAGCTCCAGGCCCGATGGGAGAACTATGTCGTTGACCGGACCATAGTGGGCCTCCTGGCCCTGGACGCGGAGACGGGCCAGCCCCTTGAGGCGCCCCGCGCGCCCGAGGGCCTTGGCTGGGACCTGGTCGGAGCCGACGGCGATGCGGGCTATCTCTACTTCGCCTCGCCCGGCAACGAGACCCGCCTCTGGCAGACACGCCTGAACGGGCAAACGACCGGCGTGCAGACAACCCTCGCCGGCTATGCGCGAATCGGCCTCGACCCGCAGGGCCGGCTGCTGGCCGTCCTCGGCGAAACCCACGAGCTCCTCACCCTGGACCAGAGGACGCTTCAGGTTGTCGGACGCGGCATCACCGGCATAGAGATCCGCCACCTGGTCGCCGACCCCTCGCGCGAGCGCGTTTACCTCAACGACTCAGCGGGCCGCGTGCACGTGCTCGACACCCGCCACTATACCCTCCGCTCCAGCCTCCCAGCCGATACAGGCGAGCCCATCGGCACGGGGCCGCTGACCCTTGACCCGGAGAATGGCCTGCTCTTTGTGGCGCGCAGGGACCGAAACTGGGGCGGGGCGGCGCCCCACGACGAGGTCGCCGTCCTGCGCGTCGAGCCCCTGGCGGTAGCCGGTGTCATCACCGGCGGCAACCGCGTAGCCATCGACAGCACCGGCCATCGGGCCTTCGTCGGCTGGCGCGCACAGGGTCCCTCCGACCCTCCCGGCGAGGTACAGGTCTGGGACACGCGGACCTTCAAGCGCCTCGGCGCCATCCCGCAGCGCGGCGCCCCGGCGTACAACCCGCTGCGCAACGAGGTCTACCTCTGCGACTATTCCGTGCACATCGCAAGCGGCAAGACGCTGCAGGTCACCGGCAACCTGACGCCGGACATCGCCGGGCAGCCGGTCCCGTGGTGCACCGGCTGCCTGCGGGCGGAGAGCGTCACGGTCGATCCGGCGCAGGACCTCGTCGTCGTCGAGCTCACCATGCTCTCGACCGGGGGAGGGCCGGGGCCGCTGCCGGCGCCGCGGACCTTCTCCGCACGCACTCTGCAGCCGGTGACCCATGCGGCGACCATCCTCGGGGCGGGAAGCGGCGGCGAGCTGGTCATCTGCCCCGCCTCCGATGGTATCGTCTACGAGAGCCGGCGCTACGCCCGCTACGTCCCCTTCCAGAGCGCCGTGGCCTACCGGGCCGGATCGGCGGAGCCTCAGTCGTACCGGGAGGGCCTCGGGCTGGACCTGTTCCTGCCCGGCAGGAATGTCGCCCTCTCCTTCTGCTTCCCCTACCTGCTGGCCTACGACCCCCGGCCGGATCGCTGGGAGCCGCTGGGCTGGATGCCCTATCAGCCCATCGGCGCCGTAGACCTGTTCGGCCGCCGCCTGTACGCCTGGGCGGGAGCGCATCTGACGGTGCTCAGCTTCGATGGCGGGCAGCCACTGCCGCCGGAACCGCCTCAGCTGTGGCCCAAAGGCGGGCCGCTCGGGCGCATCGAGGAGATCCACCCCTCGCCGGCCTTTGCCCGCGACCGGACCGTCTTTGTCGTCTCTGCGGGCCACATCCTGCGCTCGATGGACGGAGGCGCGACCTGGGTCGCACTACAGCCGCTGCCCTCTACGATCTGGTGGACCGTGCCGAGCTATCACCTGGCCCTGTCGCCCGATTTCGAGCGTGACCGGACTCTCTATGCTGGCGGGTATGCCGGGGCGTCCACGGGTTTGGGCGTCTGGCGGTCGCAGGATGCCGGCGAGACCTGGCAGCCGGTCTGGCATGGCCTGGAGCACCTCCGCGTGGACCGCCTGGCCATCTCCCCTCGCTTTGCAGAGGATCGGACGCTCCTGGCCTATGCGAGCTATAACCTCTTCTGGCGGGGCGAGAGCGGGCGGTCGGTCTTCCGGTCGGAGAACGGAGGTGCCGCCTGGGCACTCGCGGCCCGGGCCGACGCCGCAGCCGGCGGGGTCCTGCCAGAGCCGGAAGATCTGCTGCCGGAGGAAGGCGCCGTGCGGTTCCGCCTGGGCGGCTACGAGCTGCTGGAGCGTTCGGCCGATGGAGGGGCGACCTGGCAGCCGGTGCTGCGCCTGGCCCGCCCGGGGGGCATATTCCTTGCCCTGTCGCCCGATTTCGCCCGCGATGGCGAGGTCTATGCCGCCGACGCGTACACGCTCTACCGCTCGACCGATGGCGGGCTGAGCTGGCAGATGGCGACCGATCTCGCAACGCGGCTGGATCCCGCGAGCGAGCTGACAGCCCTTGCTGTGTCCAGAGGCGGCGATGGGCATCCACTCCTGTTTGTTGGCCATGGGGCCGGATCGGTTGCCGTGCTGAATCCCGACGAGCTGGCCTGGTCTCGCGCGCCCGAGCCGGAGCCACCGCCGACACCTTCACCGGCCCCGACGCCCTGCCCTGCAGGGACCGCACGGTTGGGCCCGTGGCAACAGGAGCAGCTCGGCTGCCCCTTGTCGGCGCCGCGCGAGATGCCGATGGCCTGGCAGCCTTTCGAGCGAGGGCAGATGTTCTGGCTGGGCGAGCGCCGGGAGATCATCGTCCTCTACAGCGACCTAGAGGCCAACCGCTGGCTCTCCTTCCCCGATACCTGGCAGGAGGGCCAGCCCGACCGTGACCCCGCTCTCCAGCCGCCGCCGGACCGCGAGCAGCCCATCCGCGGCTTTGGGCGGGTGTGGCGGGAAGAGCTGGGCGGGCCGGGGGCGAGCATCGGCTGGGCCATGCGTGGTGAGCAAGGCTACACTGGCCGCTGGCAAGAGTTCGAGCGTGGTCAGGTGATCGGCACGCCCGATGGCGTGCTCTACGCGCTCCTGTCCGACGGCACCTGGGTGAGCGAGTGACAGCGCTCGTCTGGCGGGTTGCCCCCGCGGGCCGGGGCAACGCCTGCCGCTGTGAGAGGAGGGACCTGTGGCACAGACCGATCCCTACCGGGCCCTCGCCCGGCGACTGGACCAGATCCCCAACGGCTTTCCGCCCACCGCAGATGGCGCCGAGCTGCGGCTGCTGGCGCGGCTCTTCCGCCCGGAGGAGGCCGCTCTGGCGGCCGAGCTGCGCCTGACCCCCGAGACGGCCGCCGAGGTCGCCGCCCGTACCGGCCGCGACCCCGGCGAGACGGCTTCGCTCCTCAAGGGCATGGCCCGACGCGGCCTGATCCACGCGCAACGGGGCGAGAAGGATCTCCTCTTCTCCCTGCTGCCCTTCGTGGTCGGCATCTACGAGATGCAGTCCGGCCGCATGGACGCCGAGCTGGCCCGGCTGGTGGAGGACTATTTCCTCCAGACATTCCCTGAGGTCCTTGGGATGCAGCCCGCGCTGCATCGCGTTATTCCGGTCGAGCAGGCGGTGCCCGTGGGCGTGGAGATCCTGCCGTACGAGCGTGCCTCGCAGATGGTGAACGAGTCGGCGGCCTGGGCGGTATCCGACTGCCTCTGTCGGAAGCAGCAGCGGCTGATCGGCAAGGGTTGCGATCGCCCGCTGGACGTCTGCCTGGCGCTCAGCGATGTCCCCGGCATCTTTGACCACATACCGGCGCTGCGGGCGCTGACGCGCGAGCAGGCGCTGGAGGTCCTGCGCCGCTCTGAGGATGCCGGACTCGTGCACTCGACGAGCAACACGCAGACGCACCTGCCGTACCTGCGCTACATCTGCAACTGCTGCGCCTGCTGCTGCGGCATCCTGCGGGGGGTGGTCGAGTTCGGCCTGCCGCAGTCCGTGGCGCACTCGGCCTTCTGGGCGGCGGTGGATGAGACGCGCTGTAGCGGGTGCGAGAGCTGTCTGGAGCGGTGCCAGTTCGGCGCGCTTGCGGTCGAGGACGGCGTGGCACGGGTAGACCGAAGCCGCTGTGCCGGCTGCGGCCTGTGCGCGACCGTCTGCCCGAGCGAGGCGCTCTCCCTCGAGCGGCGCCCGCCGGACCAGGTCATACCGGTACCGCCCGACCTCGATGCCTGGTGGGCAGAGCGCGCGCGCAACCGGGGGATAGACCTGGACCGGGTCAGATAGCGCGCGGCTGCGATGGCCGCGGCTCAGCCGCTCCCCTTGATGGTGACCTGTACCGCGTCCCGCGCCAGCACCTGGCCTCCCGATCCGGCGCGCATCTCAATGATGAGATACCCCGCCCGGTCGCTCGGCGGCGGGGTGAACTGAATCGTCCCGGTGTACGTCGAGGTCTGTCCGACGGTCGCGTTGGTCGGGAACTGGACCGTGCCCTGGGCGACGAGGTTGCCGTTGGCGTCGACGAGCTGGGCAGGGAGCACACGGTTGGCGCCGACGATCCCCTGGCCGCGAATCTCCAGCGGGGTGGTGACCTCGGCGCCGGCAACCGGGCTCTCGATGGTCAGGCTGGCAAGGGGCTGATCGGCGGTTCCGCGCAGGTTCACCGCCACCTCATCGCGCACCGGCGCCTGCCCCTCCGCTCCCCCCGGCGAGACGACCACTACCCGACCGGGGCTGGCGTTCCTGGGGGCATTGAAGCGCAGCAGCCCCCAGAAGGTCCCCTGTTGACCGGGCTGGCCGTTCGCCTGGAACTGGATGGGCCCCTCGCCGAGGACGCCACCCTCCGCATCGAGCACCTGAGCGGTCACGGCGCCGCCGGGTGGGATGGTGCCCTGCCCGCGCACGATGACCGGGGTGACGATCGTCTCACCCGCGGTAGGCCCGGCCAGGGTCAACGTCGCCCCGACCGTCGGCTCGGGCGAGGCGGTCGGCGTGACCGTAGCCTCGGCTGTGGCGCTCGGGGACGGCACCGGGGTTGCGAGTGGCGTCTCCGGCGCCAATGGGGTCTCCGTCCCGCCCCCGGCAGGCGTGGCAGGAGTGACGGGGGGCACTGTCGGCTGGCAGCCTGTCGCGATCAGGGCAAGCGCCAGCAGGCCGGCGATGGCGATCAGCGCAAAGCGTCGCATCTCGTTGGCCATCCTCCTTCGCTGATCCTACAGCGAGGAGTGTGCCAGCGTCGGCCGCCCTCAACCCTTCAACTATGGAAGATCGGCTTGATGCCCATGGAGCGCTCGGCCACGAGCGCGCGCTCCTCCTCGCTGAGCGGCCTGAAGCGGTCGGCGATGTCGCAGGCCCACCACAGGAACTCGGCGTGGCTCGGGCAGACGGCCGCGGTGATGGGCAGCGAGAGGGTGAAGCGCAGGGCGAGCTCGGCCTCCTCAAAGGTGTCGACCGGGGCGTACCAGCACTTGGGCCAGCGGCGCTCCTCGCCCTCCTCCCACGGCCGCTTGGCCAGGGCCTTCAGCGCCAGCCTGCCCACGCCCTGCTCCTGAGCCTTCGCCAACACGCGGGGGCCAAAGTTGCCCTGGTGCCAGGTGACCCAGCTGAAGGGAAAGAGGATGCTGTCGAACTCGAAGCGGTCGAGGAGGGCCAGCGCTGCTTCCTCAGAGTGGGCCGAGAAGCCCAGGTAGCGCACCAGGCCCTGCCGACGGGCTTCGAGGAACGCCTCCATCGCGCCACCCGGCCCCATGATCTGGTCGACCTCCTCCAGCGTCGTCACAGCGTGGAGCTGGTAGAGGTCAAAGTGGTCGGTGCGCAGGTGCCGCAGCGACTGCTGCAGCGCCTGCCAGGCCTCGGCTCGGGTCCGCTTCTCCGTCTTGCAGGCCAGGAAGACCGAATTGCGGTACGGCTCGAGGGCCGGCCCGAGGCGCTCCTCGGCATCATGGTAGGTTGGGGCAACATCAAAGTAGTTGATTCCCCGCTCGATGGCCCGGGCCACGAGGCGCGCGGCGGAGGCGTCGTCCTCCCTGGCGACGACGATGCCGCCAAAACCGATCATCGAAAGCTGCTCACCGGTCTTGCCCAGCGGGCGCTTTTCCATGGATGGTACCTCCTTACGGTTGTGTGGAGGGGCCAGCGGCCGCTGGCCCCCCAGTTGCGCCACCTTCCCGGCGCAAAGCCCTGGCAGGGGGTCTGGTGGGCTGGCGTCTCCGGTCACGGGTCGAGGGTCCAGGGCTGCAGGCCCATGGGCAGGGGCGCCGGGCGCGTGCAGGTGCTCTCGAGCGTCACGTGCCGGCCCTCGCGTGCTGCGTCGTGGAAGGCGTGCATGATGTCCAGCACATGGTAGGCAAGCTCGCCGGAGGCGCGGTGCGGGCGGCCCGAGCGCAGCCCGTAGGCCATGTCGGCCACGCCGAGGCCACGGCTGTTCTCGCTGTAGCCGTGGCTGAGAGGTATCTCGCTCCACGCATCCGCCTCGGCTCGGCGCAGGCGCACCGGCCCACCAAAGCAGTTGGGATCGGGCACGGATAGCGTGCCCTCGGACCCGTAGATCTCGATGCGCGGCAGCTCGGCATGCCAGACGTCAAAGCTGGTGATAATGGTGCCGATGGCGCCGCTGGCAAACTCGAGCACCCCCGCGACGTGCGTGGGCACATCCACCTCGATCACGGTGCCGTACTTTGGGCGGCTGGTGATCACGCGCTCGGGGAAGGTGATGCGGGCCTCGCCGGTAACCCGACGCACCGGCCCGAGCAGGGAGACGAGCGCCGTCAGGTAGTAGGGGCCCATGTCGAACATCGGCCCGCCGCCGACCTTGTAGTAGAACTCGGGGTCGGGGTGCCAGCTCTCGTGGCCGTGGCAGGTCATGAACGCTGTCGCCGCAACCGGCTCGCCGATCCAGCCGTCGTCGATTAGCTTCCTGCAGGTCTGGATGCCGGCACCGAGGAAGGTATCCGGCGCGCAGCCCACCCTCACGCCCCTGGCGCTGGCGAGCTCGAGCATCTGCCGGCCATCCTCCCGCGTGATCGCGAGGGGCTTTTCGTTGTAGGCCGACTTGCCGGCCTCGAGGGCCTGCAACGCCACCTCGGCGTGGGCCCTGGGGATCGTCAGGTTCAGTACGACCTCGATCTCGGGGTCCGTGAGGATGCCCTCAACCGAGCGCGCCTCGACTCCGAACTCTTGCGCTTTGGCCTGCGCGCGCTCGGGGATGAGATCCGCGCAGGCCACCAGCTTGAGGATGGGAAAGCTCTGGCAGTTCTGAAAGTAGATGCTGCTGATGTTGCCGCAGCCGACCAGCCCGACTTTGACGGGATCCATGGATGTCGTTGCTCCTGTGACGGCAAACGTTCGCTCCGGGTCTGGCTATCGGCTCGCCCAGAGCATGCCACGCCTGACGATCTCGCGCGCTTCGGGCACGTCGAAATCCCGGGCGACGTGGCCAAGCGAGGTGTAGAAGACCCGGCCCTGCCCCCAGACCTTTTTCCAGACCACCGGCATGACCACCCCCTCGATCCAGGGATAGTTGGGGCTGTGGAAAGTCGTGGTGGCGAGGACCTCGACGGCAGGGTCGACGTGCATGTAGTACTGCTCGGAGTGCATCCAAAAGTCCGACAGCCCCTCGGTGATGGGGTCCTCATGGCGGATGATGTTCACCAGATAGTCGGTGATGCCATCGGGGTGAGAGACCCACTGACCGCCGGTCATGAACTGGTACTCGGTGTTGTTGCGAAAGCTATCGCACATGCCGCCATGCCAGCCGGCAATGCCCACGCCGCTGCGGATGGCGTTGAGGAGGCCCTTCTCCTGCTCCGGCGTGATGGTGCCCATCGTCCACACGGGCACGATCAGGTCGAGAGAGCGCATGTAGGGCTCGTCGAGGTACACGTCGAGCGTGTCGGAAATCCGAACCTCGTAGCCCTGCTCCCTCAGGAAGGGCGCGAAAATCTCCACACACTGGCGGGGCTCGTGGCCGTCCCACCCACCCCAGAGCATCAGTGCCTTCTTCATCCTTCTTCTCCTCCGTCTCGACCGGTGCCTGACCCCGGGCCGGGCGAGGCCCGGGCCATGGCTGTATCATACCACTATTCTGCGAGGAGAGAAACTCGCGCTTCCGCGGGGGGGCCAGCCCACCCTGGGGGCAGGCCTATCTGTGCTGCTGCCAGGCTCCCCGTTCCCTTCAGGGGCGGACAGGCCGCTTTAGCCGCCGTCCCTCGGCCCCTACCGGACGCTACCCCATCCCCCCGTGCCCCTTCCCCGCCGCGGCCTATCCATTACCCACAAGTGGCCTGGGGGAGCGTAGGCGCCCGTGGCCTGCGCAGCATCTCGCGGAGCCGCCCCCACCCCTG
>DYEI01000093.1 GCA_020725765.1 Anaerolinea sp. | reverse complement strand
CTGCCAGGACCCCCACCCCTTTTGTGGGGTGTTTTGCGGCGGCGCGCTACGCGCGCCGCGGCAAAACACCCCATAGAAAAGGGTCCCCTCCCCCCGGGTCGGCCCGCGGACCGACCCGGGGGAAGGGGCGCCGGGGGTGGGGGCCCTGCCGGCAGCGCAGAAGAGCCTGCCCCCAAACTGAACTGCACCCGCGTGCCCGGGGTGCAGCCATCCTGGCTGCCGCCGGGCCTGACGCTTCGCACCAGCTCGTGCAGAGCTCTTTATGGGGCAGAGGTGGAGGCTCCTCACGCCCCCGCAGGGGGCGGTGCCCGCACGGCGCGAGCCTTCCCGAGCTCACCTCGCGAGGAGCGAGGGGGCCACCCGGCCGTCACGCCTCCCAGGTGAAACGAAAGACCACCTCTTTGCGCTGGTTCTCCCGCTCCACGTACTCGATGCTCGGCGTGCCGAGGGGCCTCATCAGCATGAACCGGTGATTCACGGCAAAGGTAAAGTTGCGCTCCTGGCTCAGGGCGTCGGCAAGGGCACGCAGAGCGGCAACAAAGGTCTCACGGGGTACCTCTTCCCGCCAGCGGGTTGTCAGGCCCCGCTCCTCGGGGATCGGCCCCCCGGTGTGCGCCTCGGCCTGAACATTGCCTTCGACCTGCTCTTCCCGCTCGTAGCTCAACTGCACCTTCTCGCGGTCAACCTCTTCGACCAGTCGGTCGGGAACCCACCAGACCATGAGAACCTCCTGCCGGCCAGCCTGCCGGATAGCAGCAGGAGGCGTGCCACGCTGGTCTCTCGCTTCAGCCGTCTGCGACCACCCACGTCCCCGTCTTCCCCGCAAGAGCCCTTGCGATCGTGTCCGGCTTGGTGATCAGCGCCCTCCCCCGGGGGTTCGCTTCGAGGTACGCAATGATGGCCTCGATCTTGGGCCCCATGCTGCCCGCCAGAAAGTGCCCCTCAGCCAGGTAGCGCTTTGCCTCGCCGAGGGTCATGTAATCCAGCCACCGCTGGTCGGGCCTGTTATAGTTGAGGGCAACCTTCTCCACGGCCGTGGAGATGAGGAAGAGATCCGCCTTCAGTGCCGAGGCGAGCAGGCTCGAGGCGCGGTCCTTGTCGATGACGGCGATTGTCCCCCGCAGCAGGCCGGCCTCGTCCCTGACGACGGGAATCCCCCCTCCCCCAACCCCGACGACGATAAAGCCAGCCTCGAGCAACACCCGGATGGCGTCCTGCTCGATGATCTCCAGTGGGATCGGCGAGGCGATCATGCGGCGCCAACCACGGCCAGCGTCCTCGCGGACCGTCCACCCCTCTCTGGCAAACTCGAGCGCCTTCTCTCTGGTGGTAAAGCTGCCGATGCCCTTGGTCGGGTTCTGAAAGGCGGGATCGTTGCGGTCCACCAGCACCTGGGTGGCCACGGCCACCACGGAGCGGCTCAGCCCCCGCTGCCTGAGCTCATTGTCGAGTGCCCGGGCGATCATATAGCCAATGGCCCCCTGGGTCTCGGCACCGATCACATCGATCGGCGTCATGGGCACCTCGTGGGCCGCCAACTCGTTTCGGCGTAGGATAAAGCCGACCTGTGGCCCGTTACCATGCGTGATGACGACGCTCCAGCCATCGGCAACCATGTCCCCGATATGACGACAGGTCTCCTCGACAGTCGCAATCTGGGAGGGCACGTCCTCGTGCGCCTGATCTCTGATCAGCGAGTTGCCCCCGATGGCAACGACGGCAACTTTGTCCACGGTTCTCTCCTCATTCCTGATGCGACGGAAACGGTAGACTGGAACACTCCGGCAGGTGCTTGCCGCCCGCAAGCGCCGGTTACGCGGGAATAGAGGCAGTGCCCGGGCCGGAGGGAGCAGGGCAGGCTCAGGGCCGCAGCACCGGTAGCCGGATGCGACCGCGCGTCGCCCCCGCCTTGCTGCCGTAGCGGCCGACGATCTCGACGTACCTCTGCTCGACCTCGGCCACCACATCCCTCCAGGTCCGGTAGAGTGTGGAGTGGGCACGCTGCCCGGCCTGCTCGAGCAACCCGCGGTTGCCCACAAGGCTGAGAAGCCTTTCGGCGTACCCCTCAGCAGAGTTGGGGGCGAGGAAGCCGTTCCAGCCGTCCTCAACGCCCTCGGCAGCCGCCGAGCCCTCGATCAGGAGGGCCGGCAGGTAGCAGGCTGCTGCTTCCCGCACGACCAGGGGCGCGTTGTCGTAGAGCGAAGGAAACAGCAGGAGGTCCGCCCGGGTATAGAGGGATTTCAGGTGCTCCCTGTCATAGACGATGCCGAGAAAGGTCACGCAGTCCTTCAGCCCGAACTGCTCCACGCGCTGCCGCATCTCGGGCTCGGCATATCCCGTGCCTGCAAAGAACATCCGAAAGCCAGCGCCGCGCTCCCTGGCCATCTTGAGGGCGGATAGGAGGAGGCCATGGTTCTTCTCCCACACGTGCTGGCCCACGAAAAGGAGGACGAGGTCGGTCGGCGCCACCCCGAGGAACTCGCTGCCCCGCTCGCACAGCATGCCACGCTCGTCCGGCCGGACCTCGATGTCGGTGCCGTTGGGAACGATATCGTACTCGCCGGTATACCCATACTCGCGGAGGGTCCGACCCGTTGCCTCGTTGGGGACCCAGACCACATCTACCGACTGGTAGTAGTCCACGATGACCTTGACGGCATAGTCAATGATGCGCGGGCTGGGCGCCACCGTCTCCAGGTTCTCGCGGTACTTGGTGTGAAAGGTGGCCACGATGGGGATGCCTCTGGCCCGTGCGATGATGAGGGCGAGCTGCCCGGCGACAAAGGGGCAATGGGCATGGACAAGGTCGAACGGGATGGCCCGGATCTGATTGAGGAAGGCGACATCGAAGGGCGGGATTCCCACCCGGTACGGTCGCCGCTTCGGGAAAGGAACCGAGAAGTAGCGCAGGACGGGAAACTCGAAGCGGTCGACATGGCCAGGGATGCTTGGGGCGACCACGTACGCGGGCCCCAGGCTCTTGTTCAGCCAGAAGGCATAGTTCTGGACGGTCAGTGATACACCGTCAATGATGGGGACGAAGGAGTCGTTGAACTGCCCGGTAACCAGCCTTGCTGTCATGCTCCTTCGCTTCCGTATGGCCTGCTGCGGCGGCCAGTCGTCGGCCACCGGCACCCACTGATCACACCAGCCGACGGCCTGGCTCGCCCTTGCCTCAGGTTCCTCGTGACGATCTGATGGGGCCGACTATACCCCGAGAGCGGTGCTATTGTCAAGAACGCGAGTCCACCCGGGTGCATCCGGATCAGTCAGCAGATTCGCGGTCAGGCAGCCTGCCGGG
>DYEI01000092.1 GCA_020725765.1 Anaerolinea sp. | reverse complement strand
GTGTAGCGCGGCTCGTGCTGTAATGCCCCCACCCCCGACCCCTCCCCCCAGGCGGGCACGTCGTGCCCGCCTGGGGGAGGGGGTCGGGGGTGGGGGCATTACAGCACGAGCCGCGCTACACCACTGCTCACGGGCGATGGCGGCAATAGTGAGGGCGAGGACCACAAAAGGCCAAACTCCACCCCAAGATCATCTCCCCTCTTCCAGGCGGACGCGGCCGCGTCCGCCTGGGGGAGGGGAGAGGGTGGGGGCAGCACAACGCACTGACTGGCTCCGCGTCGCCTCAGTTCTCCGCAACCGCGACGCAGGGATCGGTCTGCAGAGTCTAACCACCCAGGTAGCGCTGGAACCAGTTCCTCGCCAGCTCGGCAACCTGCTCGAGCGCGCCCGGCTCCTCGAAGAGGTGCGTCGCCCCGGGGATGATCACCAGGTCCTTCTCCGTCTGCAGGGCACCGTAGGCAGCCTCGTTGAGCTCAAGGACGAGGGGATCACGCTCGCCGACGATCAGCAGCGTTGGCGCCGTCACCCGGGAGAGGTACGCCTCCGCCAGGTCTGGCCGCCCGCCCCGCGAGACAATGGCGCGGATGGCCGGTCCCCGCAGGGCGGCCGCCTGCAGGGCAGCGGCGGCTCCAGTCGAGGCGCCAAAGTAGCCCAGCCCCATTCCCTCCGGCAGCATCTGCTCCTGCAGCCAGTCGGTGGCCGCCAGCAGCCGCTGCGCCAGGAGGTCGATGTCGAATACTTTGGCACGGTCGAGTGCCTCCCCCTCGGTCAGGAGATCGAAGAGCAGTGTGCCGAGGCCGCCCTCCTGCAGCACATGGGCTACGAAGGTATTGCGGGGGCTGAATCGGCTCGAGCCGGAGCCATGCGCAAAGAGCACCACCCCCGGGGCTCCCTCCGGGACCGTCAGGTTTCCATCGAGGCGCACCCTGCCCGCTGGAATCTGCACCGCCTGCTCGCCCACCACGAGACCCGCTCCTCTCGCCATGGCCACTACCTCCACGAGTTGCTGAACGTGCCTGGACCTCCGCAGCAACTCCCGGGCCAGTGGTACAGAACTGGGATGCTCTCCGTGGGGGAATTGTACCACAGGCACCGCACGCACTCGAACTGCGGATTGCATAGGGGTGTAGCAGGCCTTGGGGGCAGGCTCATCTGCGCTGTTGGCAGGGCCTCCGCCCCTGGCCCCGCCTCCGCGGCGGCCTGTCCATTACCCACAAGTGACCTACGGGAAGCGCAGGCGCCCGCGGCCTGCGCAACACCTCGCGGAGCTGCCCCCTCCCCTGGCCCCTCCCCCACGCGGACGCGATGCGTCCGCGTGGGGGAGGGGAACATTCTTTTGGGGCGGTTTCGGGCGGTCGAGCGCGCCGCGGCGCGCTCGACCGCCCGAAACCGCC
>DYEI01000007.1 GCA_020725765.1 Anaerolinea sp. | reverse complement strand
TTTCGAAGAGCCCCCTACATGGAGCAGGGAGAACGCACAGCGCCTCCCAGGTCCGGGGCCCTCCTGGGCGCACCATAGCGCAGAGGTGTACCATAACGGCGAAAAGGCCAAACTCGAGGTCAGGGGTGGGGGCGGCTCCGCGGGATGCTGCGCAGGCCACGGGCGCCTGCGCTCCTCACAGGCCACTTGTAGGTAATGGATAGGCCGCGGCGGGGGTGAGGGCACTCACAGAACCAAGCACGCTGGCCCTCGTCAAGTTAGCGCCTGTGGAGGTTAGGGGTGGGGGTCCCCCGATAGACCATGCCCTCGCCCTACGACCGAAGAAGGCTGTCCGCCCTTGGACTCTGGCAGGGAAGCAGCCCGCTCGCCGGACCCCCCACCCTCTCCCTGCTGCGACCTGAGCGCCAACACAAAAGGGCTTGCGAAGACCAGACTTCGCAAGCCCTTCTTGCTGCGAATGCTTGGCCCGAACCGGCCGGGCACAGCGCCACGCGCCGCCAAGCAGCGGCCTCCCGCCCCACGGCGACGGTCGCCGAGTCCAGCGCTCCGGATTAGCGCTTGGTGTACTGCGGCGCCTTGCGTGCGCGCTTGAGGCCGGGCTTCTTGCGCTCCTTGACCCGCGGATCCCGGGTCAGGTAGCCAGCCTTCCGCAGAACGGGGCGCAACTCGGGGTCGGCCTCGAGCAGGGCACGGGCGATGCCATGCCGGATCGCCTCGGCCTGACCGGTGATGCCACCGCCGGTCACACGCACCATAATGTTGAAGCGATCGCTCATCCCGGTCGCCTGGAGCGGACCGCGGAGGCGGTACATATCGACATCGCGGGCGAAATACTCCTCCGCGGGCTTGCCATTGACGATGACAGAGCCCGTTCCCGGATAGAGACGCACCTGAGCGACCGCTTCCTTCCGCCGCCCGGTGCCATAGTAGTATCTGACGGCCACTGATCTCCTCCTGATGACTGCCTGGCTGCCGACGCCGCTAGAGTTCCAGCTTGCGCGGCTGCTGGGCCTGGTGCGGATGCTCCGGCCCCTTGTAGACCTTGAGCTTCCTGAACATGGCGCGCCCAAGCCGATTCCTGGGCAGCATCCCCTTCACCGCATGCTCGATGGCCCGCGTCGGGTGCCGCGCCAGCACCTCCGCCAACGGCGTCGCCTTCAGACCACCAGGATAGCCTGAGTACCGGTAATACATCTTCTGGCTCATCTTCTGGCCTGTGACGCGGACCTTTTCGGCATTGACGACGATCACATAGTCGCCCACGTCCAGGTGCGGGCTGAAGATGGGCTTGTGCTTCCCGCGGAGGATGCGAGCAATCTGCGTGGCCAGGCGGCCAAGTGTCTGGCCCTCGGCATCCACCACGTACCAGTCTCGCTGGATCTCCCCCGCCTTCACCGCATAGGTCTTCACGCGAAACAACTCTCCTTCTGCCACGTCTCCGGCGATGGCAGCGACCACTGCAACACCTCGGGGTCGTAGCGCACAGCCATGAGAAAGAGCCCGTTGGGCGGCGCCATTCCCGGCACGCCGCGCGGGTCACGGGCACGGATGATATCCACGAACCCCGTCACCGTCAAGCGCCCGAGCCCAACCTCAGCTGCCATCGCAACCAGTCGACGCATCATATGCTGCAGGAATGCGTCGGCCTCTACCTCCAGAAAGACAAGCCTGCCCACCGTCCAGCAGCGCGCCCTGAGGACCTCCCGCACCGTGCTCTCGCCCGACGGCGGCCGCCCCAATGCGGCGAGGTCGTGCCGCCCGATCAGCGTGGAGCAGGCCTCTTCCATACGGGCTACGTCCAGCGGCCGCCGCACGTGCCAGGTGTAGCGCGCCACCAGGGGGGACCGCACGGGCTCGTTGTTGATCTGGTAACGGTACGTCCGGCTGCGGGCGCTGAACCGGGCATGGAACCCCTCCGGCACCCGCGCCAGGGCACGAATGGCCACGTCCTGCGGCAGATTGGCGTTCCACGCTCGCTGCAGGTCCGACAGGCCATGGCTCCAGGAAACGCGCAGGTGGACCACCTGACCCCACGCATGCACGCCAGCATCGGTCCGCCCGGCGGCCACTACCCGCACCGGCGATCCCACGACGGCCGCGAGCCCCTTCTCGAGCTCGCCCTGCACCGTGCGTCCGCGCTTCTGCAACTGGAAGCCGGCATAGTCGGTGCCGTCGTACTCCACCAGTGCCGCAACGAGCTGAGCCTCGATCGCCTTACTCCACCAGCGCCAACAGCACCATCGGCGCGGCATCGCCCTGCCGCGGCCCCAGATGCACCACGCGTGTGTATCCGCCCGGCCGCTCCATGTAGCGCGGCGCGATTTCGTCCACGAGGCGCTTCACCACAGCCTCGTCCGTCAGCACGGCCGCGACGTGACGGCGCGCCTGCACGTCACCACGCTTGGCCACGGTGATCAGCTTCTCCGCCTGTGCCTGGACCGCCTTGGCCTTGGCCTCAGTCGTCTTGATGCGATCGTGTCGGAAAAGCTCTGTGATGAGATTCCTGAATAGCGCCTGCCGTTGCCCAAGCGAACGGCCCAGATGGCGGCCAGCCACTCTGTGTCTCATGAAGGCTAACCCTCTCTCGTCATCGGCGCCACGCCCACCAGAGGCGCACGCCGCTCACTCCTCCACCGCGGAGGTCGTCTCCACAGCCTCCGCCTCCTCGACCGGGCCCGCTCCCTCGCCCCAGAGCCCGCGCTCCCGCAGCCGCTCAAGCAGCTCGTCCAGCGACTTTTGCCCAAAGTTGCGGATCGCCAGAATCTCGTTCTGACCCTTGGAGAGCTTGGCCAGCACCTCGCCCACCTTGGTGATTCCGGCCCGCTTCAGGCAGTTGTAGGCCCGCATTGAGAGGTTGAGGTCCTCGATCGGCATCTCATCTGCCGGCGTGCCGGTCGGCGCGATCACAGCCGCCGGATGCTCCTCGACCTCCTCTTCCACATACTCTGCCATCGCGGTAAAGTGCTTGATGAGCAGCCGGGCTGCCTGGCTCAGCGCCTCGGATGGGCGAATGGTGCCATCGGTCCAGACCTCGAGCGTCAACTGGTCATAGTTGGTCACCTGGCCAACTCGGGTCCGGTCGATGCTGATGTTGACCTTCCGCACCGGGCTGAATATCGCATCCACCGGTATCTGCCCGATCGGCAGCTTGCCGCGTTCCTCAGCAGGCGAGTAGCCACGCCCCTTCTGAACCTCGAACTCGATCTCCAGCTCCACATCCGGCGAGTCGAGGGTGAGCAGGTGCAGCTCGGGATTCATGATCTCGACTTCGCTCGGTGCCTCGAGGTCGCCGGCGGTCACGACTGTCTTGCCAACGGTGTCGACCCGCAGGTATACGGGGCCGTCCGCCATAGACCGCAGCCGCAACTGCTTGACGTTCAGCATCAGCGTCGTCATATCTTCCTTGGCGCCGGGAATATCAGAGAACTCGTGAAAGACTCCGCTGACGCGCATGGACGTCACAGCGGCCCCGGTCAAAGATGAGAGCAACACGCGCCGCAGGGCGTTGCCGACCGTCACGCCATAGCCACCCTCGAGTGGGCCTATGATGAACCGCCCATAGTTGCGCGTGATCACCTGGCCTTCGATCTTTGGCAATACAAAAGCATTCGACAAGGGACTTTACCTCCTCAGCCTGGTGTGTTGGCAGCCAGGCTGTCATCCCTAGCGGGAATAGAACTCTACAATCAACTCCTCGCGCAGAGGAATATCAACCGCCTCACGCGACGGGAGGCTGAGCACGCGTCCGGTCAGACGCGCAGCATCCAGGCTGAGCCACTCCGGCACAGCCCGCTGCTCGAGAATCTGCGGCAGGTCCCGGAACTCGGCCAGTCGTCTGCTGCGCTCCCGCACCGCCACAACATCGCCGGGCTTGACCTGGTAGGATGGGACGTTGACCTTACGGCCGTTCACCTCGATGTGCCCGTGCAACACCTGCTGACGCGCCTGGCTCCGCGAGGCGCCAAAACCCAACCTGTAGACGACATTGTCCAGGCGCTGCTCCAGCATCCGCAGCAGGTTCGTGCCCGTGACGCCCGACTGTCGCTCCGCCTCGCGGAAATACCGTCGGAACTGGGCCTCGAGCACGCCATAGACGCGGCGCACCTTCTGCTTCTCCCGAAGCTGCAGACCATAGTCCGACACCTTGCGCCGGAACTGCCCTTTCCTGCCGTGCAAGCCGGGTGCGTACGCGCGCCGCGACACCGGGCACTTGTCCGTGTAGCACTTTTCACCCTTCAGGTAGAGCTTTTCGCCCTCGCGGCGGCACAGCTTGCAGACCGCTTCCGTATATCTGGCCATGAAACCTCCTCACCCTCTGCCCCTCGCCAGCCCGGGCAGACGGGCTCTGAGCAATCGTGTCTCTCGGCCGGGCACTGCACGGCGGCCCGGCCAAAGGGAACCCCTTCCCCCCTCGCAACCTCTAGACACGCCGCTTCTTCGGCGGTCGGCACCCGTTGTGGGGGATCGGCGTCACATCGGTGATCGAGCGGACCCGCAGCCCGGCCTGCTGCAGCGAGCGGATGGCCGCCTCCCGGCCCGGGCCGGGGCCCTTGACCATTATGTCGATCTCGCGCATGCCCATGTCCATCGCGGCCCTCGCAGCCGCCTGGGCAGCCACAGTAGCCGCGTAGGGCGTGCTCTTGCGCGAGCCCTTGAAACCTGAGGCGCCAGCGCTGCTCCAGGTCAGGACGTTGCCCTGAAGGTCGGTCACTGTCACAATCGTGTTGTTGAAGGTCGAGTGCACGTAGGCACGTCCCGCCGGTACCAGTTTTCGTTCGCGCCGCCCTCGGCGTACGCCCGTCCTCTTGCGTCCCATCAGTCCTCCTGCAGAAGAGTCAGCAGCCCTCTGTTGCTCCTCGGGGCCAGCGTGTTACAACGCCTGCACCCCGGCTCGGACGCCTGGCACAGGACAGCCAGCCATAGCCGCCCCCCGCCAGACGCCGGCAACCGGTTCCTACTTCTTCGCCCGCGACCGGCGGCGGCCCGGAACGGTCTTGCGTGGGCCGCGCTTGGTTCGCGCGTTCGTCCGCGTGCGCTGCCCGCGCACAGGCAGGTTGCGACGATGTCGCAGCCCCCGATAGCAGCCGATCTCGGTGAGCCGCTTGATGTTCATCGCGACCTCCCGCCGGAGGTCGCCTTCTACCTTGAGCTCACGCTCGATGACATCGCGCAGCCGGCTTACCTCGCTCTCGGTCAGGTCCTTGATCCGGGTGTCGGGATTGACACCGGTCTGGGCCAGCACCTTGCGGCTCGTGCTCAGGCCGATGCCATAGATATAGGTCAGCCCGATCTCCGCCCTCTTGTTGTTCGGCAAGTCCACACCAGCTATTCTTGCCACCTGATACCCCTTTCGAACGCGGTGCTCTGCTCAGCGGGCAACGAACCTCTCCTTAGCCCTGCCGCTGCTTGTGGCGCGGGTTCTCGCAGATGATCCGGACCACGCCACGCCGCTTGATGATCTTGCACTTGGCACACCGTACGCGTACAGAAGGTCGAACCTTCATGATGATACCTCCACTCCCTCACTCAAGGACGCACCAGGAATCGCTCGCGCCCATGAGGCGCCGCCCAGCAGGTGCAGCGCACCCGGCCTGACGGCTGCCCATCCACTCCTACAATCTGGTCAGAATCTCGGCCCCATCCTCGGTGACGGCAATCGTATGCTCAAAGTGCGCACACAGGCTCCCGTCCACCGTCACCACAGTCCACATGTCATCCAGGACCCGGGTCCGGTAGTCGCCCACTGTGAGCATCGGCTCCAGCGCCAGGGTCATCCCCGGGCACAGCAGGGGGCCACGCCGCGCCTCCCCAAAGTTGGGTATCTGCGGCTCCTCATGCATCTCCTTGCCGATCCCGTGGCCCACCCACTCCCGAACCACGTTGTAGCCCTGGCTCTCGGCCGTCACCTGAATGGCATGGGACACGTCGCCGAGGCGATTACCCGCCCTCGCCGCTGCAATCCCTGCCTCGAGCGCCTCCCGCGTCACCCGCAGCAGATCCTTCGCCGTGTCGCTGATCTGCCCGATGCCGATGGTGACAGTGGCATCACCGTGATACCCCTCGTAGATCACACCGACATCAAAGCTCACGATCTGCCCCTCGCGCAGCCGCCGCCGGCTGGGTATCCCGTGCACGAGCTCCTCGTCGATCGAGATGCATACCGACGCCGGGTAGCCGCGATACCCTTTGAACGAGGGCACACCCCCTCGCCGACGGATGTACTGCTCCGCCCAGGCATCCAGAGAGGCCGTCGTGACCCCGGGCCGGGCACGCTCACAGAGTCTGGCAAGGACCTCGGCCACGATCCGGCCCGCCCGACGCATCCTCTCCAGCTCGGCCTCAGATTTGCAGGTGATCATGCCCGCGTCCGTACCCGGTCAACGGCGCTGCGAAGCTCATCTCGAACTCGGGCTATCTCCTGCTCCCCGTTGACTGTGACCAGGAGGCCTCGCTCCCGATAGAACTCGATCAGCGGCGCTGTCTGCGCCAGGTAGACCTCTATCCGCCGGCGCTGCGTCTCGGGCCGGTCGTCGATCCGCTGATACAGCCTACCCCCGCACGCATCGCAGATCTCGGGCCTTTCCGGCGGATTGTACAACGTATGGTACACGCCCTGGCAGTCCTGACAGATCCAGCGGCCCGAGAGCCTCTGCAGCAGAACCTCCGGCCGCACGTCGATGAACACCACCAGGTCCAGCTTTCGCCCCCGCTCAGCGAGGACCTCGTCCAGCGCCCGAGCCTGCTCCACCGTCCTTGGGAAGCCATCCAGGATGAACCCTCGCTCGGTATCGGGCGCACTCAGGCGCTCGCGCACCATCGCGATGGTGATCGCATCCGGAACGAGCTCACCCCGGTCCATATAGGCTCTGGCCTCGCGCCCAAGGGGCGTGTCTTTGGCCAGCGCCTCCCTGAACAGGTCGCCGGTAGCGATGTGCGGAACCTGCAGGTACTCCGACAGCAGCTCTGCCTGGGTCCCCTTGCCTGCGCCCGGCGCACCCAAAAGCACGATCCTCAAGCGCTACCTCCGGATAAAGCCCTCATAGTGTCGCATGAGGAGCTGCGCTTCGAGCTGTTTCATCGTATCGAGCACCACGCCCACCACGATGAGGAGGCCCGTGCTGGTAACGAGCATCTCCGACGTCCCGGCGAGCGGCCGCACGATCCAGGGCAGGATGGCCACGACACCCAGGAAGATGGCCCCCACCAGCGTGATGCGTCGCACCACGCCGCTCAGATACTCGGCCGTGCGCTTGCCGGGGCGGATGCCCGGTATGAATCCACCCTGCCTCTGTAGTGTCTCGGCCAGGTTCTGCTGCTGAAAGACGATATCCGTGTAAAAGTACGTGAACCCGATGACGAGCAGAAAGTACGCGATCCAGTAAAAGCTGCCGCGCGAGTCGAACACCCGGTACACAAAGTTCGCCACGTCGGCCACCCACTTGGTGCTCGAGTACACAAAGTAGCTGGCCACCACCCCCGGGAAGATCAGGAACGACACTGCAAAGATCAGCGGGATCATGCCGGCTGCATTCACCTGCAGCGGGATGTGGGTGCTCTGCCCGCCATAGACCTTGGTGCCCCTGACGCGCTTGGCATACTGCACCGGGATGCGCCGCTGCCCCTCCTGGATCACCACGATGCCCACGACCGTGATCAGAGTCACGATGGCAAAGAGCACCAACGCCCACGGGTTGGCGATGAGCAGGCCACCCACCCGACCCGGGATATCGGTCACGATGCCGCCAAAGATGATGATCGATATGCCGTTCCCGACCCCCTGCTGGTCGATCTGCTCGCCGAGCCAGATGGCGAACATCGTCCCGGCGGCCAGCGTGATCAGCGTTGCTACCGTCGGCAGCCAGGTCGTCCGCGTGAAGCCAAAGTTCGACAGGACAGCAGGCCCTCCGGCGGCAGCCCCGGCCAGCAGCGACGCCTGTCCGAACGCCTGCAGGAGCGCCAGCGGTACCGTCAGCAGGTAAGTGTACTGATTGATCTTGTTGCGGCCGGCCTCTCCCTCCTTCGACAGCTCGCTGAGTGCCGGGATGACCGGGCCGAGCAACTGCAGGACGATGCTCGCCGTGATATACGGGTAGACGCCCATCGCCATCACCGAAAAGTTCGACATGGCGCCACCCGAGAACATGTCCAGCAGGCCCAGAAGCTGGTTGGCCTCAAAGACCTGCCGCAGCCCTTCCAGGTTCACACCCGGAACCGGGATATGTGCTGCCAGCCGAAAGATCACCAGCACGCCCAGCGTGAAGAAGATCTTGCGGCGCAGATCAGGAAGCTTGAACGCGTTGGACACGGCCTGCAGCATCGCTTCCTCCAAGCTAGGGAGCCATTCGCTCCGTGCGAGGTGGCCCTGCTATGCTTCCTCTGGCTCGAGGAGCACTGCACTGCCACCCGCCGCCTCGATCTTGGCCTGGGCAGAGCCCGAGAAACTGTGGGCATGTACCTCCAGCGGCCGGTCCAGCTTCCCGTCACCCAGAACCTTGACAAGAGCCGCAGCGGACTTGATCAGGCCCGCAGCCGCCAGCCGCTCTGGCGTCACGGACGTGCCTGCCTCAAACCGACGCAGGTCACCCACGTTCACGATGCTGTACGGCGTCTTGAATATGTTCACAAAGCCCCGCTTGAATGGCATGCGCCGCACGAACGGCAACTGGCCGCCCTCGAAGTAAGGGGCCTTGCTGCCGCCGCTTCGCGCGTTCTGGCCCTTCGTACCGCGGCCGGCTGACTTGCCGTGCCCGCTGCCGGTGCCACGCCCAACGCGCTTGCGCGGGTGCTTGGCGCCCAGAGGTGGGCGCAACTCATGCTCTTTCATCGAGCACCTCTTCGACCTGTACCAGATGGCTCACCGCACTGACCATCCCGCGTACCGAGGGGCTGTCGGGCTTGACGACCACGTCCCCAAGCCGGCGCAGCCCCAGTGCCCGAATGGTCCGCTTCTGGGACTCGGCGTAGCCGATATCGCTCTTGACCCACTTGATGCGCAGCTGTCGGCTTTTCGCTTCAGGAACCATGGGCCACCATCCACGGCGGGCTGACTTCCGCCACCGGCTTGCCGCGACGCCGTGCCTCGGCCTCCACATCCTTGAGCTGCCGCAGGCCCTTGATCGTCGCGCGCACGACGTTCAACATGTTCGAGCTGCCCAGAGACTTGGTGAGGACGTCCCTGATCCCCGCCGCCTCCATCACAGCCCGGACGCCACTGCCTGCGATCACGCCCGTTCCCGGCGACGCGGGCTTGAGCAGCACCTTGGCCGCGCCGTACTCGGCGAGCACCGGGTGCGGGATCGTCGTGCCGATCATGGGCACGGGCTTCATGTCGTTCCTCGCCCGCTCGACGCCCTTGCGGATCGCGTCAGGAACCTCGCGTGCCTTGCCAACGCCAACGCCGACGCGGCCACGCTTGTCTCCCACTACCACGACGACGCGGAAGGCAAAGTGGCGACCACCGCTCACAACCTTGGCCACGCGGGCGATGTGCACCACGCGCTCCTCAAGCTCTTCGCCCTCGGCAAAGTCGCTCGGGATTTCCCTTCTGGCCATCAATCCTCCCTGTTGCCAGTCTCCATCATGGCCCTGCAGAGGCGCTGCGACCGTAGCCTCGCAGGCTCATCTTGTCGTCAGAACTCGAGGCCGGCCTCACGTGCCGCGTCGGCCAGCGACTTGACACGGCCATGATAGCGATAGCCGCCCCGGTCGAACACGACCTTCTTGATTCCCTGCGCGAGGGCCCTCTCGGCAACCAGTTGGCCCACCACGCGTGCCTGCTCGACCTTCTTCAGCCCGGCAACCCGCGCCCGAATCTCGGGCTCCACCGTCGAGGCCGCCGCCAGAGTGTGCCCCCTGGTATCGTCCACGACCTGCGCAGAGATATGACGCAGGCTCCTGAAGACGTCCAGCCGCGGCCGCTCGGCGGTGCCGGATACCTTCTTCCGGACCCGTGCGTGCCTTCTCTGCCGGGCCAGTTGCCTCTCCTCACCAGCCATTACTTCGCTCCTGCCTTGCCAGCCTTGCCAGCCTTGCGCCGGATGCGCTCGCCGGCATAGGCGATCCCCTTGCCCTTGTAGGGCTCGGGCGGGCGCACGGCGCGCACCTTGGCAGCTACCTCGCCGACAAGCTCCTTATCGATGCCATCGATGTATACGTTCCGGTTGCCCCTGGCTACCTCAAAGGAGATACCGGGCGGCGGGGTGATGACGACGGGATGCGAGTATCCCACCGAGAGCACCAGATTCCGGTCCTGCATGTCGGCACGGTAACCCACGCCCTCGATGACCAACTCTCTCCGGTACCCCTGTGACACGCCCTCGATCATGTTCGCTATCAGGGCGCGCGTCAGGCCGTGGAGCGCGCGGTGCCGGGGGGCATCGGACGGGCGGCGGACCACCACCGTCGAATCGTCGACCGTGGCTATCTCCATGTCGGGATGGAACACCCGCTCCAGCTTTCCCTTGGGTCCCTGCACCGTCACCGTCGTGCCCCTGACCTGTACGCTGACACCCTCGGGCACTGTGATCGGCTTGCGACCAATCCTAGACACCGTCTCTTCCTCCCCAACGAACCGCTCACCAGAAGTAGCAGAGCACTTCGCCACCGAGGCCGAGACGGCGTGCCTGCCTCCCCGTCATAATGCCCTTCGGGGTCGACAGCACCGAGATGCCAATGCCGCTCAGCACCAGCGGGATGCTCTGCTTCCTGGTGTACACCCGACGCCCCGGCCTGCTTACCCGCTGCAAACCGGTCAACACAGGCTGTCGGTTCTCGCCGTACTTGAGCCATATCCTCAGGCTCGGCTGAGGACGCTCCCTGTCCTTAATCACATCAAAGCCCTCGATGTAGCCCTCGTCCTTCAGGATCTGGGCAATCGCCACCTTTACCTTCGACGACGGCATCTGGACGTACCGGCGGCGAACAGCCATTCCGTTGCGCAGGCGGGTCAGCATGTCGGCGATCGGATCAGTCGTGCTCATATGGTCTCCTCTATGCCGAACGCATCTGGGACCGCAAAGCGCGTTCCCCCGCGTGTCGTTCCTCCAGCTTTACCAGCTTGACTTGATGATGCCCGGTATCTTGCCGCTCATGGCCTGCTCACGGAAGCAGATGCGGCAGAGGTGAAACCGGCGCAGGTACCCCCGCGGCCGCCCACAGATCTCACAGCGGTTGCGTACCCGGGTCGGGTACTTGCGACGCTTCTCCCGGGCAATCATGGACTTTTTCGCCACAGTCTCTCTCCCTCACCCCTACTGCCGCTGGAACGGCATGCCCAGCAGCTCCAGCAGACGCCGGGCTTCCTCGTCCGTCTTTGCGGTCGTAACGATGGTGATCTCCATGCCACGCACGCGGTCAATCTGGTCATAGCTGATTTCCGGCCACACCAGTTGCTCGCGCAGGCCCAGGGTATAGTTGCCGCGGCCATCAAAGGAATCGCGTGGCACGCCTCTAAAGTCGCGCTGCCGGGGCAGCGCCACGTTCAGGAGCCGGTCCAGAAACGCCCACATGCGCTCGCCGCGCAGCGTGACCTTGACCCCGATGGGGTTCCCCGCCCGAAGCTTGAACCCCGCAATCGACTTGCGCGCTCTTGTGATCACAGGCCGCTGCCCGGTGATCGTGGCAATATCCGACGTGGCCGCATCGAGGGCTTTGGCGTTCTGCAGGGCCTCGCCGAGGCCCACATTCACCACCACCTTCTCGATGCGCGGAATCTGCATCACGTTCCGGTAGCCAAACTCCTCGCGCATGCGGGGCGCGATCTCGGTCCTGTAACGCTCGTGCAGGCGCTCTCGCGCCTGAGTCACTGCTGCCATCTCGTCCGTGCCTGCCTTTACTGGATCGTCTCGTCACACTTGCGGCAGTACCGCACCTTGGAGCCGTCGGGCATGATGCGGTAGCCGACCCGTGTGGTCGCGTTGCAACGCGGGCACACCAGGGCCACGTTCGAGATGGCGATGGGAGCCTCCCGCTCAATGATGCCGACCTGCGTCCGCACATCGCCGGTGCGCCGCTGGTGCTTCTTGACCAGGTTCACTCCCGACACCACCACGCGCTTCTGCGCCGGGAAAACACGGTGCACCGTCCCGCGCGCCCCGCGGTCGTCCCCGCTGATGACCTCGACGGTATCTCCCTTCCTGATCTTCATAACCCCCATCTCCACACTGGTCCCCCGGAGGCCTCCGGAGCCCAGATGCTCTCTCACAGGACCTCTGGCGACAGCGACACGATCTTCATGAAGCCGCGCTCGCGAAGCTCGCGCGCCACCGGGCCAAAGATGCGAGTCCCCTTGGGGCTCCCCGAATCATCCAGAATGACAGCCGCATCCTCATCAAACCGGATGTAAGAGCCATCGGGCCGGCCATACTCCTTGGCCGTGCGCACGATCACCGCCCGCACCACGTCGCCCTTCTTGACCGAGCCACCGGGGACAGACTGCTTGACGGTCGCGACGATCACATCGCCGACTCCGGCGTAGCGCCGTCCGGTCCCGCCCAGCACCTTGATACACATGATCTCTCGGGCGCCGGTATTGTCGGCCACCCTCAGCCGTGTGAATGTCTGGATCATCTCAAATGCCTCGCCTATCGATTCCGCTGCCACCCTCACGCGCGACCCGGAGATCCACACCCCGGGCACGCCCCTCCCGACGACAGGTCCAGACCCGCGCCGAATGGCGGTGCGGTCTCCCCGTCAGCCCTTGCCATCGCACGCGACCGTGGCCACGGGCTCCGCTGCCGCCTATTCAGCGGTGCCGCGCTCCAGGATCTCCTCCACCACCCACGACTTTTCCTTGCTGATCGGGCGGGACTCGACGATGCGGACCAGGTCGCCGACCCTGCACGCGTTCTCCTCGTCGTGGGCCTTGTAGCGCTTTCTGGCGCGGATGGTCTTGCCGTACAATGGGTGCCGCTTGGTCCTTTCGACCAGCACCACGACCGTCTTTTGCATCTTGTCGCTGACGACGCGGCCCGTCAGCCGCCGACGCATCTCCCTGCTCATGCCTGACCTACCTCCTCACGAGACCGCTCGCGCAGGATGGTGTGCAACCGGGCGATATCGCGCTTGACCTGCCGAATGCGGCTCGTATCTGCCAGCTGCTTGGTCGCCAACTGGAATCGCAGGTTGAACAGCTCCTGGTAGGTCTCGTCGAGCCGACGGCGCAGCTCATCGACCGTCAACTGGCGCAGCTCCGCGGGCTTCATTCCTGCTCACCCCCCGCCACGGTCTGGCGCGCCACGAACTGGGTCTGGATCGGCAGCTTGTGCGCGGCAAGCCGCAGTGCCTCGCGCGCGACCTCCTCGCGCACACCGCCCAGCTCGAACAGGATGCGGCCGGGCTTGACGACCGCGACCCAGTGGTCCAGCGTGCCCTTGCCACCACCCATGCGCGTCTCGGCTGGCTTGGCCGAAACCGGGTGGTCGGGGAAGATGCGAATCCACAGCTTCCCACTGCGCTTCAGATAGCGCACCACAGCCCGCCTTGCGGCCTCGATCTGCCGGCTGGTGATCCAGTGAGGCTCCAGTGCCTGAAGCCCATACTCGCCGAAAGAGATCTCCGTGCCGCGGGTCTCCCGACCCTTCAGGCGGCCGCGGTGCACCTTCGGATGTCTGATACGCTTTGGCATCAACATAGTCAACTACTTCCTTGTCCACGGGTCCGTGCGGTCCGGGGCCCGGACCTGTCAGGCTCGCTGCCCCGGCACCCCACCGCCCTGCTTGCTGCCGGACCTAGCTCGCGGCTACGCCGCCCGCCTCTTCCTCGACGGGAGCTTCCTCAAGTGCGTGCTCGCTGCCGGGCATGACGTCGCCCCGGTAGATCCAGACCTTGACGCCAATGCGCCCGAATGTCGTGAGCGCCTCTGCCACGGCATAGTCAATATCGGCCCGCAGGGTATGCAGCGGCACGCGTCCTTCGCGAACCCACTCGCGCCGGGCCATCTCCGCCCCGGCGAGGCGGCCACTGCAGATGATCCGAATGCCCTTGGCGCCCGCCCGCATGGCGCGCGCCACAGCCTGCTTCATGGCGCGCTTTTGCGAGATGCGGCGCTCGAGCTGCTCCGCGACGCTCTGAGCCACCACCGTGGCATCCAGGTCTGGGTCAGGGATCTCTGCCACATCAATCTTGATGCGCTTCCCGCTGAGCTTCTCAAGCTCAGCCTTGAGCGCGTTCACATTGGCGCCCTTGCGCCCAATAACCATGCCAGGCTTGGCAGTGTGTATCTTGATCGATACCTGCTTGGGAAAACGCTGAATCTCAATCCGTGAGATGCCGGCATCCCGCAGCGTATCGTGAATTGCCGCCCGGATCTGCCGATCCTCAGCCAGCAACTGCGCGTAGCGCGGACCTTCGGCATACCACCGCGCCTCCCAGGGCTTGGTTATGCCCAGCCTGAACCCAATGGGATGAACCTTGCGCCCCAATGCCTCCTCCTTCGCCTGTGATGAACTACCGTGCGCGCCGCTCAGCCAGCATCACGGTGATGTGGGTCGAGCGCTTCAGTATCGGCTTGAACCGCCCCCGGGGACCGGGCTGGCCGCGTTTGAGAGTAGGCCCCTCGTCCGCGGTGATGCTGGCGACGAACAGATCCTCCGAGGAGACCCCGTACGTGTCCTCGGCATTGGCCACCGCCGAGCGGATGACCTTCTCCACCGGCCTTGCCGCGGCCTTTGGCAAGAAGCGCAGCATAACCAGTGCCTCCGGCACATCGCGCCCGCGGACGAGGTCGGCGACCAGCCGCACTTTGCGCGGCGACATACGAATGTACTTCGCTACCGCCCTCACTCTAGACCTCTCTCCTTAGAAGCAGAGCCCTGGTGGCCGCGGCGCGGCTACCTCCGCGCTTTGGTCGCCCTCTCCTTGTAGCTGTGGCCGCGGAAGTACCGGGTCGGGGCGAACTCCCCCAGCCGGTGCCCCACCATGTTCTCTGTGATATAGATCGGTACGTGGCGACGTCCATCGTGCACGGCGATGGTATGCCCGACCATCTGCGGAAAGATGGTCGAGGCCCGCGACCAGGTCTTGACGACCCGCTTATCGCCCTGCCGATTCATCTCCTCGATGCGTCGCAGCAGCTTCTGATCTACAAAGGGTCCCTTCTTGAGTGACCTCGACACTGCCTACCCTCCTCGCTCTGGCAGCCTCCGTCTCCACGAGAATGCACTTCTGGCCCGGGGCGTCGCCACAGCCGGCTTAGCGCTTGGCCGTTCGCCGCCGCACGATCAGCTTGTCGCTGGGCTTGGCGCGGCGGGTTTTCTTGCCGAGCGTGGGCTTGCCCCACGGGCTCTTCGGCGAGGACATGCCGATGGGGGCCTTGCCCTCACCACCACCGTGCGGGTGATCGCGCGGCGTCATCGCCGAGCCGCGGACCGCGGGACGGCGCCCCAGCCAGCGCGCACGCCCGGCCTTGCCGAGCTTGATGTTCGCATGGTCGGTGTTCCCGACCTGGCCGATAGTAGCCATGCAGCGCAGATGCACCCGTCGCATCTCGCCGGAGGGCAACCGCAGCGTGGCATAGTCACCCTCTTTGGCCAGGAGCTGCGCTGAGCACCCGGCAGCCCGTGCCAGCTGCGCCCCGCGGCCCAGCTGCAACTCGACGTTGTGCACCATCGTGCCCAGCGGAATGTTGGCGAGCGGCATCGCGTTCCCCGGCCGCAACTCGGCCTGGGGCCCCGACATCACCGTATCGCCCACCTTGAGCTCCAGCGGGGCGATGATATACCGCCTCTCCCCGTCCGCGTACACCAGGCGCGCTATCCTTGCCGAGCGGTTCGGGTCATACTCGATCGACTCCACCCGGGCGGGAATGCCCACCTTGTCCCGTCGGAAGTCGATCACCCTGTACTTTCGCTTGTGCCCACCGCCCCGATGCCGCACGGTCACCTTGCCCCGCGCGTTTCGGCCCGCATGCTTCTTCAGCGTCTTGACCAACGAGGGCTCGGGCTCGACCTCGGTCAGCTCATCGAACGAGTGTCCGGTCATCCCCCTGCGGCCCGGAGACGTCGGCTTGTACACTTTGATAGCCATCTACAGCACACCTTCCTCACGCCATCGCTGCGGCACTCGACCGGCTACGGACTGCCACCGGCCCGCCCGCGAGACGCTAGACCCCTTCAAAGAACTGGATGCGCTCCCCTGGAGCCAGAGTCACAATCGCCTTCTTCCAACCGGGCGTCCGCCCCCGGATGCGCCCGAGACGGCGCTCCTTTCCGGGCACGTTCATCACGTTGACCGCCGTCACGCGCACGCTGAAAGCCTTCTCCACGGCCTCTTTGATCTGAAGCTTGTTCGCCCGTCTGTCGACCTCGAAGGTGTACCGGTTCTCGGCGTCGCCTTGGATGTTGGTCTTTTCGGTCAGTATCGGGCGCCTCAGCACCTCAAAGCGATGCATTCCCAGCCTCCTGCACCTCTGCCTTCGCGCCCAGGTGCTCATGCACGGCCTCGACCGCTGCCACCGGCATGATCAGATAGTCATGCCCCAGGAGGTCCGCGACGTTGAGCGATGTCGTGCGCAGCACCTTGACGTGGGGCAGATTGCTCGCCGAGCGCTCCACCGCCCAACGCTCATCGGGCAAGAGGATCAGGGCCGACCCATCAACGGCCAGACGCCCCAGCATGGCCGCCATCTCTTTCGTCCTCGGTGCCTCCATCTGCAGGTCGTCGAGGACTACCAGGCGCTCCTCGCCCGCCTTCGCGGAGAGCGCCGAGCGCAGCGCCAGCCTTCGCATCTTCCGCGGCATCCGCTGATAGTAGCTCCGCGGGTGTGGACCGAAAACGATCCCTCCGCCCCGCCAGTGCGGAGCACGGATACTGCCCTGCCGTGCCCGGCCCGTGCCCTTCTGGCGCCACGGCTTGCGCCCGCCGCCGCTCACGTCGGACCGGGTCTTGGTCTGCACCGTGCCCAGGCGGGCGTTCGCCCGCTGCCGCACGAGGGCCTGATGCATCACTGCTTGATTAACAGGCGCTGCGAACACATCATCCCGCAGCTCCAGCTCGCCGACAATCTCGCCGGCCATGTTCTTCACAGGAACTCGCATCTGTTCCCTCTTCCTCGCGCCCCATCGCCTGCCAGCAGCCCACGCCAGCCCGGCCCCGGGCGCCCCAAGTCAACGCCTGCCGCGACCGGCAAGCAGCGCCTTCAGCCGGACGGCCCTAGCGCCGCTTGCGCGCCTCGCGGGTCTTTAGCCCCTTCCGGATGAACAGAAGGCTGCCCATCGCACCTGGTATGCCGCCCCGCAGCACCAGCAGATTGCGCTCGGGGTCCACCATCTCCACACGCAGGTTGTGAACCGTAACCCGGTCCCCACCCATGCGGCCTGCCATGCGCAGACCCTTGATGATGTGCCCCGGCGTCGTACCCGACGAGATCGCCCCCGGGTGCCGCTGCCGGTCCGACTGGCCGTGGGTCCTCGGGCCTCCGCCGAACCCATGCCGCTTCATCACGCCAGCAAAGCCCCTGCCCTTGGAGACCCCGACCACGTCGACCAGGTCACCAGCCTTGAACATGCTCACATCGAGGCGCTGCCCGGGCTGGTAGCTGGTGGCGTCATCGGTGCGGACCTCGCGCAGGTGCCGCATCGGCGGCAGCCCCTTCAGGTGCCCGAGCTCGGGCTTGTTCAGGCGCTTGCTCTCCTCGAAACCGATCTGGATGGCCGCGTAGCCGTCCCTCTCTGGGGACTTGACCTGCGTCACCAGGCAGGGACCGGCCTCGATCACCGTCACCGGTGCAACCGTGCCATCCTCACTGAAGTAGCGCGTCATGCCGACTTTGCGGCCCAGCAATCCTATTCGTGTTGCCATATGCGTGTCTCGAAGGGCCTGCCGCCACCTCTCGGGCCCATCCGCCGCAGGCGGAGAGCCCGGCGGGCTACCAAGCGCCCTCGTCCCCCCCTCTACTCAGAGTGCAGCGCCGCCGAGCCTAGAGCTTGATCTCGATGTCAACGCCGGCGGGCAGGTTCAGGCGCATCAGCGTCTCCACGGTCTTGGGCGTGGGCTCCAGGACGTCTATGAGTCGCTTGTGCGTCCGGATCTCCAGCTGCTCCCGCGAGTCCTTATCGATGAACGGGGAGCGCATGACCGTAAAGCGCTCGATCTTGGTCGGCAGGGGCACGGGACCGACTACTGCAGCCCCGGTGTGCTCCGCGGCCTCGACGATACGCCGCGCCGACTGATCCAGCACGCGATGGTCATATGACTTGAGCCGTATTCGTATCCGCTGTCGTCTGGCCATAGTCCGTGCGGGTCCGGCAGCGCCGGCCCGTCCCTCCTTGCTTCCTGCTCAGATCGCCCAGCCAACCGCAGCCGGGGCCGTGTCGGCCCCGGCCCGTCCGAGGGCAGCCTACTCGATCACCGAGGCGATGACGCCAGCGCCGACGGTATGGCCACCCTCGCGAATGGCAAAGCGCGAACCCGCCTCCAGCGCCACCGGCACGATCAGCTCCACCTCGACCGTGACGTTGTCCCCCGGCATCA
>DYEI01000091.1 GCA_020725765.1 Anaerolinea sp. | reverse complement strand
GTTCCCCCGCGTCGGGGGAACGGTAGGGGGTCAGCGATGCGAGGGCAGGCCCCCCCCACCGTCCCCCCGAAACGGGGGATAGGTTCGTCCCACCCTCTGCGGCCATCCCGCTGATGGCGACGCCCTCTTCCTGTTCCCCCGACGCGGGGGAACGGTAGGGGGTCAGCGCGCGGCCCGCCTCCAACGTGCTCTGGCCCCTTCGCGGTCAGGTCGCCACATGTTCGCTCCTGAGCGTGTCAGGGGGAACGGGAAGCAAAACTGTTCGGACTCGCATCCTGGCGGCGCCGGCTGCTACGTGTTGCCCCCACCCCGCGCCCCTCCCCCGAGCGGGCACGGCATGCCCGCTCGGGGGAGGGGCCATTCTCTATGGGTGTCCCGGGCTCTGTTGGCGCGCCGCGGCGCGCCAACAGAGCCCGGGACACCCCCAATGGTCTTCCCCCTGCCCAGGCGGACGCCGCAGCGTCCGCCTGGGCAGGGGGACAGGGGGAGGGGGTCCCCCGACAAGCTGGCGCCAAGCCGAGCCCGACGGCCAGAGCTACCGGCAACCTGCCTCAGTGCCATGAACTGGACGCGAGCCTGAACACGCACGGGAAGGCTATCGGGTTCTGTCGCCGCGGCCGTGCCGGAGCCGGGGACAGGCGACGCTGCCTGCCGCCATGACGTGCGGGGGCCGCTCGCGAGCAGCCCCCGCACGGACCAGCAGCCTCTCCGGCCGCGGGGATGGCGTCACGACGCGGGTTCGCGCTAGGCGCCGAACCGCAGCCGCACCGTCTTGATCTCGAAGGGGCGAAAGTCGAGTGCGATCGCCCCGTTCGTGTAGCTCAGCTCGCGCAGGACCGTTTCCTCGAGCATGTCGGTCTCCGCGGCGCTGGCAGCTGGCAAGGCCGTTGTCAGCGTGCAGCGGGTCGCGGTCCGCTTGGCCTCGTACAGGCGCACGACCACGTCCGCCGAGCCATCCTCGGCAGGCTTGACCGTCTCGATGATGACGTTCGGCGCATCTACCGAGAAGAGCGAGCGCTCGCCCGCCGCACCGACGACCGTGAGCGGCGGCACGTTGAGGTCATAGGCCTCGCGCACCACCTCGCTGGTGGCGAAGGGGCCGTTCCAGGCGTAAAAGGCGTAGGTGAAGGTGTGCACGCCCTTGTCGGCGTACATGTCCGGCGCCAGCGCCGATTTGAGCAGCGTCAGGTTGATGCTGTTGCCGAGGACGTTCACGCCGTACTTGCAGTCGTTGAGGACGGCACAGCCGCGCTCCTCCTCCATGATCGCCGTCCACTTGTGGTTGCAGACCTCAAAGCGGTCGGCGTCGAAGGGGCGCGAGTAGTGATTGGGCCGTCGGATGTGCCCGAACTGGATCTCGTGCACCGCCTCGTTAGCGTGAATGTCCACGGGGAAGGCAACCTTGAGCAGCTTGTGGCTCTCCTGCCAGTCCACAGTCGTAACAAAGTCCACGCGCCGCGAGCCCCGGCGGAGCCGGATCTCCTGGGTGAGGGACGAGTGGTTCAGCCTGCGCTGTACGCGCAGCGCCGCCACCAGCGGCCCCTGGCAGATGACCTCGATGCTCGCCTCCCGGCTCAGCTCTACCGGCGTGTCGGCGTACATGCTGTCCAGGTCCCAGGCGTCGAACCAGCCCGGCACGTCCTTGTACATGCGGAAGCTGTTGCAGGGGCCCGCCGCCAGCTCCCGCCCGGACTCTTTGTCGTAGATGCTGGTGATCTCGCCAGCGGAGTTGAGCTCGAGGCGGAGGAACTCGTTCTCCAGGAGGCTCGTCGTCGCCCGCAGGGGGCTGGCCACGGAGGCGGGGCCTGCTGCGGCGCTGCGCAGGGTCGTCCAGCCGCAGGCCGGCACCGTCACCTCGGCGAGCCTCTGGCCGCCGACGACCTGCACAGGCCGCGGCTCTCCATCGGCACCGGCGACGTGCGTCAGGCCCTCCGGAAGCGTCACGAGCACCGTGCGCGGCCAGGAGAGCGAGTTGAACACCGTCACGGCCGCAGCGGGCGTGGTGAAGGCGCTGGCCGCCGCCTCGGCCGTCTGCCGGGCGCTGGCGATCACCGACTGGTGCATCGCCTCCGCCTCCTCGTACACGCGATGGATGGAAGAGCCCGGCAGGATGTCGTGGAACTGGTTGAGCAGCACGGTGCGCCAGGCGCCGTTCATCTCCTCGCGCGGATAGGAGTAGCCGGCGAGGGCACGGGCGGCTACCCCCCACATCTCGGCCTCGCGCAGGGCGAACTCGCTCTTGCGGTTGTTCTTCTTGGTGCGCGCCTGAGAGGTGTAGGTGCCGCGGTGAGCCTGGAAGTACAGCTCGCCCACATAGCGCGCCTTGGGAATGCCACGGGCCTCGAGGTCCTGGAAGTACTCTATGGGCGAGGCCATGCGCACGCGCGGGCAGCCCTCGAGGTCGCGCTCGCGCCGCAGGAACTCCAGGTGGTCCCGCGTGGCACCGCCGCCGCCATCGCCGTGGCCAAAGACCAGCATCTCGGAGGCGATGCCCTCCCGCTGACGGCGCTCGCGCCACATGAGGTTGAGCATGCCGGGATGGGTCACATTGCCATAGCCCTGCAGCAGGTGTACGAGGACCTCGGAGCCGTCGATACCCTCCCAGGTGAAGGTGCTGTAGGGGAAGGGGTCGCCGCCGTTGTAGGCCCAGTAGATTTTGGCGGTCGTGAAGTAGCGGATGCCGCAGCCGCGCAGGATCTGCGGCAGGGCGCCCGAGTATCCAAAGACGTCGGGCAGCCAGAGCATCTGGCTCTCGACACCAAACTCCTCACGGAAGAACCGCTTGCCATGGATGAACTGGCGGATGAGGCTCTCGCCGCCGGTGATGTTGGTGTCGGCCTCGACCCACATGCCCCCCTCGGGGATGATCTGCCCGCGGCGGACGGCATCCACGAACCGCCGGTACAGCTCGGGGTAGCGAGCCGAGAGCATCCGGTAGAGATGAGCCTGCGGCTGGATGTACCTATAGTCCGGGTACTCCTCCATCAGCGCAAGCTGATTGGAGATCGTGCGGGCGATCTTGCGCTCCGTCTCGGCCAGCGGCCACAGCCAGGCCACATCGAGGTGGGCATGGCCGACGGCGTAAAAGACGGGTGCCGTCGAGCCGTTGACGCACTCCAGAAGGGGCCGCAGGCGCTCGCGCGCGGCCCGGAAGCTGGCCACCATCTCCGGGAAGGGCACCTCAAAGTCCACGATCAGGGTGAAATCCCTGAGCCCCTGCTCGATCTCGGCCGAGCGGAGCGAGGCATCATCGAGCGCATTCAGAAGCCTGCGAAGTGTGTCGGGGTCGATGTAGCGCAGGTCCTCCGAGTCCAGGCAGCCACAGAGATAGCGCAGGGTCTCGACGTCCAGCCAGAGCTGGTAGGCGTCCTCCACCCAGATGCCAAAGCTCGTATCGCCAACTGTCCGCTGTGTGGGACCGGGCTCGGGTACCGACTCGCGCCCATAGGCGACCGGGCCGCCCCCCTCGGGCGTCGGCCCGTGGCCAGCGTAGGCTTCGATCAGCACGTCATAGCGCGTGCCCGGGACGCCGCTTCGTGCCAGCGTGACCACGGTGTGGCCATAGTCCTTGGCGCCCGCGGCCTTGCCGTCGACAAACACCAGTGCGTGCCCGCCGACGTCGACATTCAGCGCGATGCGCTGGCCTGCTGCCTCTTCTGGCAACACCACCTGGCCCCTGAACCAGCCATACTCCCACTTGGCGCCCCAGGGTGTCCCACGCGGCATCGGGCGGAACGGGCCAGCCTGCGCCTGCTCGGGCGTGAGTTGGTCGGTAGTTGTGAAGCCGCTCAGCTCGAGGCTGCCGAGGGGAACGTAGAAGTGATTGGGGAGCTCCCGCCGCCAGCGGTCGAACCTTCGCTTCCACTCCGTAGTGAGAGCCATGATCCTGAACCTCCTGGTGAGCCATTACCATAAGAGAGACGCTCCGCGCACGGGGACGGTTGCGCTCCGCCCGAGGGCCACCGGGGTCGCCCCGCGGCCGGCCTCCCTCCGCAAGCCCCATGCGACCCTTTGGCACGAGAGTCGGCCCGCCGGATTATAGGCCGCAGACCATTCTTCCTGCAAAAACGCCCTTGCGTTTGGCCCTTTCGGGGAGCTCCCTACATGTGGTGGCGCGAACGCACAAGGCCCACTAGACCCGGGGCCTTCCCGGGCGCACCGCAGGCCGGGGCCTACCATGACGGCCAAAAGGCCAAGCTCGAGGCGTCTCTCGGGGTGTCCATGCCAGCGGGCGTCAGTGCCGAGGGGTCGGCCTCCATCCCAGAAGGAATATGTCCAGCCACGACGACGCAAGAAGCAGAGCCATACCACGCTCGCCGGTCGGAAGGCCAGCATGGCTGTCGAACCCTCGGCGCACCGCCCCGCAACTCTGCGGGCCGTTTCGCGTATAAATCGTGGGTGCAGTGACCTCGGAGCGCACCTCGCGATCAGGCCGAGGAGTGCGACGCTCCCGCCAGGAGAGACAAGGAGGAAACATGGACATCGGCAGGTCGGTCGGCTACGTCTTTGAGGACAGGGACTGGGGGCGCAAGGTCCTTATCGGCGGAGTGGTCAACCTCATCCCCATCGTGTCGCTGGCTGCGGTAGGCTATTCGGTACGCACGCTGCGCAACGTGGCGCTGGGCCTCGAGCGTCCGCTCCCCGACTGGGACGACTTTGGCGGCGATTTCGTCAAGGGGCTGCTGGTCGCGGTCGCAGGACTCATCTATGGTCTGCCGGCGATTCTGGTCAACGTGGTGGTAAGCGTGCTCAGTGCAGTGGCCCAGTCCGGCCGCAGCGACGATGCAGTCGGCTTCGTCGGCCTCTGCATCGCCGCGCTGAGCTGCCTGGTGGCGCTCTACGCATTCGTCGTGGCGCTGTGGACGCCAGCCGCTACGATGAACTATGCCGCCTCGGGCGAGTTCTCCGCCTTCTTCCAGTTTGGGCGGATCTGGGGTCTCATCTCCGAGAATCTCGGCGGCTACATCCTCGCCCTGCTGGTGAGCGCTGCGGCGGCCTTCGTTGCGGCCCTCGCCGGCATCGTGCTCTGCGTGATCGGCGTGGCCTTTACCAGCTTTGTCGCCATGCTGGTATACGCACACCTGCTCGGCCAGCTGCTCGGCGAGAGCGGGCGGCTAGCCGCAGGTCAGGTCTGAGGCTTGCGCCGGCCCAGCCGGCACGCATCAGGGCGTGAGCAGCAGGGGTCTGGCACCCGATCGGGTGCCAGACCCGCTTTCTCCCGCGCGGCCCTCACCCCTCGCCCACGGTCATGACGGTCGGCGTGAGAACCGAGCGCTCCTCGGGGTTGTAGTAGTCATAGGCCGCGCCCGGCTGGGTCTTGACTCTCATCGGGAAGCGGGCCCGCAGCCGGTAGGTGAAGGCGACAGTCTGCTCGGACGAGAGGTTCTCGATGTAGATGATGATCTGCCGCCCCGTGAGATCGTAGCGGGCAATGAGCCCTTTTTCAACCAGCGCCGTGAGGTCCTCCGCCAGCACCGAGAAGCCGGGCGGGATGCCCAGATCCAGCAGCACCATCCGCGCGAGGCCCTCGCGGGTGAGCCGGGCCCGTACGGCGACGGTCACCACGTCGTCTACCGCCAGCGACGTCCGGTCGTAGGAGACGTCCACCTCCATCAGCCCGACTGGCTCGGGCTCGGGCGGTGCTTCCGTCCACGGCAGGTAGTAGATGGCTGTGACCTGATACATGAGGCTCCCCTGCCCGGCGAGGTCGAGCGACACAGTATGCGGCCCCGGCGCCACATCATCGAAGGTGAGCACGCGCACCACGTCCGCATTCTCGGGCGTGAGCTCGAAGGACTGCGCCTCGCCGCCGTCGAGCGCGATGCGCACTGTTGCCTGCGTGTCGCGCATGTCTCCGACGGTTGCCGCAAGCACCAGCGCCTTGAGGGACCAGATCGTCGCCTGAGTGCTGCCCCAGGTGCCCCAGGAATCCTTGCTCCTGACCAAGAAGGAGAGGCCCTCCTGCGCCAGGCTCAGGTGCCGCCCGCCGCGGAGCAAGGCGTGCACGGCGAGGGCGGTCGATTCGATGGCGCCGGTGCGCCCGTAGCCGCCCATCATCGTGCTCTCGCCGCTCCAGTAGCTGCCCTGCTCGTCCCATCGCGCCGCGTTGGCCAGACGGTCCAGAACCTTGCTGGTCTCCTCGCCCCTGGGATCCGCTGCCACCAGGGCGTTGGCGACCAGAGCGAGCGTGTACGGATCCGTTTCAGTCCCGGGGTCGCTCCGCAGGTAGGCGAGACCACGCTGCACCCCCGGATGATTGCCATAGCCGGCTTCGGCCAGGGCCCAGGTGACGAAGGCCGTCATCCCCAGGGCGCCCCTGCCAGCTCGATAGTCCGATGCGCTCCAGGAGCCATCGCTGGCCTGCTGGGTGAGGAGCCAGTTGGCAGTGCGCTCGACGACCGCCCTGTCGACCGGGTACACGGCGGCCATGTCGTTCAGCAGCATCAGTCCATAGGCGGAGAGGAACGGCCTCGCCTCGCCCCCGCCAAAGAGCGCAAAGCCTCCCCGGGCGCCCTCGAACGTGAGCAGGCGCTGATAGCCGGTGCCGATATAGCTCTCGGCCCGCATCTGAGTCTCCGGCGAGGCGGTCTTGGTCGTATTGAGATATCCGAGCACCAGCACATTCGGGTACGTCAACGACGTACTCTGCTCAAATCAGCCATGTGGTAACCTGAGGATCCTCTCCAGGTCCTCCACCACCTGGCTGACCGGCCCCGGATAGACCTTGACCTCAATGCGCGCCGTGCCGCTGATGGCCGGCGCCGGGATGGCCGCCTGCACGGCTGTGCTGGCCTTCAGCCAGTCGCTCTGGCTCTGGCGGTAGAGTCGCCCGTCGGGGATGACCGTCACGGAACGTCTGATGGCATCCGACATGCGGTCGCCGTAGGCCGTCACCTGGAAGGCCTGCTCGCCGAAGCGCAGAACCCTGATGCGGAAGTAGACGACGTCGACGTCGTTCGCCTCGATCCTGATGGACTTGGCCGGCGCATCCTGTAGCTCGAACCAGGCCTCGGGCTGGACCTCGAGCCGTACCTCCTGCGCCTCCGGCAGATAGTTGTAGATGGCGACGGGTATGGCCACCTCGTCGCTCTGCGTCAGGGCCACGGGCAGGTCGATATCCACGAAAAAGTCCTGGAAGACACGCAGAGCAGCGTTGGCCAGGCCCAGGCGCCCATCCTGCGTCGAGGCCAGGGCCGTGACCCGCCAGGTCGTGATCGAGTCGGCGAGGGGCACGTCCAGCTGCACAAAGCCATCGGCATCAGTGCGCAGCTCGGGCAGCCAGAGCAGCGTCTCGGGGAAGAACTGCCGGACCCGCGGCGCCTCCGAAGCCACCGCAGGCTTTGCCTCCGGCTGTGTGGGAGCGGGCGTCGGCTGAGGCCGCGGCGCCTCCTTGCCCGCCAGGCCTCCCATCAGGGGCAAAGGCAGGCCCTGCAACGCGTCGCTGCTCGAGCCGGGCGCGCACCCCGTCAGCCAGCCCAGGGGCCCCATGTATAGCCGGGGGTCGCCGATGGTCGCCAGGACGGGCCCGCAGCGCCCGGTGCGGGCCAGCGGCGGCTGACCGTCCGGCGAGCAACTCCAGGAGGCGCTTCGCAGCACCTCCGGAAGCATGGCCGTGGTGACAACGGCCGGCACAAAGCACACCACAAGGGCGATCACGGCAATCCCCGGTGCCCAACGCCCCTCAGTGGTCAGACCTATCCCGAAGAGGAGCAGTGCAAGGAGCCCTCCCAGGTAGCTGAGGATGGCCAGGGCTCCCAGCCACTCGTTCGGCACGGCGCCCCGCACCAGTATCCACGTCAGCAGCACCCCCAGCCCGACCCAGGCCACGAGGAGCAGCCACACGATCCTCGTCCGCTCATCACGTCGCAGCCAGGCGTAGACCGTCAGCGCGATCACCGCCGCCAGCCAGGCAACGATCGGAGCCAGGATGACCAGCCGTACCAGCGCCAGGCCCACCCCACCCGGTAGCTCTTGGGCCAGCAAGAGCAGAGGGTACAGCGCCACGCAGGCGAACGGCGAGCCAAAGGTGAGCCCGAGAACCACCAGCGCGAACCGCCCCAGCGCTCTCCCGAGCACGCCTGTGGCGCGGAGTCCGATGGTCACGGCAACCCACAGCGCCAGGGGCACCAGGATCAGGGCCACCAGCGTCAGGTTGGCCACCCGGGTAAGGCCCACCCGGCGTGCCCGCGCCGCCGCCTCCACCTTGCTCGGACGCGAGTTGGCTGCCAGGGTCAGGCCTCCCGCGGGCACCGGCGCCCAGGCGGCCCGGGCGGCCCGGTCCTGCGCGAGTTGCAGCTCGATATCCTCCGTCCTGGTCAGCACCTCAGGCACAGTAAAGCCCTTGACCTGGTACCGGGGCTCGAGCAGCTCCTTCTGCAGCAGGAAGTAGAGCCTGGCGAACCCCGGGTCCTGCTCCATGACGGCAAAGACCGACTCGTCGACGATCGCCACACCCAGGGCCGCGGCGACCGGTCCGGTCTCCGCGTGCGTGGTGAAGGTCAGCCGTGCCGATTCGCCCGGGCGGTAGGTCGGGCGGTCGGCCGCGATGTCGGTCCTCAGGTCGCGCGGCGCGTCGACGACCACCAGCCGCGTGTCGCGGATGATGGAGCCGTCGGCGAGGACCTTGTAGGCATGCAGCGCAAGGGTACCGAAGAGGTCGCCGCTCAGGTCGATGGCAAACTCGGCGCGCCCATCCTGCACGGGCTGCGAGCGGGTCGAGAGGGTCTGCCCTTCCTTCACGATGTCGAGGAAGAGGCTTCCCGAGCCCGCCGTCGTGAGCGCCACGAGGTGCATTGTGTCGCCGACATGGTAGGTTGCACGGTCGGGCCGCAGCAGCACGACACCGGCGCTCTCGTCGGCCTTCAGGTCGATCTCGCGCCGCACCGAGCGCCCGGTCGGATCGCTCGCCGCCACCAACAGGCGCGTCGCGGCCGGTGACGGGGTAAGCGTGAGCTCGGCGAGGCCAAAGTCGCTGGTATCGAGCACGGCCGTCACGTCGCCGATGGCCACCGAGAGACGCGTGCGGGCGGGCCGGCCGTCCGGGTAGGAGGTCAGGATGTAGAGCCTGTTCTCGACGCCGGGCTTGAGCACACCGGCCTCGGGCACCGCCTCGACGATGATCGGAGACCTGGCGATGGGCAGGGTCTGACTGGCCTGCTCGACGTGCCGGGCCTGGTCCGTGACCGTGACCTGCAGGCTGAACTCGGCCTCGTCGCGCTCGAGCCCGCGGCCGGCAAAGTACTCGGGCAGGTCGAACTCGAAGGCGTACCGGCCTTGAGCATCGGTACGGCCGGAGATGCTGACGACCTGCACCTCCTCGACGTCAAAGACGGAGCCGAGGATCTCGACCTCGCCATCGGCTACCGGCTTGTCAAAGAAATAGTCGCACTGCACCGTCCCGGCGACGCGCTCACCCGGGAGGTAGTAGCTGCGCTCGGTGCTGATCTTGATCGCGAACTTGGGCAGGACATAGGGCCTGACGCTCACCGTCTTCTCAGAGGTCGTGTCGAAGAGGCTGACGCTCACCTTATAGTCACCGTGCGTCACCTCGTCGGCGAGCGTCAGGTCGGCGGCAGCCACGCCGAACTCGGAGGTTGTGACCGTCTTCCGGAAGACCTTGTTGCCCTTGGGGTCCTCGACGAGGAAGCGCACCTCGCCTCCGGCGACCGCTCGCATATCCAGCGTCGAAAAGGCGAGGGCCCGCATGTGGACAACCTGCCCGGGCTGGTAGACGGGCTTGTCGGTGGTCAGGAGAAGCCGGTAGGCGCGCTCGACGGTGACGGGCTGCCTCACGACATCGTGGCCTGCAGGTGATCGTGCCTCAACGACCAGAGTCTGGGTGATAGCGGCCGTCTCCGGCACGGTGAAGGAGGCAGCGACCGCACCATCCGGCCCGGAGCGCCCGCTGTAGAGCAACGTGGGCGCGCCGCCCTCCTGTGGAGCCAGGCTCACCTGCACATCGGCATCGGCGATTGGCTCCGCGCTTTTGGCCTCGCGGACGATGACACGCAGCGCGCTCTCGCTGCCGGGGGCCAGCCGGGTCTGGCCAAAGACGAGCGTCTGTTGGCGGTCCAGGCGCTCGGGAAGCGTGTCACAGGCTGCCGCTGCGAGGATGAGACCCGCGACGATGGCGATCACAAGGGCCAGGGTGATCCAGCGGATGCGCCGCGCGCGGGCTGAGGAAGCAGGAGGCAACACAGGGTGAGGACTGGGGCGACGACTGGGCGGCGATGGCTCTTCCATGGGCACCTCTTTGGGTGAGCCTGCGGAGGCAGGCAGGACCGGCAATGCACACTTTGCATCTTACGCGGCAGGGGGCCAGCCGTCAAGCCACTCCTCCGATGCCCGCGATCGCTTCGGCGGCTGGCGCCGCCTCGCAATGACCCGCAGGTGTCATTGCGAGCCAGCCCGCAGGGCTGGCGAAGCAAT
>DYEI01000090.1 GCA_020725765.1 Anaerolinea sp. | reverse complement strand
TCCGATCTGAAGGGGGAAACTTACGGAAAGGGGGTGTCCGCGGGCGGCTCCGCCGCCCGCGGACACCCCCTTGTCTTGTATTTCCCCGCCCCCGCCGCGGCGGGGGCGGGGCGGGGCGGGGGGCACTCAGTTGCAGCACATCGCGTCTGCCGCCCGGCGTGTCCCGAGCAGTGGTGTGTACGGCGCATGGTTCGCCGGGATGGGGGCCAGGGCGCTATCTCATGCCCCGTGATTCTGAGCAGTGACAGACTCCCTTTGACCTTGCCCCTGCCTTGTGCTATGATAGCACTGCAAAGGTGCGAGTCACTCCGGATTCCAGTCGGCCCTCGCCGTGCAGGTGAGGGCCGGTATTGCATGGAGCGAAGGATGATCGCGGTCGAGGACCGCCTTGCCGTAGTCGAAGCGGTCGCGCGGGCACTGGCGGAGGATATCGGCACCGGCGATGTGACCAGCCAGTGGGTTCTGCCGCCGGAGCTCGGCGGGCGGGGACATTTTCTGGTCAAGGAGGCGGGTGTCATTGCCGGCCTCGAAGTTGCCGCAGAGGTCTTTCGTCAGGTCGACCCCGAGGTATCGTGGCGCACGCTCATCCCCGACGGCAGCGCCGTGGGGCCCGGCGACGTTGTGGCCGAGGTTGCGGGCCGGGCGCAGTCGCTGCTGAGCGCCGAGCGCGTGGCACTCAACTTTCTGCAGCGCATGTCGGGCATCGCCAGCCTGGCGCGGCGCTACGTTGAGGCCGTGCAGGGCACGCGCGCCATCATCCTCGATACCCGCAAGACGGTGCCCGGCCTGCGCGTGCTGGACAAGCTGGCCGTCCGCATTGGTGGCGCGGCCAATCACCGCTTCGGCCTCTTCGATATGGTGCTGATCAAGGATAACCATATCGCTGCGGCGGGCAGCATCAGGGCTGCGGTCGAGCGGGCGCGGGCGCACAATCGGGCTCGCCTGCCGATTGAGGTAGAGGTCACGAACCTCGATCAGTTGGCCGAGGCGCTTTCCCTGGGCGTCGACCGTATCCTGCTCGACAACATGGACCTCGAGACGATGCGCCGCGCCGTCGATTACGTGGATGGCCGGGTCGAGCTTGAGGCGTCCGGGGGCATAACCCTGGAGAACGTGGCGGAGGTGGCCGCGACAGGGGTGACTCACATCTCCGTTGGCGCCCTCACGCACTCTGTGAAAGCGCTGGATATCAGCCTGGAGCTGGAGACGTGAGGCGGGGAACGTGAGGCGTGAAACGTGAGGCGTGATGCGTGAAAGGTGAGACGCAGAGCGCAAAGGGTAAGGCGCGGCCGTGACGGGCCTTCGCTCACGGGCAAGAGCGCATCACGCGTTGGCAGACCAAGAGGGAACCATGGCTCTCCCCGCAGAGTACACCCAACTCTCTCAGGAGGAGGTTCTCCGCCGCCTTGAGGTGGCCCGGAAGGCCCTCGGAGAGGATTGCTACATACTCGTTCACCACTACCAGCGGGATGAGGTGACCCGCTTCGCGGACACGACCGGGGACTCGCTCGAGCTCTCTCGCCAGGCGGCGCAGCAGGAGCGGGCCCGCTACATCGTGTTCTGCGGCGTGGACTTTATGGCCGAGACCGCCGCCATGCTGTGCAGCCCGCGGCAGACCGTTCTCATCCCGGAGCCGAGCGCCTGCTGCCCGATGGCGGGGATGGTCACCGCCGAGCAGGCCGAGGTTGCCTGGCAGCGCCTCTCCTCCCTCTGGCATGGTGATCTCCTGCCGATCACCTATCAGAACTCGGACGCCCGCGTCAAAGCCCTCTGTGGGCGACACGGCGGGGCGGTCTGCACCTCAGCCAACGCCCAAAAGCTCTTCGGCTGGGCCCTCGCACAGCGCGGGCACCTGCTCTTCTTCCCCGATGAGCACCTTGGGCGCAACAGTGCCCTCGCCCTCGGCCTTCGGCCGGAGGAGATTGCCGTCTGGGACCCGCAGGATCCGGATGGGAGCGAGGAGCAGGCTTGGGGGGCTCGCGTGGTCGTGTGGAAGGGCTACTGCCACGTCCACACACGCTTTGGCCTCGAGGATGTGCGCCGGGTGCGGCAGGAGCATCCGGGTATCCGTGTCGTCGTGCACCCGGAGTGCCCGGCGGAGGTTGTGCAGGCCTCTGACGGCGCAGGCTCCACGAGCTACCTGGTCAGGGCCGCCGCAGAGGCGCCGCCCGGCTCGGCTCTGGCCATTGGGACCGAGATTCACCTGGTGAGCCGGCTCGCCGCGCGTCACCGGGACAAGACCATCGTGCCTCTCGCACGCTCGCTGTGTGGCGCCATGTACCGCATCAACGAGTACAACCTGCTGGCGACGCTGGAGAGCATCCTCGCAGGGTGCCCGCAGCATGTGGTCCGCGTGGAGGCCGAGACCGCCTTCTGGGCGAACCAGGCACTGCAGCGCATGCTGCAGGCAGGCTGAGGGCCCGGCGGGCGCTCGGACGCGGAGGGAGCGTCCCCCCAAAAGGAGATACGGTGCCAAGTGGACGACCGACTGATCGTTGACGTTCTCGTCATCGGCTGTGGCATTGCTGGTGGGGTAGCGGCACTTCGGGCCTCGGAGGATGAGCGCGTCAGCGTCTGCGTCGTCAGCCGGGCCAGCGAGCTGGAAGAGTCCAACACCCTCTATGCCCAGGGAGGTATCATCCATCGCGGCGACAACGACTCTGCCGATCTCCTGATCGCCGACCTGCTGCGGGCGGGGGATGGGCTCAACAACCCCGCCGCCGTCCGCCTGCTTGCCGAGGAGGGGCCACCCCTGCTCCAGGAGCTGCTCATCGACCGGCTCAAGGTGCCCTTTGCCCGCCGGCCCGACGGGTCGCTGGAGTACATCCGGGAGGCGGCCCACTCCACGGAGCGGATCCTTCATGTCGGCGATGCGACGGGCCGGGCGATCGAGGAGCGGCTGATCGCGGCACTGCGCGAGCGGCCGAACGTCCTGCTCCTCAGCCGGCATACCGCCGTCGACCTCCTGACGCCAGCCCATCACAGCCTGGACCGGCTGGCCGTCTACGAGCCGCTCCGCTGTGTGGGGGCCTATGTCTTTGACCAGCAGCGGTCCCGGGTCATCACCATCCTGGCGCGCAAGGTCATCCTCGGCAGCGGGGGTCTCGGGCGCATCTTCCTGTACACGACCAACCCGCCCGGGGCACGCGGCGATGGGCTGGCGATGGCCTACCGTGCCGGCGCGCGGATCATCAACGCCGAGTACGTCCAGTTCCACCCCACGGCCTTCTACTACCGGGGCAACGCCGAGTTCCTTATCTCCGAGGCCCTGCGGGGCGCCGGTGCCCGGCTGCTGAATGCAGCCGGTGAGCCCTTCATGGTCCGCTACGCCCCAGAGTGGCAGGACCTGGCCCCGCGCGACGTGGTCGCCCGCAGCATCCACGAGGAGATGCTCAGGACAGGGGCCAGTTGCGTTTACCTGGACCTCAGGTCCCACGTCCCCCGGGATGAGATCCTGCGCCGCTTCCCGACGATCTATGAGGCCTGCCTGCGCTGCGGCGTCGATATTACGCAGGACGTTATCCCCGTCGTGCCGGCCGCTCACTATTTCTGCGGCGGCGTCTGGGTGGACCTCCTCGGGCGGACCACCATCCGAGACCTGTATGCAGTTGGGGAGGTCTCCTGTACCGGAGTGCATGGCGCGAACCGCCTGGGCAGCGCGTCGCTCCTTGAGGGGATGCTCTGGGGGTGGAGGGCAGCCGGTGATGCCCTGGTGAGCCTGGGCGACACGTCACCGGTGCCTCCGGAGACGATCCCGCCCTGGTACGAGCAGGGGCTCGGGGAAAGCAGCGATCCGGCGCTCGTGCTGCAGGATATGAACACCATCCAGCACATCATGTGGAACTATGTCGGGCTGGTGCGGACCACGCCGCGCCTCGAGAGGGCCCTCCGCGACCTGCACGACCTGCAGCGGGATATCGACCGCTTCTATGCGACCACGCGCCTCACGGACGCCCTGATCGGGCTGCGCAACAGCGTGCAGGCCGCGCTGCTGGTGACCCAGGCGGCCTGGAGCAACAAGACCTCGAGCGGTTGTCATTACCGCGCCTAGCACAGGGGAGATCGCCCCCCGCCACTGGGCGGTTCCGCTGCATCCGCCGGGCGGAACAGGAACGCTCGGATAAGGGTTTACGGCGGTCGGGCGTGCCGCGGCACGCCCGACCGCCGTAAACCCCAGTTTTCCGTTTGAACCTCCGGCCAGCGCAGGGCGTTAATATAGTGTGGCAGCATGGCCCCATGGAATCGCTGTCGTGCGCGCTCTGGCGCGCACGATTCTCCCACTCTGGTGGCAGCCTTGGACCTTCCCTTCCCTCGCCGACAGGGGCACGCCCCGGGCTTGCTGGCGATTGCCCTCTGCGTGGCGGCACTGACGCTGAGCGTCGCAGCGCTCGAGACCGTGTCGCGCACCCTCGCAGCTCGAGAGCGGGCCCTTTCCGGGAGCCTTCTGGTCCGCCCGCGCGGGACGTCCGGTGCCGCCATCGCCAGAGAGGCGCGGTTGGTGCCGGGGGTCGCAGCGGTCGCTGTGGGCGTCGGGCCGATGGACGTTGCCTGCGAGGGTCTGCCGTGGCGCACGCTCCGTCTGTGGACGGTGGATGCGGACCTCGAGGCGTGGCGCTTTGCTCCGCCCATCCCGGGCCTGAAGCTGGCGGAGGGAGCTCTGCCGCAGTCCCCCGATGAGGTCGTTGTCGGCCACGAGCTGGCGAGAGCCGGCGGGCTGCGGCCCGGGAGCCAAATCTGGCTGGGCGAGCGGGCCTTCCGGGTCGCGGGCATCTGGCAGCCCGGCGGACTCTGTGCCGGGAACCTGGTCCAGCTCCCTTCGGAGGCTGCATCCCTCGTGGGCCTGGCCGGTCGGCCAGCAGGCGCCATCTATGTCGTCCTTGCTCCCGGGGCGGACCCCGCCGCCGTGCTGGCCGAGCTGCGGGCGAGCCTCCGGAGCGCCGTGGCGCTGACCCCACAGGAGGCCGCTGTGGAGGAGCGGCGCCTGGAGCGAGCCCTGACGCTCTGGGTCACCGCGCTCGGCCTGCTGACCGCCCTGGTCGCCGTGCCGACGGGCGCCCTGATCGCTCGCCCGCTGGAGGGCGGCCGCCTCGGCCGAGGCATGAGGGCGGCTTGGCTTGCGGGCCTTGCAGGTCTCTTTGGGCTTGGCGTAGCCTGGGCGGTCGGGGCGGCGCTGAACGCCGGTGCCCTCCGCTCGCACGCCCTCACGCCGCTGAGCTTCACCCCGCGCGTAGCGCTCCTGGCCGTCGCCTGGCCGGCGGTAGCGGCTGGCCTCGGCGGCACGCTGGCCCTGAGGCGGCGCGCCGGCGAGGTGGGCCGGCTCGTGCGCGGCGCGGTGGCCGCCGGGGCCGTTGCCCTCGCCGTGCTGCTCACCCTGCTCGGTGGGGGGCTGGAGGAGTCTCTGGCCGTGGCGCTGCAGCGTACAGCCACCGGAAATGCCGGGCGACTGGCGCTCTCCGGACGGCTTTCGGATCCCCTTCTGTGGCGGGTACAGAGCCTGCCGGGGTTTCTGGGCGTCATCGCCGAGGCCGGAGGCCTCGCCATCGAAGAGGGGGAGGAGGGCTGGCCGGGCCGGCCGCCCTCGGGGCTGCTCTTCGGCCTGCTCTCTGCCGACGGCAGCACCGGCGTCTCCGTGCCCTACCCGGTCGGCCTGGAGGCGGGCAGGACGTTCGAGGGGCCGGACGAGGTCATCCTTGGCTGGGAGCTTGCGCACAGCCGGGGCCTCGCCGTGGGCGACAGGATCTCCATCCGCGGCCGCGACCTGACCGTCGTCGGCATCCGGCAGCGCTGGCCGCTCGATGTGCTGAGCCCGGTGAACTATCGGGCGGACGTCCCTCTCGAGACCTACCGGCGCCTCTCGGGCGACGCGGGCGCGCTGGACTGGATCACCCTGCTGGTACCGCCGGTGAAGGACCCTCAGGAGCGCAGCGCCTACCTCGCGCGGGTGCGTGAGCAGCTTCGCGACGTCCAGATCACCGATGCCACCCACGCGCTCCAACGGGTTGCCTCCGCCTTTCCCGGCGGGGGGACGCTCAGCGGCGATGATCCGGTTGCCCGCGCCCAGGGCCTGTACCAGCGACTGCTGTTCCTCTGTATCGCCGGGGGGCTTTTCGTATCCGGCGTGTCCGTCGCCAACGCCCTGGGGCCCGTCTGCATGGAGCAACAGAACGAGATCGGCCTCGTGAGGCTCCTCGGCGCCCTGCCAGGGCAGGTATTGGCGGAGTATCTGTGGAGCGGGCTGGCGATCGGTGGCGCAGGCTGCCTCCTGGGCTGCTACATGGCCTGGCAGGTCGTTGGCGCGCTCAATGCGAGCTTTCTTGGCTCGGAGGCCCTGCCGGCCCTCCTCCTCACGCCACGGCTGCTGGCGGCGGTTGTTGCACTCACCGTCGGCGCCTCCGTCCTCGGCGCAGCCGGCCCGGGGTTGCAGGCGGCGGGCGTGGATGTGGCTTCACTGACGAAGGGACCGGCGTGGTCGAGGGGCAGGTCGGCCCCTGGTGCGCCTCTTCGGGAGAGTTGATCATGAAAAAGCTCGTCATCGCCCTGGTGGCGCTTCTGCTCGTAGCCGCTGCGGTATATGTGGGCAGCCAGCGGCTGTTCGTGCAGCCGATCGCCGAGCCTGCGCCCGTGAGCCTCTCGGGGGCTGCGGCAACTGAGGGGGAGATCCGCTGCCGCGGTCGTCTCGTTCCTGCGCGATGGCTTGGCCTGACTTTCGGCACGAGCGGCCGTGTGGGCCGCATCGCCGTGCAGGAGGGGAGCACCGTCAAGAGGGGCGATCTCCTGGCCAAGCTGGAGGGCGAGGAATCGGAGCTCGACCTGCCCGCCGCCGAGCAACGCCTGGCCGCGGCGCGGGCCCGCCTCGCCCAGGCGCAGGCCAGGCCCCTGCCTGAGGAGCTACGCGCTGCCGAGGCACGGGTTGCCTCCGCGAAGGCCCGGCTGGACACGCTGCGGGCCAGCCCGACAGCTGCAGAGCTCGAGGAGGCCAGCCTGCGCCTGCAGCAGGCCCGCAACCGGCTGTGGGGGGCGCAGCTGGCGCGCGATGCCATCGGCGGCAGCAGCGCTTCGAGCGCCAGCTACGAGCAGGCAAGGGCCAGCGTCGCCCAGGCTGAGATCGAGGTGCGGCTCAGTGAGCTGGCCTTCGAGCGCGTCAAAGGCGGCCCCTCGCCCGCGGAGGTGGTCGCCGCGGAGGCCGCCCTGGCTCAGGAGCAGGCGGCTCTCGCCCGCCTGAAGATGGGACCCTCGCCGGAGGAGCTGGCCTCGCTCAAGGCCCCCGTCGCCGAGGCCGAGATCGCCCTTGAGCAGCTCCGCGAGGCCCGGGCCAGGGCCGCCGAAGCACGCAGGCTCTATGCCCCCTTCGACGGCACGATCACGAGCATTGCCATCAGGGAGGGTGAGGCCGTCAACCCCTCGCTGGCGGCCATGATACTGGCCGACCTGAGCGAGCTGCAGGTCGAGACCACCGACCTGAGCGAGCTGTATGTGACCCGTGTGCGCCCCGACATGCCGGTCGAAGTGGTCATCCCCGGCTCGGGGCTGCCGATCCTCCAGGGGCGCCTAAGCCACGTGTCGCCTCAGGGGACCGTCTCGGCGGGGGGCGAGGCCACCTACCGCGCGATCATCACCCTGGATCGGCAGGAGCCGGCGCTGCGGTGGGGGATGAGCGCCCATCTCACCTTTGGCAAGACGGTGGGGCGGATCCGACGTTAGCAGCGTGCTGAGCGCGGAGCCAGGTGAACCTGGCCCGCCCCGTGTCCGTACGCATTGCGCCGCCCCCTTCGGGCTCGGGCGTGGTTCGGAGCGTAGTCCAGGAGCCGGGATTCGATGCCCGTTTTGGAGACCATACTCCTCGGCAAGCACTATCAGACCGGCGAGACGCAGCGCGTGGAGGTGCTGCGCGGCCTCTCCCTCACCATAGAGGCGGGGGAGACGGTCGCCGTGGTCGGGCCGGCGGGCTCGGGCAAGACGACTCTGCTGAACCTCATCGCCGGGCTCGAGCGCCAGACCCGCGGCGTGCTATACCTCGACGGTGCCGACCTCGGAGAGTTGCCCCGCTGGCAGCTGGACCGGGTGCGGGCGGAGAAGGTGGGCTTTATCCCCCGCCAGCCCCTCTTCCTGCCGGAGCGAACGGTCCTGGAGAATGTGGCCTGGCCGCTGCGGTATCTGCCTCGCCCGCGTGCCCGGAGCAGGCAGACGGGGGTGGCGGAACTGGTGGCGCGGGTGGGGCTCGGGAGCCGTGCTGACGCTCGCCCGGAAGAGCTGACGCCCGAGGAGCAGTGCCGGGCGGCCATCGCCCGGGCGCTGGTCGCCGGGCCGGTGCTTGTGCTGGCGGATGATTTCACGGCGGACCTGCCGGAGGCGGAGGCCCGCGCCCTCGTCGCGCTCCTGTGTGAGGTCGCTGCCGAAGCAGGGGCAGCCCTCATCCTCGCCACGCGGGATGAGGGCCTGATCCCGGCGGGTGCCCGGGTCGTACGGCTGCCGGAGCCCGGGGTTCAGCCGCAGGCCTTGCCCGCCCGGTTCCCTTCTGCGGCGACTGCCCGCGCCGGCGAGGTCCTTTCCGAGGTCTATGCCAGCGAGCTACAGCCCCTCACGAGGCCCATCGCGCCGATTCTGCAGCACGTCGTGCGTCCGGTGCTCTACACCCTCGCCGTGGCGGTGTTGATCGTCTACCTCTGCTTCTTTGGGCTGGAGCTGGCCGCCCGTGGCCGTGCAGAGGTGCCGGCCGACCTCTGGCGGGTGGCGGGGTGGGCGGTCACGCAGACCGTCCGGTACCTGGGCAACGCGCTACACGGCGACCTGGGCTCGATACGCCGGTATGGCTACTACTACTGGGCCGACCCGCGGACGCCGGTGCTGGTGCGGGACGTGGTGTGGGAGGGCATCTGTCGGAGCCTGCCGCTGCTGGGCGTGTCCCTGGTGCTGGCCGGGGTGATCGGCACCTCGCTGGGGATCGGCGCGGCGCTGGCCCGGCGCTCGCGGCTCTCGCTGGCGTACACTGCGCTGGCGGTCGCGGGCACCTCGATTCCCAGCTTTTTCCTTGCCTTCTTGCTGCAGCTCGGGGAGATCCGGTTCTACCGTCTGACCGGCATCCAGCTTGTGCCTCTCGGGGGGTTCGGCTGGGACCGGCACATGATCCTTCCTGCCATCGTGCTGGCCGCACGCCCGACCGCCCAGGTGGCCCGCATTGCCTTCGTGGCCCTCGCCGAGGTGCTGGACGCGGACTATGTGCGCACGGCCCGCGCCAAGGGCCTGGGAGAGCTGGCGATCCTCACCCGCCATGCGCTCAAGAATGCGAGCGTCGCCATACTCACCGCGCTGGGGACATCGCTGCGCTTTGCCCTCTCCAGCCTTCCCATCGTCGAGACTATCTTCTCCTGGCCGGGCCTTGGGCAGAGGCTGCTGTCGGCCATGTTCTACCATCAGATGGACATGGCGGCGGGTCTCACCCTGGCACTGGGGCTGTTCTTCACCGTCGTCAACCTGCTTCTGGAGGGCCTGAGCCGCGCGCTGGACCCCCGCCTCGGAGGCGAGCGTACCCGCCTGGGGCCCGGTCGCCGCTGGGTGGACCTTGTCAGGACTGGCTGGCAGAGCCTGCTCGATCTGCCGCTGCGCCTGCAGGGACTGTGGCGCCGGCTGACCGGCGCCGCGGAGCCATCCCCTTCCTGGATGCACCCGACAGGGAGGCCGCGCGAGGCTCCGCCCCGAGGGCTCTCGCGGATGCTGGCGGGGATCAGGGACGCCTTGGGCGTGCAGCTCGGCCGTGGGACCCTCTCCCCGGCTGAGCAGGCGCGGGACGCGGCCATTCGGCGGGAGCGGCGGCGGGCGTGGGCGCGGCACACGGTGGGGTCGCTGCCCTTTGCTGTCGGGATGGTCATCGTCCTGGGGCTGCTGGCCATCATCGTCTTCGGGCCGCGCTGGGCGCCCCACGATCCTACGGCGGTCTACGAGCCGCGCATGGTCGAGGGCAAGTTCCTGAGTCCGCCCTTCCCGCCGTCGAGCGAGTTCCCCCTGGGCACCGATCAGCAGGGGCGGGATATCCTGAGCCTGCTCCTCGCCGGTGCGCGGCGCACCTTTGCCATCGCCTTCTTCGCCGTCCTCACCCGGGTGGTTCTCGGGGCGCTTCTGGGGTGCCTGGCCGGCTGGTTCGCGGGGAGCCTGCTGGATCGTGCACTGATGTCGGCGATCGAGGTCCTGGCAGCCTTTCCGGCCCTGCTCCTCGCGGTGGTCGTCATCTTTGCCCTGGGGGTGAAGCAGGGGATGTGGGTCTTTGTGGCCGGGCTGTGCGCCGTCGGCTGGGGTGAGGCGGCGCAGTACGTCCGGGCGCAGGTGATGACGATCCGCGAGAGGGAGTACATCGAGGGAGCGCTCGCCGTCGGCCTCGGGGATATGCAGGTGCTCCTGCGCCAGGTTCTGCCCAACCTGTTCCCCTCCCTGATGGTCCTCGCCTGCCTGGAGATGGGCGGGGTGATGATGCTCCTCGGAGAGCTGGGCTTTATTGGCGTGTTCATCGGCGGGGGCATGCGCACCACGAACGTGATGGACCAGGCGGTGACCTACTTTGACGTGCCCGAGTGGGGCGTGATGCTCTCGAACACCTGGCGCTCCTTCCGGACCTATCCCTGGGCGACGCTCTATCCCGCGCTGGCCTTTACCATCAGCGTCGTGGGCTTTAACCTCTTTGGGGAGGGGCTGCGCCGCCTCACCGAGCGGCTCACGGTCAATCTCAACCGGGTGTTCAACCGCTATACCATCGGCGCCGCCGCGGCCGTTGCCGTGCTCGTGCTCGTGGCGGCGGAGGCAACGGGGCCGTGGGGCAAGTACAGGCCCATGGCCGATAGCTTTGACGCTGCGAGGGCGATGTCCCATGTGCAGGCGCTGGCGGGGCCCGAGATGGAGGGGCGCCGCACCGGCACGCCGGGGTTCGACGAGGCTGCCGACTATATCGCCGCCGCCTTTCGAGAGGTCGGCCTCCTGCCGGCTGGAGAGGTGCAGGCCCCCAAATACACCTGCTTTATCACCGCGAAACCGGACCTCTACGACCTCGCCGAGACACCCCGCCTCGCCCTCAGGACGGCTGATGGGCAGGAGATCGGGCCCCTTTCCTACGGCGTCGACTATCTGGAGTACACGGACGGGCACGTTCAGCGCGGCTCGGCCTCGGGCGAGGTGGTCTTTGCGGCGTCCAGCTCCACGGTAAGCAGCTATGGCGTCGGCGAGCTCCCCTGGCTCGAACCGCTGGCCGGGCGAGTCATCCTGACGGATGCCGTCACCCCACCCATCGAGCGGTCGGCGGCGGCCGCCGTCCTCGTCATTCGCCGGGGGGAGCGGCTTGCCAGGCGGGAGTTGCAGGTCGAGCGCGGAGGGGACTGGCCGCACCGGGGCCGGCCATACCTCTACGTCAGCGAGGAGGTCGCCGAGCGCATCCTCGCACTCGGAGGCCACTCCCTGCAGGAGCTGCGGGATGAGGCGAGAGCCTTACCCGACAACCAGGGGCTGACGGCCGACACCGGTGTGTTTGCCGAGCTCTCGGTCGATATCGCCGAGCGTGCCGACGTGCCCGTGCGACACGTCATGGCAATGCTGCCGGGCACCGACGTCCAGCTCGACGAGGAGGCCATCTTTGTCGTAGCCCACTATGACGGGCTCGGCCGCTGGCCGGATGGGGTTCTCTTGCCGGGGGCTAACGACAATGCCTCGGGTGTGGCTGTGATGCTGGAGGCGGCGCGGGTGCTGAAGGAGTCGGGGTTCAGCCCCAGGCGCACCATCTTTTTCCTGGCCTGGTGTATGGCCGAGCGGCGGCAGGAACTGGACCTAACGCGCATGCTCTCGGCCCGTCCGGGCTTTCTGGAGGCCTATCGCATTGCGGCGGTGGTCGAGGTACGCGGTGTGGGCGCCGGCACAGGGGCGAACCTGGTCCTCGACCAGGCGACAAGCGGCCGCGTGACGGAGGCCTTCCGTGAGGCGGCGCGCCGGGAGGGCGTGCCCATCTCCACCCGCGGGGAGACGGTGCACAGCACCGGCACGTTCCCCTACTATGGGGCGAGCTTTATCCCGACTCCAGGCAAGCCGCGCCTCCCCTACCTGGCTCTATCCTGGGATGGGTCCCAGGCCACCCAGCACCTGCCCGAGGACACGGTCGACAGCATCGATCCCCAGAGGCTGGCGAGGGCGGGGCGGGTGCTGTCCCTGGCCCTGATGCGTCTGGCCGGGGAGCCGAAGTACTGATGCGCCTCCCCCTTGCCCCTTCCTCTTCAGGGGCGGACAGGCTGCTTTGGCCGCCGTCCCTCG
>DYEI01000089.1 GCA_020725765.1 Anaerolinea sp. | reverse complement strand
CCCCCTCCCCCGGGTCGGCCTGCGGGCCGACCCGGGGGAGGGGGCGCCGGGGGTGGGGGCCCTGCCGGCAGCGCAGAAGAGCCTGCCCCCAAACAGAACTACCCCCGCTGCAGGCGGCCGCCATGCCCGTGTCACCGCCCGGAGGTTCACCGCTGGGCGAGGCTGGGTCGTCGGGCAGACCCCTGCCCCCTCAGTCTCCGCCAAGGCGGTTCCCGCACTCGCCGCAGAAGCGCGTGCCCGCCGGGCTACGGGCCCCGCAGACCGGGCACTCGACAAGGCCAAGGCGGGCGCCACAGTTGTTACAGAACTTGCCCTCGCCAGCCGGCTTGCCGCACTGCGGGCAGATGGTCTGCTTGCTCTCGATCGCACCGGTAAAGACTCTGGTCGACGCAGCCTTCTCCTTGATGTCGGCGGCCATCTTCTGCCCGCGAGCGGCCGCGACCTCCACATTCACCCGCGGCGCATCGTCAACGCAGAGCCCCTCCTGCTCGTTCCAGTCGTTGTCGCACACCCACTTCCTGCACTTGGGGCACCGATGGAACATGCGCTTGGCCTCGGCCTGCGCCTGGGCAAAGGCCGCCTCGTGCTCCTTGTGCCACTCTGGCGACATGCCGTGAAAGCGCTCGGAGAGGATATCCGAGCCCTGGCTGAGCACCTCGGTAATGCCCGATGAACCCAGGAGCGACGTACCCATGGATATGGCACGCCCGAGCCCGCGAAACAGCCCGGACCGCTTGTAGCTCCTGGATTCGATGAAGGTGGACTTGAACCCCTCACGACACAGGTCGCAGTAGAACGTGAACTGGAAGCCGGCCTCGGTCGAGTTGTCCTCATAGTTGTCGGTAAAAGCTTGCAGCGGCATGGTCCTGACCTCCCCTTGATGGACGCTTTGGCGAGCTGATGATCATGAGGCTTTGATGCCCACGGTCCAAAGAGACAGGCACCGCCCCCGTGACGGGGCCGGGCCGGAGCAGCTCGTGCTCCGACTTCATCAGTCGGTCTTACCCGATACAGAGAGGTCAAGGGCCAGCTCAGCTTTGGGCAGGCTCCTCTTCCCCCACTGGAGCGTCAGGCGCTCCGCGCCGCGCTCGACCTCAACCAGGAGATATCCCGTGTACGCCCTGCCCGGCTCCAGGGCCGTCTCCAATGTATAGTCGTCCACGGCAAAGGTCTGTCCCTCGGCGCCGATCAGGCGTACCTCCTCATTGTAGAAAACGAACACCGGATTGGGGCCCCGGTTCTCGGCCTCGACAAGGAGCGAGAGCCGGTCGGCCTCACCCCGAGTCGGCTCGCGTTTGGCCGAGACAATTCGGAAGGATGCGCCCTGATACTCAAGGGCACGGTCCACGGGCACCACGATCGCCCGGCCCAGGTCCGCCTCCTGCATGGAAGCCGCCTGCTGGCCATAGTTCGCGGCCTGCACCTGCAGCCACTCCTGCTGCTGCGCCAGGCTCTGCTTCACGGCCTCCATATCCAGCCCGAAGCGATCGGCGACCGCCCCAAAATGGGCGACGAGCTTTTCCTGGTTGGCCGCCACTGCAGCTGCCATCTGGCCGTACAGGGATGCGGCATAGAAGGTGCCCCTATTCTCCCAGACCTCCCGGGCGCGGGCAAAGCGCTGGTCCATGGCCTCCGGTGCTGTGATCCCTCCGGCAGTCGCAGTGATCTGCTGCCTGCCGTCCGGATCACTGAACGCGACGACGCGCCCCCTGGGCCGGTGCCGCACGCCGGCGCGGCTCGCAGCGACGACCGTGTCGCCGTTCGGAGCGACCTCGACCCAGGCGCTGCCACACCACTCGGCCATCGGCGTCACGACCGGCGCCTCGGTAAAGGCGCCCACCAGCCTCTCCTGGACTTCCACGCCGGCGATCAGCCCCCGGCGAATCGAGAGAACCACCCGGGTGTTGGGAAAGAGGCACAGGTCGCTCGCCTGTTTCCCGGAGGACGGACTGGGGTTGTCGTGAACCGAGGGGACGTACGAGTTGGCGCCAGTCTCGATGGCGTCCCGGTCCTTGAGGGCCAGCGTACGGGTCGCCCGAAGGCGCTCCCCGCTCCGGACTACCCAGACCTCGCCGACAGGCTGCTCCAGCACTACGCCTTTCATCTGCCTCCCCCTGCTTCGCCAGGCTGGCGGCGGACCCTCAGGACGACGCTCTACGGCGCCAGGTTGCCTGGTCGTCCTGAACGCTCACATTGAAGCGGAGCAGGTCCAGGATGTCGCTCTGCCACTGCGAAGACGCCACGTGTGCGACTCGCCCCACAAAGAGGCGGCGCAGCTCCTGCAGGGCCGGGAGCTTGCGCAGCGCGTGCCGGTACCGGGCGTACTCCGGCTCGGCCAGCCTGCGCTCCGGAAGGTAGATTGGCTCACGGCGAAAGTTGACGGCCTGCATGCAGCGGTTGATACTCGTCAGGCACCGGTCGGCGGCAGCATGCAGAGCGGCAAGGTCGTGCGGGCGGGCATACTCGGCACGGCTCAGCATGCGGAAGACATAGGTCGCCCGACCTCCGCCCTCTCCGCTCGACGCCTCCATGACGATGGCGTTGCCCGGCCGCGCCGGGTCCTCGCTGTAGATGGGCACAAGGAACCACACATACTCGCCCGTCAGATCGCCCATCAGGCCGCGCTTGATCCCGATGCTGACCCGGTCCGCCTGCCCGAGGGAGGTCAGGAACTCGTACTCCTCGCGGATCCCCGCTGTCGACAGGTGCTCCACGAGCTGTGCCCACAGGTCTGGCGAGAGGGCCTCGATGTCGGACCGGCGGGCCGCCCTGCCCTCCTTGAGCAGCTGGCCGGCGCGGCGCAGCACGGCAGGGCCGGCTCCGGGCAACAGCTCCCGTATCATCGCCTGCACTTTGAGGGCGAGGGCGTTCATCGCCTCGGAGAGGGAGCGAACCAGGCTATCGTGCTCGCGGCCCATCTTGCTGAGCGCAACGACCTCGCCATACTCTGAGACGATCCTGAGGACATAGTTCTGGTCCTCAACCCTGGCGAAATCGCTGTAGGTGAGCCGGACAATGTCCCCCCGCTCCGGCAAGAGGACGAGGGCCGTGTCGTAGAGGCGCACCTCGCAACGCCCCCTCTGCACCTCACCGCCCCCGGCATCGGTCAGCACGAAATCCGCCCCGACCCCCGACCGGCGCAGGCTCTCATGCATGAGCATATCGGTGAGGAGCAGCTCATTCCGCAGGCGACAGAGCTGACGCGTGAAATCCTCAAAGTGGTAACCGAGGTGGGAAAGCCTGAGGGTTTCGCCAGAGAGGAGGGCAAGCTCGAGCGTGTACTGGCCAGGGATCACATCCGCGACATCCCGCAAGGGCAGAAGAAGCGGAGCCTGCAGCCTCGGCAGCAGGGAGAGGCTTTCAACTGCCAGCGAGACCTCGCCATCGCCGGCGCTGATCTCCTCCCCGTGCTCGTCCAGAAGGGCAAAGCGCATACCGCAGGTCAAGAGCGGCGCTTCGGGTTCCATCGTTGCCATGGTGTCTGCCCCTTTCAGGTCCCGTCGCCTGCGATGCACAGAATAATACCATGAGTCTGGCTCTTGCCCAAGTTGAGCACGGGGTTCCGCCGGAGCCTAGCGCTCGCGCAGGAAGGCCCTGATGAGGTGTTCGCCCCCAAAGTGCCCCAGCGTCAGCCAGCGGATGCCCGGCTCGGGGCCGAGGAGGCGTCGGCGGATGGCCTCGACTGGCAGGCCCTCGTCGTGCAGCCGCCGCACCTTCTCCGCCAGCTCCTCGAGAGCAGTGATCTTGTGCCGCATCTCCTCGGCTGGGCGCTGCCTCACGGTTCCGCTGCCCGGGAAGAGCCAGGCCGGGTCAAGCCCGGCCATGCGCCTGAGCGACTCGATGATGGCATACATGTCATAGTCCGGCCGGGCGGCGCGGTCCTGCCCACCGATGAAGGCATCGCCCGAGAAGAGCCATCCCTCCCGGGGCTCGAAAAGGGCGATATGGTCGGGGCTGTGGCCGGGGGTAGCGATCACCTGAAAGCGATAGTGCTCCGTCTCGACCCAATCTCCAATCGGATCGCCCCGTGATGGTCGCGGCCAGCCCCAGAAGACCCTCCGGTAGAGCTGCAGGTACTGCCGTCGCGGGTCGGCAAGAACCGGCAGGGCGAGGGGATGGGCCGCGATGGCCGCGCCGCGCTCTCGCTGAAGAAGCCCGTTGCCGCCGATGTGGTCCTCATGGCAATGGGTGTTGACGATGCGTGCGAGAGGAAGCGGCCGGGTTGCCTCCAGCAGCTCGCGCGCGCTGTAGGCACAGCCCGTATCGATGAGCAGCCCGTCGACCCAGTAAGCGGCCGTGTGGTAAAAGCTCCGGCCGAAGAACGCCCTCGCCATGACGAGCTTGCGCACCGGTCCATGGGTCGTCATGTGCAGCATGGCGGTCTTCTCCTCACAGTGGACGTACCCCGGCCCTCGAGCCGTTCAACGGCGGACAGGTGGTCCTGTGCAGGACGAAAGCCTCCGCCGAGCTCGCGGACGGAGGGGCCAGGATGCGATCTGCCATTGCATGGCTGCCAACTCAGCGGCTGTGTCGCCAGGCAGCGCCTGCCCGCCCGTGCAGCCCCGAAGGGGCTTCGCCTCTTTCAGCCCCGCGCGGCGCCGCAGGCATGCACACCCGCCAGCCGCCTGACCGGGGCGAGGCGTCGCCTCGCCCCTACAATCGGGCGCCTGCCATCGATAGAGGACGCGCCTGTCCGCCCCTGAACCTCGAGCCGAGGGGGACCTGGCCCTCGCCGGACCGCGCTGCACCTCAACGCCAGCCGACGACGCCACGAAGGTTGACATCTCTTCCAGTATACACAAAATAGACCCTGCACACACATTGTCGCAGATTCAGATCGTCCCAGGGAGCAACCGTCATGCCCAACACATCGCTCCACCACCGCAGCCAGCTCCTCACCGCCAGCCTCATCCTACTGACCACGCTCCTATCCCTCGGACTCCTGGTCACCCCAGCCCTGGGTCTGGGCCTCGGCCAGGATCCGCGGCCCGGACGGCTGCCCCCGGCCCTTTCCGCGGGACCCGGCCAGCCTGCCTTCTCGGCCGCCTCGACGCCCCAGCAGATTGTGCTCTCGCTCCCGGAAGCGGGCGAGTTCACCATCCGCGAGACGTCCCTCGGACACGTGGTCGAGGCCGTAGGCTTCGACACCTGTGCAGCCCCGGGGGAGCCCCTGTTGCCGGTAACGACCACGCAGCTCCTCGTGCCCCCCGGCATCGACTGGGGTTCACTGCAGCTCGAGCTCACTGGCGGCCATTGGGTGGAGGTGCCGAGCGCGTTCGACCTCGCCCCCGGCCCCCCGGTCGCCTCCGACCAGCCGGGCGGGCCGGTCGTCCGCTGGGGGGAGAAGGACCCATCCGTGATCCGGAACGGCAGGGATACCCGCATCTACGGGCAGCCGGCCTTCCACCCCGCTGCACCGCTCCGCATCGTCTCGAGGGGTGCCTATCGCCAGTGGCAGATCGTGACCATTGCGTATACGCCCTGCTCCTACAGCCCGGCCGAAGGTCGGCTGCGCCGGCTGGAGGGTGGCCGCGCCGAGCTGCGGTTCCGGGCCACGCCCGCCCCAGCCCCTAAGGCCTTCCCCCTGAGGGAGAGGTTCTGGCAGCGGCTCCAGCCTTCCCTTGCCAACGCCGAGGCCGCGACCCTGTACTACCCCGAGGCCGCTGCATCGGGCGAGGCCGCCCCCGCACCTGCCCAGGCCTACAACGATTATGTCATCATCACCACCTCGACCATTCAGGCCAACAGCTCGCGGCTGGCCGATTTCGTGCAGGCCAAGCGGGCCGCCGGACATACGGTCAAGGTCGTCGTCGAGGGTTCGGTATCGGACGCAACCCACTACCTCTCCGGCGCGAGCGCCGACGCCCGGGCCAATAACATCCGCGCCTGGCTCGCAAGCCGGTACCTCTCCGAGGGGATCGACTATGTCCTCCTGATCGGCAACCCCGACCCGGCGACCTATGACCCGGCGACCAGCGTGCCGATGAAGAGGTGCTACCCCTACTCCTTTTACCAGACCTACTTCGAGTCCCCTACAGACATGTTCTACTCGGATCTGACCGGTAGCTGGAATCCCGATGGGGACGCTTACTACGGCGAGTATGCGGAGGTCGGGGTTCCGGGGGGCATCGACCGGCTGGCGGAGGTCTATGTCGGGCGCATCCCCTTCTACGGCTCGTATGCCGAGCTGGATGCCATCCTCGCCAAGCTCATCGCCTACGGGCAGGCGCAGGGCAACCTCTCCTGGCGCAAGAAGCTGCTGGTCGCTGCGGCCATCTCGAACCACGGCCCACAGGACGGCCCGGGCACACAGCACTACCCCGAGGACTGGCGGACTTTTGGCGACGACTGGGGCGAGGCCCTCAAGTCGCGCGCCGCTGCCACGGGGTTTGGCGTCTATACGCTTTACGAGAAGGAGGGCGTGTACGCTGACGGCACGGCGTATCCCCTCACGACCTGCAACGCCCCCCTGAACGCCAGCAACTTTGTCGGGGCCTGGCAGGGCCGATACGGGTTCGTCACCTGGTGGGGGCACGGCTCGCCCTACGCCGCCTACCGGCGCATCTGGTACACCGATGCCGCTCTCCCGACACCCTATGACCGCGTGACCCAATACCCCTCCGAGACGCTTGACACGCTCTTCATCTCCGGGTCGCTGGTGTCCCAGCTTCCCAACGACACCCCTTCTTTTGTGGTGCAGGTCTCGTGCAACAACGGCTGGCCGGAGGAGACGTCCAACCTGGGCTACCGGCTGCTTGCGAACGGCGCAGTCGGCACGGTGAGCAGCTCGCGAGTCAGCTGGTACTATCTCGGCGCCTGGAGTGCCAGGGGCAGCGCCGACAACGCCTCCTTCGGCTACTACATCTTCCAGAAGATGGCCACTGGCCAGCCCATCGGTCAGGCCCTCGCTGCCTGCCGCGGCACCCTGACCCTGGACGGGTACGGCGAACTGTGGATGAACTGCACCGACTTTAACCTCTACGGCGACCCCTCGCTGGGGCTCTACTCCCAGAGCTGGAAGTACCGGGTGTACCTGCCCCTGTGTCTGCGCTAGCGATGTCGTCGGTCACCGTCCTGGCGCCGGGGGTGGGGGGCCTGCCAACAGCGCAGATGAGCCTGCCCCGGGGTGAACCACACCCCACCTTCCCCGGGAGTTGACACGTCGTGTTATACTGTGATTAGGGTGATCGATCACCACAGGCCGGCGGTGCAGGCCCTGCCGCCCCAACCCGGCACAGGCCGGAGGTGTCCCATGGAGGGTATCCTGGACATCTACAGCCCGCCCGAGGCAACGGCTGCGGACCGCTTCCTGGCCCGCTTCCGCCGTCCGGTCTACGCGCCCCTCGCCGAGAGCTACATCGCCGCACTGACCACCCCCGGCGAGCTGGTCCTCGACCCCTTCTGCCAGGATGGGAGCGTGCTGCATGCCGCACAGGCCTCCGGGCGGCGGGCCATCGGCGTGGCCCGCAACCCTCTCCTCTCGCTGCTGATCCGCGTCGAGGCGGCGCCGCCGAGAGCCGAGGACCTGTCGCGAGCGGTAACCCGCATCCAGCAATCCCCCAAAGTCGATCGGCCCCTCGGGGAGCACCTCGATGGCCTCTACGCCACCGCCTGCAGCCGCTGCGGCCAGCCCACAGGGGCAGAGGCGTTTCTGTGGGAGCGCACCTCGGGCCTCCCGCTCCTCCGCGACTATGCCTGCTCCCACTGCGGGCACGCGGCACGCGAGCCGACCCCGCAGGAGGAGCTGGGGCGGCACGCTGCCGCCGACAGGCAAGGCCTCTATCGCCGGCTGGTTGCCGAGCGGCTCCGTGCCGAGGGGGCCACTCTCCGGCTGATCGAGCGGCTGCTCGACCTCTACACCCCGCGCAACCTCTACGCCCTGACCGCCCTCGTCCTCAAGATCGAGCTCCTGTTCGCCGAGAGCCCCCTGCTCGATGCTCTCCGCGTCGCCCTGCTCGCGACCATGGACGAGGCCAGCAACCTGCATCAGGCCGCCGAGCAGGGCTGGCAGGCCGTCCGATCCCTCGAGCCACCCAGGCAGTACAGGGAGATCAACGTGTGGCGGGCGTTCTGTCGGGCAGCCGCCGCAATCGGCACGTGGCCGCGAGGCCGCCCCATCGCACAGGACCCCAGCGCCGCGTCGGATCAGGCCTGCCTGCTCACCGAGCCACTGCCAAAGGTGTCGGTGCGGCTGCAGGGGCAGGTGAGGCTCGCGCTCTCCCAGTTGCCTCGCTTCGACCCGACCTTTGCCGCCCTCAGCTACCTCTGGAGCGGCTGGCTGCTTGGCAGGGAGGGCACCCGCGCTGCAGCACACCTCCTTGCGCAGCGGACCCCGGAGAAGGCCCGCTACCTGCGGGCCCTGCGCTCGGCGCTGGCGGCCCTGGAGCCCGCCCTCGCACTCGGGGGCCGCCTCGCCCTCGTCTTTCAGGCCCCAGCGACCCGTCACCTGGAGAGCCTGCTCCTCGCCGGTGCGACAGCGGGGCTGCCCCTCCTGCATGCCTGGCACGGGGCGCTCGACGACCGCCCGGCTGGCCGCTTCGTCGTTCGCCGTGCCGAACACCACCTGGTCTACGGCCGATCGCAGCCGACAGCGAGGCCCGTTGGCGATCGGCTGGAGCGGGCGAGGCAGCTGGCCGTGCGCGCCGCGGTGTCGGTGCTCTCGACCCGCGGCGAGGGCACGCCCTTCACCATCCTGCACGGGCCCATCTGGTGCACCCTGGCGCGAGAGGGGCTCCTCGGGGGCTGCCGGACTCCGGAGGAGGCCGAGACCCTTCGCGTGGAGATCGAAGAGGCGGTGCGGCGCGGGCTCGAGGCGGCCCTCGGCTCCGAGCTCGTCGTCCAGCCTTCGAGCAGCGACACGGAGGAGGTCACCTGGTGGCTTGTTGAACCACCACAGGGCACGGTACCCCTGGCGGACCGCGTGGAGCGCGCCATCCGCCACCTCCTCCGCCCCGAGGAACCTGTGGACGACCTCGACCTCCTCCGCCAGCTCGCGCGCCGTTTCCCCGCCGCGCTGGCCCCGCCCTGGCGGCTCATCCGTGCCTGCCTGGAATCGTACGGTGAGGCGCCTGGTCCCGGGCGATGGCTGCTGGCGGCCACAGAGACCCCTGCTCAGATGCTCGCCTGGCGCCGACAGGTGCTCGCCGAGCTTCAGGAGCTGGGCGTGCAGGTCGGATACGAGCCGCACGTAACGGCGAAGGAGAGGCAGCTGACCCTCGAGGAGGCCCTGCGCGCCGGATCGGAGGCACCCGGGCCGGACCTGGTCTGGTGCGAGGCGGGGCAGCCTGCCTGCGAGTTCTGGCTGTGTGATACCGCTGCCCTCGCCGGCCTGCCTGTCGGTCCGGGGGCAGGGACCCAGAGGGTGCTCGTCATTCCCGAGCGGCGCGTGGCGCTATGGAGGTACAGGCTGGAGGTCTCTCCCGGGGCCCGCGAGGAGCTCGCCCGGCTGGGCCTGTGCTTCCTGCGCGATGGGGCGCTGCCCGGTTTGCGGGCAGCACCCGACAGAGCGCGCCTGGTCAGTGCACTCGGGCTGGCCGATCGCAAGAGCCAGCTCCAACTGTTCTCATAGCCCGGCAGGCGTTGCCTCTTGCCTTGCCCAGAATCAGGGACGGACAGCCTGCTGCAATCGCTGCCCCTCGGCCGTTCACGGGCGGACAGGCTG
>DYEI01000088.1 GCA_020725765.1 Anaerolinea sp. | reverse complement strand
GTCTTGTCGACCCCCTTTCTGACAATATCCCTGCAACAGTCTCGGCGGCGGGGAAGGGGGCAGGGGGAGGGGGCGAGGGTACAAGAAAGCGAGCCCCGCGCAGGGCCCGCCACCGGGTTTGGTCGGGCGAAGCGGACGGGAGCGCCGGCTCCCAAAGTTCGCGCCTATGCCCCGCGCCCCTCCCCCGAGCGGGCATGCCATGCCCGCTCGGGGGAGGGGCGCGGGGTGGGGGCCGCAACGGCGTGAGGCATGCAGGACGGAGCCACAGGGGTCTTGGAGGCAACGGTGCTGGACAGCGACCTGAAGAGGCCAGACTCGGTGGCGGCGGGAGGTTCGGCAACGCGGGACGGCGGAGGGGGTGCGCGCCGGCAGGCTTGTGCGGGGCCTGCGGCCACACCCTGAATAGAACCCGGACAACTGCCCGCAAGGGCATACTGGCCCCGAAGGAGGGATAGGATGAGGCTTGCTACCGTAGACTATGCTTCCATAGTGCCGGACCTGATGGCGCAACTGGCGAGTCCGGGCCTTCTTCTGGTCGTGCGCGATGAGCGGCGGCCGGCGAACGTGATGACCATAGGCTGGGCGCTCTTTGGGCGCGTGTGGAGCCGGCCGATATGCACCGTGCTGGTGCGGCCATCTCGCTACACCTTTGACCTGATCAACCGCGCGGTGGCGTTCACCGTGAACCGCATGCCGGAAGGGTTTGAGCGCGCCGTCAACCGGTGTGGGACGGTCTCCGGCCGCGACGTGGACAAGATCGCCGAGCATGGGTGGACGGTAGCGCGCGGCGAGACGGTCGATGCGCCCTACCTTGCCGAGGCAGCGCTCCATCTGGAGTGCCGGGTCGTTCTGACCGGGGAGGTCACGGACCGGCTGGATGCCGAGCTCCTGGCCAACTGCTATCCGCGGGGGGACCTGCACACCGTGTACTATGGCCTGGTGACGGGCGTCTTCCGGCACGAGCCATAGTTTCGGAGCTCGACTGCACCCCTGTTGTACCTGGATCTCGGGCTTCCGAGATCCAGGTCCCTCTCTGCCTATGCTTCAGGGGCGGACAGCCTTCTTCGGTCGTAGAGCGAGGACATGGCCCATCGAGGGACCCCCACCCCTGAGGCATTCCCCGCTTTGCTCGCTGGGCAAAGCGGGGTTAAGCCCCTAATCCCGCCCCCGCGCTGCGCTATCCATTACCCACAACTCGGCCTGCAGAGCATCATGGGGGATGCGATAGCGCATGGAAACACGTCGAGCAGCGGCGGCGATGCACTGCAACTACAGAGTTCCCCCACCCCTACCCCTCCCCCAGGC
>DYEI01000006.1 GCA_020725765.1 Anaerolinea sp. | reverse complement strand
GGCAGGCGCCGCGCGCCTGCCTGGGGGAGGGGTGATGACAGATGGGCGGTTTCTGGCGGTCGAGCGCGCCGCGGGGGCGGGGCGCAGGCAACGCCCCGCAGGGTGGAGGCTGGCTTTCGGCAGCGGGGTAGGTGCGCCTGCCCAGGCTGACCACCGCCGCGCGAAGCGAAGGGGCGGAGGCGACACCACCGCCCACGGCCGGACCGTGCACCTGGCACAACTCTACACTTGGGCGTATAATGCTGCAGCCTGCCCGCCGCACGACCGGGAGGGACACGCCCGCTGCGAGATAGGGAGGAGTCATGCGCAAGGGGATTTTGCTCGGGGTCACGCTCGTTGCCATCTTGAGCCTGTCGGCGGGCTGCCGTGCCGGCCCCGCTGCCCTGACTCTGGGCGACGCGCCATGGCAGGATGGCGAAGTGGCCCGCTACGATATCCTCGACGCCGAAGGCAACCGCCTGGGCAGTGCCACCTTCAGCGTGGCCCGCGAGGGCGGGGGCTGGGTGCTCTCCGAAGCCGATGAGGCCGGTGCCATCACACAATCGTCACAGGTTCTCGTGGATGCCACCCTGCGCCCGGTGCGCGGTCACAAGGAAATCCGCGCGCCGGGCACGGAAGCGACGGTCGAGTACACCTATGCCGGCGAGGACCTCAGGATCGAAGCGGTAGCCAACGGCGAGCAACGCTCGGCAAACGTCAAGGTGTCGCAGAACACCCTCGACAATGATCAGCTCCTCATGACTCTGCGCGCTATACCCTTCGCCGAGGGGCACGAGGCAACGACCCTCGTAGTGGTGCCGGCCAACGCCCTGAGGATCAGCACCACCGTGCGCGTCCGGGGCAGGGAGATCGTCCAGGTACCCGCTGGAACCTTTGAGAGCTGGCGGGTCGAGCTCGACTTTGGGCAGGCCAGGCAACAGGCCTGGTACGAGGTCGACGCGCCACACCGGATGCTACAATACGACAACGGCGCGCAGCGCCTTGTCCTCACGGGGGACTAGCAGCCCAACGGACCCCGCGGGGCCCTGCACACACAGGAGCAGTGTGATGAACCCGCTCTACTTCGTCGGCCGCCCGGACGGGAGGTCGGCACTGTTGGCCGCGCTCTTTGCCGCACCGTGGCTGGTGTGCTTCGCCTGGGGGTGGCTTGCCCGGCGATGGCTGTGGGTGGCCTTCGGGGCAGCGGCCCTCCTTTTCCCCCTGAGCATCGCCCTCGTGCAGGTGCCCATCCAGGGAGCGGTGGGTGCCGTGACACTCTCGCTGCTCGGCCCGGCAGGAGTCGGCCGCTACCTCCTGCTGGCCGGAGCACCCGCCGTGGCCATGTCGGGCATCGTGCAGGAGGGCGCCAAGCTGCTCGTGACCCTGTTGGCCTTGCGCGGCCTGGGTGCCCGGAGCGACCGGCGGGCCGGGCTCGCCGTCGGGGCTGCTGCCGGGGCCGGGTATGGCGCCATGGAGGCTTTCTGGGTCTTTAACCTCATCTTCGCAGCAGGCTGGTCGTGGGCGACCGTCCAGCTTCTGGGGCCAGCCGGGCTGACAGGGTTCTTCGAGCGCCTGTATGCCGTCCCCTTCCACACCGCCGCAGCCGCTCTGGCGGCCTATGGCTATGCTTCGGGCAGGCCCTGGCGCTTTCTGCTCCTCGCGGCAGGCCTGCACAGTGCGCTCAACTATGGGGCCCTGCTGGCGAGTGCCGGCGTGTTCGGCCTCCCTGCCATGGAGGCGTGGGGCGTGGTGATCACCGCCCTCACGGTGGGCCTCGCGCTCTGGCTGCGCTTCCGCTCCCCCCGCTCATAGGCCGGAACCCCTGACCCCGATATCAGATCGAGAGGCACCCTCCTGGCACGCCCCTTGCTGTTTTTCTCAGCACCAGGAACGCCACGCGACCGGCGCGCAGTGCGCAGCCCGGCCGTACCCGGCGAAGTGTCAAAGTCTATGAACAGGAGCACGCCGCATGCAGCAGTCACTGGCCGGCCAGGTTGCCATCGTTACCGGCGGGGGCTCGGGGCTGGGGGAGGCAACAAGCCACGCCCTCGCGGCCGCGGGCGCGGCCGTCCTGGTCGTCGATATCTCCAGCACACAGGCGGAGCGCGTGGCCCGTGAGGTCCGACAGAAGGGCTGGCCGGCCGTTGCCCTCGTGGCCGACGTCCGGAACCCGGAGGACGTCCAGAGCGTTGTGGACGTCGCGACGGCAGAGCATGGCCGTATCGACATCCTCGTGAACAGTGCCGGCGTTGACCACACCGTCGGCATTGAGCGCATGAGCATCGAGCAGTGGGACGAGGTGATCGCCGTCAATCTGCGGGGCCCCTTCCTCTTCTGCAGGGCGGTGTTGCCGGTCATGAAGCGCCAGGGTCGGGGGCACATCGTCAACGTGGCCTCGACCGCCGCCAAGCGGGCCTGGGGGCAGGCAGCGGCCTATCATGCCTCCAAGTGGGGCCTGGTCGGGTTCACGCGGGGGCTGGGCGTGGAGGGGCGACCCTACAACATCAAGGCCACCGTCCTCGTACCCGGCGGCATGCGCACCCACTTTTTCGACCGCTTTGCCAACACCGATATCCCCATGCCGGACCCCGCCAGGTTACAGGACCCTCGCGCCGTTGCGGACCTCATCGTCTTCATCGTGAGCCGCGGCGACGACTCGGTCATCCAGGAGGCTATCGTGACGCCACTCCTGGAGACCTCGTGGCCATAGCGCGCCCCTGCGCGCGCCACCGGCCGCTCACGGGTCCGTCCGCCCGCTGTTCCTTCTTCGGGCTGAAGAGCCGGCGTCCTGCGGGAGGCGAGTCGTGGAGTTGCCAGAGGCCGTCGTGTCCGGCGCGGTCTCCAGCTACCGGGAGGAGGTGTACCGGGCTCTGCACACCGTGCCCGAGGCGCGGATAGTGGAGGCGATACGGGCGTTACAGCAGGCACACAGGTGCGAGGGCCGGGTCTTTGTGGTCGCGTCGCCGGCCGACGAGCGGGCTGGGCAGCACCTGAGCGAGGAGCTTGCCCTCGGCACGGCCGCAGGCGCCTTCCGCTTCAGGGCAGTGCCACTCGAGAGCTCCCTGGGTCCGATGGCGGCCTGGCAGAGTGACTGGGTCTACGACGATGCCTGTATCAGTCCAATGCGCGGCCGGGTGGCCCGGGGAGACGTCGTCCTCGCCCTCTCGCGGCGGGGGCAGGAGCCCGGCCTGGTGCGCGCCCTCGTCGCGGCGAGGAGAGCCGGGGCAAGGACCATCGCCCTCGTGGGTTTTGACGGCGGCATGCTCGCCAGCGCCGCGGACATCTGCCTGCACGTTCGTACCTTCAGCCTCGATCAGATTGAGGATGTGCAGACGATTCTCGTGCACTCGCTCTGCCACGGGCTGCGCGCGCTCCTTGCGGCGGAGGCGGCCAGCTCAGCCGCCCCGCAGCAGGCTGCGCCTGCCACACCCTGAGGTGAGAGGTGGGCAACGCCTATGAGCAGGCAAGAGGGGCCGCTCGTCAGCATCATCCTCCCGACCTACAACCGGGCTGGACAGATTGGGCGGGCTATCCGGTCCGTCCTCGCGCAGACCTACGGCAACTGGGAGCTGCTCGTCATCGACGACGCCTCCACCGACGGCACTGCCTCGGTGATCGACTCCTTCGCCGATCCCCGGATCTTTCGCATCACGCTCCCCTATAACTGCGGCAGTCCATCACGGCCACGCAACATCGGCCTGCAGCTCGCTCGGGGCGAGTACATGGCCTACATCGACGACGACAACGCCTGGCGGCCACACCATCTCGAGCGCCTTCTCGAAGCAGTGCGGTCGCAGCCCGGGGCGGTCGCGGCCTATGGCGGCAAAGCGCACCATCTCCCCGACGGGTCAATTGAGGAAATCTGCTGCCCCGAGCAGGGGATCGACACGCAGGATGGCCTGCACAGCCGCACGGCGCTGGCAGCGGTGCCTGAGGGCTGGGCCGGAAGCGACTTTGCCCACGAGGATGCCGAGTTCTGGGGCAAGATCGTGGCACGTCATCAGGGGCGCGTGGTCTGGGTACCAGAGATCCTGTCGGACTATTACATCCACGAGGAGCAGCGCTACTACACCGGCTATCAGAACACCCGGATGTACGACCGGACCTACTATGCGCGCAACCCCTCGCGGCTGGCCCAGCCCAGCACACGCCGGGCCTTCCTCGAGATGATACTGGCCTGCAGGCCCCAATGCGTGCTGGACGTCGGCTGCGGCGAGGGCTGGCTGCTCGAGCCCCTCCGTGCCCATGGGATCGCCGCCTGGGGGATCGACCCGAGCGCCGACCTGTCGGCCGTCGCCCGCGTCCGGGGTCGCTGTGTGCGCGCCCGCGCTGATGCCCTCCCCTGCCCGGACGGAAGCATCGACCTTGTCGTATGCATCGACGTCCTGCAGCATATCCCCGAGCCTCGCCTCGATCGGACCTTCCGCGAGTTGGCGCGGGCCGGCCGCCGCTTTCTTCTCGCCATCGACACGGCGAACCCCGCCGCTGAGGGCCATCGCACCCTGCGCAGCCTGGACTGGTGGCTGGCCCGGTGCGCCGAGCATGGGCTGATGCCGGGCCCGGGGCCGGTGCTCTCGCTGGCCGGCCTCAGCGTGTTCTCCGCCGAGGCCTCCTGACTGTTCGGACCGCATGCTGGCAGCCGCGGCCGCCTCTGTGCGGCGTTGCCCCCACCCCTGCCCTCTCCCCTTCAAGGGCGGACAGGCTGCCTTAGCCGCCGTCCGTCCACCCTTGCCGGAGGGTACCCCATCCCCCCATCCCCCTTCCCCGCCGCCTCGGCGGCGGGGAAGGGGGCGTCTTATGTT
>DYEI01000087.1 GCA_020725765.1 Anaerolinea sp. | reverse complement strand
CTCCCAGGCGGACGCCGCGGCGTCCGCCTGGGAGGGCGCAAGGAGGAGGGGCATCCCGGGCGCAGGATAGCTGGAGGCCATCCCGGCGACCCCTGGGGGCGCCACGGGTCGCGCTCCGAAAGGCCCAACTCGAGCTGCCCGGGCTCCCCGCCCCGAGACAGACCCCCTGGGCCTCGTTCCAGGGGGCGCGCTCTCGGTATCACATTCCACCGGCCCTCAGGACCACGTCAGGCCAGGGTGAACTCCCAGGCGCACCAGTACTCCGCAGGATGCGGGTCGGGTGGGCAGGCCAGGCACCGGGTGACGATCCGCGGGTCGACCGCCCGCGCCAGGCTGCTGTACTCCACGACCCCAACCGGCCGGCAAGGGAAATCGGGCAGCCCCTTGCGCCGCCGAGCCGCCTGCACACGACACTCGTTCATGCGCAGGATCAGGGTGTGCCCATCCGGGCGAAGCACCTCCTGCCTGTTGATGTACGCGTACAGCCGATACCCCAACACCCCCTGCAGCGCGTCCAGCCCGCCTCTGGACGCAATGCCGTGCCGCTCCATGATCCGGCGGGCCTCGATGGCAGAGAACTGCTCCCACGCTTGTGCATCCAGCGCAATGGCAGCCTCCATTCCGTACCGGGCCTCGACCGCCTGAAACCAGAGGCCATCGTGGGCCAGCCAGTTCTTCGCCGCATCCTCCAGCATGGCGACGAGCTGTTCTTTCGGGAGCTCGAGCAGCCTGCAGCGCAACGCGGCACAGTAGGGCGATTGGTCCATGGGCGCTCCTCGCTCAGGGCTCAAGACACGGTGGGATCGAGTTGGCCTCTCCCTCGGGCTCCTCGGTGACGCCCTCGGCGTCATAGATTTTCACGGCACGAATCTCCTCGAACTGCGAGAGGTTGCGCATGATCAGCGCGGCGACGTTGTAGGCCGCGCCATGGCTGACGCACGGCCCGGTAAGGTAGACCCGGGCGATGCTGTCCTTCACCTCCAGCACAAAGCCGGTGAAGCCGCTGGTGATCGCCCGCAGCCCCCGCGCCTGCTCCTCCTCCGTGGGCCCTTTGAAGAACTCTAGCAGCACGGCCTCGGGCAGATTGGCCGACGCCGGAACCAGGCGCTCGACGGCCACTTCGAAGGGCAGCGTTCCCGCATTGAAGCGGTTCTCATCGGTAAAGTAGACCTGGACTTTGACCTCTGCCGGTTCAGTGGGCGGAACGGGGGTATCCGTGGCCGGCGGCAGTGTCGTAGGCGGCTCGGAGGTTCTGACCGGCGCCGGGGTGTTCTCGGCAGGCGGCGCGGTCGGTCCACAGGCTGCGCTCGCGAGCAGCAGCGCGACGGCCAACAGCAGGCTGATCTTTCTCATCACTTCCTTCCCCTCCTCCATGGTGCGGCGCCTCCCCGGGGGCTGGCCGTTCGCCCGGCCGGCCTCCTGCTGCGCCACAGGCAAATCACCCCTCAATCCTGAGACGCGCCGAAGAGGCCAAATGTCACATCCCTGCGAGGCCGGGGGACCGTGCTCATGCCGCGGCCCGCGACCTCCGTGCCCCGGGCAGCCTCCAGCCCGCCTCGCCGCCCACGCGGATATCCCGGCGCGCAAAGAGTGCCCAGCCAAGGAGCGCAAAGAGGGCCGCGGCTCCGAGAAGGATGCCCAGCTTTCCCCAATCCAGGCCGTTGACCGCCGCCGCGCCCTGATAGTAGCGCAGTGGGAGAACCCGGTCCAGGGCCTGCAGGTCAGGATTGAGGTGCGAAAGCGAGGAGGCGAAGTAGCTGGCCACCAGCACGACGCCTGCGACCGAGGCGGCCCCGCCACGCGAGGGAAGCAGCAGGCTCAGGAACAGCGCCAGCGCGCCAAAGAGGAGGAGCACCGCAAAGAGCGAGACGCACGGCAGGGCCATCGCTCCTACGCCGACACCGAGCCCCGAACCGGGCAAGAGCACCACGAAACCCAGCCAGGTGAGCGCGAGAATCCCCAGGAGGCTTGCGCCCAGGGCCAGGAGCCGCCCCAGATACAGCCGCGTCCGGCTGATGGGGTGTGCAAGGATGAGGTCAAGAACGCCGCTCTCCTCATCGGCCGCCAGCAGCCCGCTGCCTGCCAGGATGGCATAGATGGCGACGATGATCGGCATGTAGGAGAAAAAGACGAAATCCAGGTAGGCGACCGGATCCGTCAGGTCCGTAACGCCGCCGAAGAAGGCCAGCATCTCAGGAGGATAGGCCTTGAGGAGCTCCCGGTACTGCTCCCGCAGCGAGAGGATGCTCGGGTACAGGCTGATGATCCAGGCGCCGAGGATGGCCAGAGCCAGCCCCCAGCCCAGTATCTGGCCGCGGCTGCGCCGCAGCCCATGAAGGAAGATCGTGCACACGATTCAGCCTCCCTCACGCCAGTCTTGGCGCCTTACAGAGTCGTGCGTACGCCGCTCCCGCCACTGTTGCCCCCACCCCTTGGCCGCCACGGGCGCCAACTTACCGTCCCGCCAGGGACGTCCCATCCAAGGCGCTGCCCCTGCAGTCGGCAGGGTTTCCTATCTCCGACCCCAGGGGTCGCTCCTCTGCAGCTCTGCCCCATCCCCCCTCCCCCTTCCCCGCCGCTTGCGCGGCGGGGAAGGGGGCTCTTTTTTGTATGGGGGTGTCCGTGGGCGGCTCTGCCGCCCACGGACACCCCCTCTATTCTGTATCCTGGCCCCGGCCGTGGCGGGGGCGGGACAAGGGGCTTAACCCGCTTTGCCCAGCAGGCAAAGCGGGGAATGCCCCAAGGGGTGGGGGCACCTGTGGAAGAGAGCACGCTGGCGTCCCCCAAGTTAGCGCCTATGGGGGTCAGGGGCGAGGGTCCACTCCCGCGCCAATGGCTCGCACTTGGCGGTTCGGCGGCATTGAGACGCGGCCCCTCGCCGGAACGGCGCCTGGACCTTCACCCCTCTACTGATAGTAGGCCAAAAAGATCTCCTCCAGCGACGGACGCTCGGTCTCCAGGCTGACGACCGGCAGGGTCGCGAGACGCTTGATGAGCGCGTCCATCTCGCCCTCAACCTGAAGCGTCACGCCGAGGCCCTCGTCTTCGCTGAGCACCGTGACGGCGGGCACATCCGCGAGGGCCGCGACCCGGATCGGCTCCCGGAAACGCACCCGCACGCGGCGCAGCGCACGCCCGATGAGCGCCCGCGTCTCGGCGGTCTCGACCAGCAGGCCCTGCCGGATGATGCCGACCCGGTCCGCGATCTCTTCGACCTCCGGCAGGTTGTGTGAGGAGAAGAAGACGGTCACCCCTCCCGCCCGGGCTTCCGCCACCAGGCGCAGCACCTCGCGTTGCATCAGGGGATCGAGTCCCACGGTCGGCTCGTCCAGCATGAGCAGCTCCGGCCGATGCATGAGCGCCTGCACGATCCCAACCTTCTGCTTGTTGCCCCGCGAGAGGTTCTTGATCTGCGCCCTGAGGTCGAGGCTGAGGCGCTCCGCCAGCTCCCGCACGTACGCCCAGTCCGCACGGCCGCCCCGCAGGCTGTTCAGGAAGCGCAGCGCGCCCTCAACAGTCACACCCTCCTCAAAGCGCAGCTCGCCTGGGAGGTACCCCACGCGCGCACGCACCGCAACCGGGTCTGCCTGCGGGTCAATGCCGAGGACGCGAGCTGTGCCGCCGTTGGGCCGGATGAGGTCAAGCAGGCATCGGATAGTCGTGGTCTTGCCCGCGCCGTTAGGGCCGAGGAAGCCGAATATCTCCCCCCGCCTCACCTCGAGGTCGAGCCCCCGCAACGCACGGACGCTACCGTAGGACTTGCGCAGGCTTCGGACCTCGATGGCCAGCTCGTCGGACATATGAGACCCCCTTCCGGTGTGCCGCTGCAGCCCTCGTATTATAGTCCGGGTCGGGACTACTCCCAAGGCCGCATCTGGAGGCAGGGTCCAGGGCACGGCCGGGGGCACACCCACCTGCCCCGGCCATACAGCTGCGGACTGGACCTCACGCCGGCAGCGCGCTCCTGCCCGCTGCTACTCGTACCGCAGGGCCGCCAGCAGGTCCAGGCGCGCCGCACGCCGCGCGGGTAGAAGCGCCGCAATCACCCCGAAGACCAGTCCGACTGCGACCGCCAGCACGATGCCGCCATAGGGGAAGAAGTACGACATCTTGAATCCGGTTGCATTCAGCGCCCCGACCAGAACGTAGCCGAGCCACAGCCCACCGAGCAGGCCGAAGGCCGTCCCCAGCGCGGAGAGCAGTAGGCTCTCGCCCACGATCATCCGCTGCACCTGCCGGCGCGTCGAGCCGACGGCGCGCAGCACCCCGATCTCCCGCGTGCGCTCAAGGACGTTGATGCCCAGCGTGTTCATCAGCGCGATCAGCGAGGGGACGGCCAGCGTCACCATCAGAAGGTGTAGCAGACGCATGGCCATGCCGTACATCTGCTTGTACTCCTCGCGCATCTCATCGCCCGACAGCAGCGAGAATGCGGGGTACTGCGCCGCGATGCGCTCCAGCTGTGCCCGCACCTCGGCAGGATCCGCATCGGCAGCCCGATCGGCCATCAGGAGGATGTCGGAAGTCTCGTGCAGGTCCCGGGCCAGATTCTCCTGAGAGACGTATACCGTCGCCAGCTTGGCGTTCAAAAAGTCCATGCCGATACCGGCGACCCGGTAGGTCTTGGGTCCCTCGGGCGTCTGCAGCGTGAGCTCCTGGCCTACCTGGAGGCGGCTCTGTGCCGAGAAGATGCCATTGGCGATCAGCGCCCGCCCTTCCGCCAGCGCCGCGAACGCCTCCTCCGGGTCCCCAGCGGAGAACTCGAGCCCGGCGACGCGCGGATAGCTCTCCGGGTCGATGCCGATCGTCTGCACATCGGTATCGCCGATGCGTCCCATGGCCAGGCGCACTGTCGTGACCTCGGCGATCCCGGGAACGCTGCGCACCGCTTCGGCCAGCTCCGGTCCGGCACCGACGTTCCCGCCGCCGAGCACCATCGAGTGTGGCATGAGGAGGTAATCGGCCCCCAGGCTCTGGTCGATGTACCGGAACAGGCCGGACTCGAGCGAGGTCGTCATGCCGCCCAAAGCGACCAGGATGGCCAGGCCGATGGTCATCGCCGAAGCGGTGATTGCCGCCCTGCCGGGCTGACGGGCCAGGTTCCCCTGCGCGATCCGCCCTTCCTGGGCAAGAACCAGCTCCAGGAGCCGGCCAAAAACCCCAGCGATCGGTCGGACCAGCACGGGGCCCACGAGCACCAGCCCGGCGAGGAAGAGCACCGCCCCCAGGGAGGCCAGGTTGAGGTTGCCCGAGGCCAGGCCCAGCACAGCCACGACCACCAGAGCCAGCCCGAAGGCCGCACGTCGGCGGGCTGGCTTCCAGCTAGCCTCGCCTTCCGCCGGGCGCAGCGCTTCCAGGGGAGTAACACGCCCCGCGCTGACGGCCGGCCACAAGCCCGCCACAAGGGTCACGCCGATCCCAAGGCCGATAGCCAGTACATAGGTCGCCGGCTTGAACACGGGCCCCCCGAGCGACAGGCGCAGCGCCTGGCTCCAGATGGGCCCGACAATGGCCCCCATGCCCAGGGCCAGGAAGTAGCCACCGCAGAGGCCTGCTGCCGTGCCGATCACGCCCTGCAACAGGCTTTCGGTGAGGATCAGCCCGATCACAGCCCGCCGGGAGGCGCCGACGGCGCGCAGCATGCCGATGTCGCGACGGCGCTCGACGACGACGGTACGGAACGTGTTAAAGATGATGAATCCGCCCATCGCCAGGGTGAGGACGCCAAAGAGGTTGAAGGCAACCTCGCCCATCTCGACCGCTGCCTGTAGCTCGCTGCCGACCTGGTTCTCTCCCAGCTTGAACCCGCTGCCCAGCCTCGCCAGAGCCGCCTCGCGCACCGCCTGAACATCGCTACCGGGTGCCACGAGCGCCTCGATGGTGTTGATGCGGCCCGCCTGGTTCAGGAGCGCCTGGGCCACAGGAAGCGGCGTGTAGACCTCATCCGAGATGGCTCCCGGCTCTCCCGCTATCACCCCCACAATCTCGAAGGTGGCCACACCGGCCGCACTCGGCAGGCGAAGCCGGTCGCCCGGCTCGAGGCTGGCCTTTCTGGCCAGGCTCTCCGAAACGAGGAGCACCTCCCCGTCCCCCGGCTGCAAGAGACGGCCGGAGACGGCGCGAAAGCGACGCACCTGCGGCGCAGTCTCCGGGTCGATGCCGCTCAGCACAATGGTGCCGAGCCGGCTGCCATCCGGCAGGACCGGGGCATCGGCCGGGGCCACGACTACCGGTCGGACGAGCGATCCGCTGACATACGCCACACCCGGCGTACCGCGAACGACATCGAGCGCCGTCTCCGGGAAGCTGCTGCGCGTCTCGCCTGTGATCGTGAGGTCTACCTGGCTTGCCGCCTGCATCAGCTGCTGCCGGTAGGCAGCCTCGACCGCCGGCACCAGCCCGTTCATGCCAAAGATGAGCATGGTGCCGAAGGCGATGGCCAGGGTTGTCAGGATAGTGCGCAGCTTGCGCCCCCAGAGGTAGCGCAGCGCCAGCCTCATGTAGTAGCTCATAGGTCCTCCATACGCTGACGCACCAGCTTCTCAGCACCGTCGTTTCCGCCAGCGAGGTGGGCCTCGTCGACCACCGTCCCATCCTTCAGGAAGATGATGCGGTCGGCATAGGCGGCGATGCGGGGGTCGTGCGTGACCATCAGGACGGTTCGCTTCCACTCATCCACAACACGCCGCAGAAGCGTTGCAATCTCGTCCCCGGCGCGGGAGTCCAGGTTGCCGGTTGGCTCGTCGGCCAGGATGAGGGCGGGCTCACTGGCGAGGGCGCGGGCGATGGCAACTCGCTGCTGCTGCCCGCCGGAGAGCTCGTCAGGCCGGTGATCGGTGCGGTCAGACAGCCCGACGCGCTCCAGCCACAGCTGCGCCTGACTCTGAGCCTTACGGGGGCTCACGCCGTCCAACACCAGCGGCAGAGCGACGTTTTCGGCCGCCTTGAGCACCGGTATGAGGTTATAGAACTGGAAGACAAAGCCGATCTCTCGCCGGCGCAGCCGGGTCAGCGCGTCATCGCTCAGCTCCGACAGTTCTTGCCCGTTCAGAGCAACGCGCCCGGAGGTCGGCCGGTCCAGCCCGCCGACGAGGTGCAGCAGGGTCGACTTGCCGCAGCCGCTCGGACCCATGACGGCCACGAACTCACCAGGCTCCACGCGCAGGTCGACCTTGCGCAGGGCGGTCACGGCCGCGTCGCCCCGGCCGTAGACCTTGGTCAGCTCTTTCGTCTCCACTATCGCCATTTCGCATACCTCCCGTGCGAGGCGCCCTCAGGCACCCCGCCCCACCCGGAACCACCACGCCCTCGGCCTGAACCCGCTACCGTGCCCGCCGCGGCCGGCCACGCGGCCGGGGCTGCGGCTCGGGCAGCGGCTGGCGGCGTACCTCATCCAACCGGGCCTCGACCATGTCGAGCCAGCGCAGGTCGGCCTCGAGGTGCATCACCGCCTGGTCCAGCAAGAGAATGTACCCCAGCTCGGACCGCGGGTCGGCCCTGGCGCGCTGCGTTGTCACCGCATGCAACTCCTGGTACAGGCTGGCCCGCTGCGCATAGATCACCGTCAGCGGGTCCACCTCGCCGGTCGCCAGGCACAGCATCAGCTTTACATAGAACTCGTCTCGCTGGTGCTCGGCCCTCACTGGCGTGGAGAACCAGGCCTCGAGCTCCCGGCGGCCCGCCGGCGTGATGGCGTGGATCACCTTCTCCGGGCCACCTTCCTGCTCGAGCCCTTCTTCCCTCACCAGTCCGGCCTCTTTGAGCCGGGCCAGAGTGCTGTAGACTTGGGCCGGGCTGACATCCCAGTTCTCGGCCCCGCCAACCAGGGCCTCGAAAGCCGCGTGCAGCTCGTAGCCGTGGCGAGGCCGCTGCGCCAGCAGGCCCAGCAGCGCGCATCGGACCGACATGGTAATCTCATCTACGAGTTAATAGTTTCTGCTCCCAATATGCGCCCAATCGGGCGGCGTGTCAAATGGTCATTCCCTGGCGACTGTTCAGACACACATGCGGGCGGCCCCGGCTGCCATGGCGGTGCCACCCCCACCCCAGACCCCGCCCCCGCCGTGGCCTATCCATTGCCCACAAGTGACCCAGGGGAGCGCAGGCGCCCGCGGCCTGCGCAGCACCTCGCGGAGCTGGCCCCTCCCCTGACCCCTCCCCCTCGCGGACGCAGTGCGTCCGCGAGGGGGAGGGGAACAGTCTTTTCGGGCGGTTTCGGGCAGTCGAGCGCGCCGCGG
>DYEI01000086.1 GCA_020725765.1 Anaerolinea sp. | reverse complement strand
GGCAAAGCGGGGAATGCCCCAGGGGTGGGGGTCCCTCGACGGGCAAGGCCCTCGCCCTACGACAGAAGAGGGCTGTCCGCCCTTGAACTGGATTGGCTCCGGGCTGCAGCCCAGACGGTGACGCGTCTCAGGAGCACCTCGCACTCAGGGAGGTATGAGGGGCGATGGCAGGCAAGAGGGCAGGTCCCATCGGGCAGCCACGTTCGACGAGGGAACGACACCGGGCGATCGGGCTCCTACGACCAGCGGCAACGCTCCACGCGAGTCACGATGTAAGGCCATGCTCCGCGAGGAAACGGTCCACCGCCTCGCCTGTCGGCAGCGCAGGGATAACGCCCTGCGTCAGTGCAGTGAGGGCACCCACGGCGTTGGCGTAGCACAGAATGCGGCGCAAGTCGTCGGCGGTCAACAGCGCGCGCCAGTCCTTCGCGGCCAGGAGCCCGGCCAGCAGCCCGGCCACGAAGGCGTCGCCACAGCCAGTCGCGTCGACCGTCTCGACGGTGAACGCCGGGACATGCCCGGCCCCCTGAGCGCAGCAGAAGTAGCTGCCATCCGGTCCCAGAGTCACGACCACAAGCTGCGGTCCCAGCTCAAGGAGCACCGCGCTCCCCTGCGCCAGGTCATCCGTGCCCGTGAGCAGGCCGAGCTCGACCTCGTTGACCTTTACCATCTCGACTGCCGGCAACACGCGAAGGACCACCTCGCGGGCGGCCGCCGCATCGGACCAGAGGGTTGGCCGATAGTTCACGTCAAAAGAGATGAGGGCCCCGGCGTCGTGTGCCACGCGGAGGGCCTCCAGCGTCGCCGACCGGCTCGGCTCCGTGATCAGGCTGATGGAGCCAAAGTGGAAAGACCGCGTGCCGGTGAGGAGGGACCGATCCAGCTCTTCCCTCCTCAGGAGCATGTCGGCGCCGGGGTTGCGATAGAAGAGGATCTCATAGCTATTCACGTCCGGCTGGGCTATGAAGGCCAAGGTGGTGCGAGCCTCGGCATCGAGACGCAGGCCACGCACATCGACCCCTTCGTACATCAGCACCTGCTGCAGATGCCGGCCGAAGGCGTCGTCTCCGACCTTGCCTATGAAGCCCGCACGCAGGCCCAGCCGGGAGGCCGCTACGGCCACGTTCGCAGGGGCGCCGCCCGGAGCCGGCCGGAAGGCGCCGACCTCCGCCAGGGGCCTGCCAACCTCCGTGGGGAAGAGGTCGATCAGCAGTTCGCCAAGGCAAACGACGTCCACGGGATACCGGCTGCAGCCTTCGCCCTGGCCATTAGGGACGGCTGGTTGCTTCATCATCCGCTCTAGCCTCGCAGCTCGTTATACAGGCTGTAGCGATCGCCCCGATGGTACAGGCGCAGGTACTCGCCCGGAATGTCCTGCTGGTTGAAGGATACGCGCTCGATGAACAGGAGCGCAGCATTCGGCTTCACCGACAGGATCGCCGCCAGGGCCCGCGGCGCGTTGATGGCGCGGATCACCTGCTTCGCCCGTACCCAGCGAAGGTCATACCGTACCTCGAGCAGCTCTCGCAGAGAGCCAGAGCGGTAGTCCAGCTCGAGCAGCCCGGGGCAGAACTGGTGCACCAGGTAGGATTCCTCCACAGTCATCGGCTCGCCATCGGCGAGACGCAGGCGCTCCAGGCGCACCAGTTCGTCACCCGGGTCGATCCCCAGCTTCCCGGCAATGTCCTCCGGCGCCGGGACCAGGCTCGCCGATAGCACGCGCGTGCTCGGCACGGCACCCCGTTGACGCATGTCCTCCGTAAAGCTGATGATGCGGGTGAGAGCCTGCTCGATGGTCGGGTAGGCCACAAAGGTGCCTTTTCCCCGATGCCGCTCGATCAGCCCCTCGTTGGCAAGCGCCTCAAGGGCCTGCCGCGCGGTGACACGGCTGACTCCGTAGCGCTCAACCAGCTCCGACTCGGGCGGAATCATATCCCCCGGCTGCCACTCGCCACGACGAATCTTGTGCCGCAGAATCACATAGAGCTGGTAATAGTACGGCAGCTTGCTATCTCGAACAATGCGATCCACATAGTGCTGCATGACTCACATCCGTTCCATCGCACCCACCGTTCACACAAGCGGTGCACACCCATCTGATTATACCACCTATCTCTACAACCTCCATAACATCCCAACATCCTGCCATTCGCCGCAGGAGCAGAGCCGTTGTAGCCGCTCGCGACAGCGGGTCAACCGGGGCTGACCAACAACGTGACATTGTGCGGTGCTCGGACCCGCCGCAGGCTGCCTCGCGTCCCACTGTCCCTTCCACGTCGCCGCGGCAGTCGCCTGCCTCTGGGCTGCGTCCTGCCCCTTAGCCGCCGCTACGCCCCTGGTCCTCAACTGGCCCCACACGAACATCGAGCTCCCTCAAAGCCGACTCGATCACCCGCCGGGCGACAGGCAAAGCCCCATCCTCGGCAAAGCCTACGGTAAAGTGCGCCGGCACCTGCTCCATGAAGCGCTCCAGGCTCCCATACCGCCGTCCAAAGCCGAAGACCGTCATGTTCCCTTCCATGGGCCAATACTGGTCGGGCAGGTCATCGTCCTCGTGATGGATCAGGTAGAGAACGCGCCGGGTCTTCCCGCTGCCAAAGTATACCCACTCTGGCGCCGGGATGTCCTCATCCCATACCTCCGAGGCGGCAGTTCGCTGGCCGGTCGAGCGCACGCAGTAGTCGCTCTGCTCATCGAACTGCCCACCCGGCGTTCCCTCGTAGAGGAACCAGTACCTGCCTCCCGCGCGAAGCAGCGTCAGCCGGGCGTAGTGCGGAAAGATGTCCCAGGCAAAGGCCCACCGCCCATCGAGAGTCTCGGAGTGAATCCGGGCGCGCAGAGGGCCGCAGCTCTCCAGTCGGCTCCAGCTATTGGTGTAGCCGGGGTGCCCACACTCGCCCAGGTTCGGGATTCCACGGTAGTGGCCCGCCGAGCCACCTTGAGGATGGTAGCCGATCCAGTCGTTCCCGTCCCGGTCCAACAGGCTCGAGAAACCCGCGCCCTGCTTCTGATAGAGGTACGTGGCATCGGGCGTACGGACCTCAAAGCACTCCTGGCCCTCGTCCTCCACGCCATCGGCCACCTGAACGAGAGCAGGCAAGCGAGGGCGGGCAGAGAGCGATCCGTCGGGATCGAAGTAGACCTGGAACCGGCGCACGGCGTCGGGGAGCGTCACCCCGCGCAGCAGGAAGATCAGGACGCCCCGACCAGGCGCGGCTGCATCAAGCTGGAAAGGCACGTCGTCATCCAGCAGCTCGCCTCGCGCGCCGACCTCGACGACGCGCCACGACCCCTCGCGCCAGGCCCGCGTTGCTTCGGGCTCTGAGAGGCTCTGTGCCAGGTCGAGGTCCACCTCGACGGGCCTGTCCAGCCTTTCGTGGCGCGCGGCACCCACCTCCAGCGTCAGCCGGCAACGCAGCCGGGGCTCGAGCCAGGGGGCTCGCTGCATCCTCACCATCTCCGTATCTCCCACAGGTGGACGTAGCGGCTATCTACCCAGCCATGGCTCACGACAGCCAGCTGCCCAGGGGCTACCTCGAACACCCGCACGCCGACGTGGTGCTCGAACCGGTCGTCCACCACGTAGCGCAGCCACGCCCTCCCGCCCGGCTCGGCCTTTTTGTACACGAGGAGCCGGCACCGGCTACGGTAGGGCCTGAACGGATCGTGCTCGCCCACGACAATCTCCAGCTCACCGTCGCCATCGAGGTCCGCCACATCCAGCGAGTGCGGGCAGCGCACCTTGTCCACCACGTGCAGCGGCCACGGCTTCTGACGGGGGTCCCCGGGATTCTCGAGCCAAGCCAGTCGCGAGAAAGGAGTCACCCGGTGTTGGAAGTCCAACCCCTGCTGACCAACGACGATGTCGGGACAGCCATCGCCGTTCACATCGGCCACGGCGACCCGGGAGATCGTCAGGTCCACCTTCTCACTCCTGACGGGCCCCGTGCCGGTTCCCGTGTCGGTCAGCGGTACGTACCCTTCTCCAAAGCCGGGGGCAATCTCGTGGACCCGAAAGCCCTCGCCGGTGTTTTCCAGCCAGTACGGCCCGGCGACCAGGTCCATCCTGCCATTCCCGTTGATGTCGTAGGGCACAAGCTGCTCGCCGTACATGATCTCAGCCACGACGTGCTTTGGCCAGGGAAGAGTCAGATCGTCCGGCGCTGCAAAGACTTCGGGGTAGAGGGGGCGGCCCTGATTGACGCCATGGTACGCAGCGATGAGCGCCGGCCTTCCTGGCGAGAAGAAGGGACCAACGGCCGTCCCATGCGGCCAATCGCCGTGGCCTGTGCCGATCCAGTGCTCCTCCCATATGCCGCGGACCGGGTCGACCGGCCTGAGCCAGCACAGCTCTGAGGAAAGCCCCTCGTAGGCGCTGCTTGTATTGGCTCGCCGCCGGGTAGCGACCAGCTCCTGCCGCCCATCGCCATCCAGATCGTACGCGTTCAGGACCTGATAGACGCCTGGAATGGTGTAGCGCTCCCAGGAGGGATTGCGGTACCACCAGGCACCGCAGACCACATCCAGCAGCCCGTCTCCATCCACATCCACCGTGACGATGTCGGTCGCTGTGTAGGGTTTGTCACGGTCCAGGAAACGGTGCTCGAAGCGCAGGGGCAGCGAAAGCCGCTCCCGGCCTCTGAAGATATGGACCTTTGGATACTTCCACTCCTTGCCGACGACTTCGAGCGCACCGTCCCCATCCACATCGTGCATCAGTGCCTGATGCGAACCAGTGCCCCGGTACAACAGCTCGTGCTGCCACGTCCTCCCACCATCAGTCGTCGAGAGCTGGAGCAGGCGCGCATCATAGTTGTACGCCTGCCCCCAGCCCCCCGACGCCATCTCGGCCACAAACACTCGTGCCCCGCCCCTATTGGGCCCTGGCCGCGCTTCGAGCGAGTGGGCGAAGACCAGTCCATCAGCCAGCCGGTGCTCGACCCATGGGCGCTCGAGATCCTGCCCGAGGCGATTCTCAAACCAGGAGAGCCTGCCATCGACGTACTCCGACTCGACGATGACCACGTCCGGGCGGCCGTTTCCGGTGATGTCGACGACTGCGACACGACTCATCTCCCGAAACCCGGGCGCATACGTATGGCGCTCCCACGGGCCCGCCATCGGCCCCTCGGGTAGCGGCACGTACCAGTCTGGGCCCGATACGATCTCAACCCGCCCGTCGCCATCGAGGTCTGCTGCAGCCAGCCCCTCCTGGGAGTAGCCTTCCTGTACCATGGCCTTGAGCCACGGGCTGGCAGCATCCGTCGGGCGCTTGTAGACATACACGCCCCACGCCTGATAGGCGGCGTTGGCCACGAGCTCTCTACATCCGTCGCCATCGAGGTCCGCGAAGAGGAGGTCGTGGGCCTGCGCAGCGCAGGCGGGGTCGAGCACGTGCCGGAGCCACGGCCCGCGCAGCCCACTCACTGGCTTGAACCACGTGATGACGGGCACGGGCGCCTGTTCTCCGGCCACCACCTCAAGTCTCCCGTCGCCGTCCACGTCCTCGATGGCGAGGCCCACCCCGAACCTGCCTTCCGCGATCACGCCGCGCTCGCAGGTGCGTGGCCGGTACCACACCAGCGCACCATCGCCTCCGGTCACAAGCTCGACGAAGCCATCGCCATCCAGGTCGCCGACCGCCAGGCTCCCCAGCCCCTGATAGGGCGCGACCGGGGGATCTGCATCGAGAATCAGGAGCTCCCAGAGCGGGGGCTCTGCCATGTTCCTCCCACCTCCGCGTGATCGTCCCTCAGCTGAACTGGGGGAGATAGTCCGCCTGCAGTCGCAGTATCTCGTCCAGCATCCTCTCTGCCGCCACCGCGCTATCGACCACCGGGTCGACCAGCAGAGCCTGTAGGGCCAGGCTGCGGTCTCCCTTGATCGCTGCCTCCACCGCCAGCTCCTGCACCAGGATCTCACGCCTGAGCATCGCAGCGATGCCCTGTGGCAGCCTGCCAACATGGAGGGCATGGACACCGTGTCGGTCAATCAGCGCCGGCACCTCCACGATCGCATCGTCGGGCAGGTTCTCAATCCGACCGCGGTTGACTGTGTTCACCGCTTCCAGCCAGTGGCCGCGGTCGTTCACCTCCCCGTCGATGATCCGAAAAGCGAGGGTATCGGCCCACGAGTGACCGCGAAAGTACTCATCGAGGGACTCCTCGCCCCGCGCCTGCTGCCACCACCTGGCAAGCCTCGCCGCCCTGCCGCGGTCCCGGGCGCCAAAGTCAGGTGGCCTGTGCTCGCCAGTCTCCGCACCAAAGGTCAGGTACTCGGCGATGTGGTGATCGTCTGGCGTCGGAAACAGGCCAAATCGGTCGAACACCAGCCGCGAGAGGGGCAAAAAGTCTGAGGGGGCCTGCGACAGCCTCTCGCGCAGGAGCGGATAGAGGTCCTCACGCGTCTCTTTGTGTCGGAACTCGAGAATCCAAGTGAAGTGGTTGATCCCTGCTGCCACCACGTCCAGATCGCCCAGCGCCAGCCCCAGCAGGGTGGCGAGTCGCGGCAGGACGATCATGACCCCGTGACACAACCCCAGGACTTTGATCCGGCTGTACCGACTGATCGCCATGCATAGCCGACTCTCAGGGTTGGTGTGGTTCAACAGGAGCGCGCCGGGGCACAGCTCCTCCATGTCGTGGCACACCCCCATGAGCAAGGGGGTGTTGCGCAGGGTGTGGAAAAGGCCCGCCGGCCCGCCATTCTCGCCGTAGGCCGGGCGCAAGCCGTGTTTCTTGGGAATCTCCCAGTCCTGCTGCCATAGCTCGTTTCGCGGCGGGGCGATGGAGGTCAGCACATAGTCCGCCTCCGGGAGCGCCTCTCTCCGCTCGGTGGTCGCCTCGATCCGCAACTCTGCTCCGGCAGCCTCATTGACCCGCTCGGCCACACCGCGATAGGCCTCCAGAGCTTCCGCATCGATATCGACCAGAGAAAGCGTGCACCCTTTCAGCTCGGTAAAGTGCGCGATGTCACGCAGCACCTTTGGCCCAAAGGTGGCGCTTGCTGCACCGATGATGACGATCTTTTTCCCACCCATAGCTCCCCCCAAAGCGGCCTCACGCCCAGAACATGTGCCCCGCCGGTTGCGAGATGCAGGCTTCCTTCAGCACCGCCACGCCCTTGGCCAGACCCTCGTCGGTCGACATCAGCGGATCCTCATGCTCGATCGAGATGACATAGTCGTAGCCTACCAGGCGCAGCGCACTGATAATGTCCTTCCAGACCCGGGCATCGTGTCCGTATCCGATGGAGCGGAAGGTCCACGAGCGCCTGGGTATCTCGCTGTAGGGCTTGTTGTCGTTGCACCCGTTGACGGCGACGTTGTAGGGGTCGACGTAGCAATCCTTGCCATGCACGTGGAAGATGGCCTCTCCCAGAGCACGGATTGCTGCGACCGGATCGACGCCATTCCAGAAGAGGTGGCTGGGATCAAAGTTGCAGCCCAGCACGGGGCCAACCGCATCCCGCAGCTTGAGCAGAGTGTAGACGTTGTACACGAGCATCCCGGGGTGCATCTCGAAGGCGACCTTTACCCCGTGCTCCTCGGCATGGCGAGCAGCAGCTCTCCAGTAGGGGATGGTCACCGTATCCCACTGGTACTTGAGCATCTCGGTGAACTCGGGTGGCCAGGGGCAGGTGACCCAGTTGGGGCTGACATCCTGCGGCGAGCCCCCGGGCAAGCCGGAGAAGGTGTTCACGACGGGCACCTCGAGGAGCGCCGCCAGCCGGATGGCCTTGCGATAGACCTCGTCGGCTTCCTGCGCAACCCTCCTGTCCGGATGGACGGGATTGTTGTGGATGCTCAGAGCGCTGAGTATCAGGCCCCGCGAGGTGATCGCCTGCATGTAGGCCTTGCGTTTCTCAGCGCTGGTGAGCAACTCGTCCACCGGGCAATGGTGACTGCCCGGATACCCGCCGGCCCCGATCTCAACGGCCGTGACCCCCGCCGCTACAGCCTTGTCCAGCGCCTGCTCAAATGGCAGGTTCTGGAAGAGCACAGTGAACACGCCGATACGCATAAGTCAGTCCTCCCTTCTCTCCTCGCAGTGCAGCGGGCTTGGCCTTTCGTGCCTCGCTGCCCGTTCCAGGAACTCTGCCAACCGCTCCCCACACTACCAGAGGACGATGGCCGGGCTCTCCAGCGCGCGCACCACGTCCTCCAAGAACCGCGCAGCCACTGCCCCATCCAGCACCCGATGATCGGCTGAGAGCGTCAGGGCGACCGTGGGGCGCACGACCACGCTATCCCCCGCGGACCCCTCCACCACCACAGCGCGCTTGGCGATGCGCCCGACCGCCAGGATCGCCGACTCGGGCGGGTTGATGATCGCCGTAAAGCGGTCGACCCCAAACATGCCCAGGTTGGTGATCGTAAAGGTCCCGCCGCTCACCTCATCGGGGCTGAGAGCCCCCTCGCGGGCACGACGGCCCAGGTCGTGGAGCCGCGCCGAGATCTCCCCCAGGCCCAGCCGGTCGGCATTGTGGATCACGGGCACGATCAGCCCATCATCGAGGGCCACCGCCACGCCGACGTTGACCGCACGCCGCAGCCTTATCTCGGCCCCTTCCAGCGAGGCATTGACCCACCGGTGCCGCCGCAGCGCCCAGGCACAGACCTTGACCAGGATAGCGGTCACCGTGATCCGGGGCCCTCCAGCCCGGTCAGCCAGTGCATTCAGCTCCGCCCGCAGCCTCTCTGCTGCCGTCATGTCGGCCTCTACAGTCAGCGTGATGTGGGGGGCGACCTGATAGCTCGCCTGCAGGCGGCTGCCGATGCGGTAGCGCAGCCCCTCGTAGGGCACTACCTCGTCGCCCCCCTCCCCGAGCGACGGAGCCGCCCGGCACGATGCAAGCAGGACGTCCCGCTGCTGAATGCGTCCCCGCGGGCCGCTACCCGTCACCAGACCCAGCTCAACTCCCCGCTCGCGCGCCGCGCGCCGCGCTGCAGGCGTGGCGCGACTCCGTGGCGGCCGGCCGGCCAGATAGTCCTCCACGTCTTGCCGCGTGACGCGCGCCGACCGCCGGGCTTGCGGAACCTCGCTTATGTCGACCCCTGCCTCAGCAGCACGCTTTGCCGCGAGGGGCGTCGCCCTCCGCGGCGAAGGTTCGGCTACCACCGGCCCGCCCGCGGCAGCCTTCCCCTCGCCTATGTCCCCCTCCACCAACTCTTCACCGGGTGCAGCGATATACGCCATGATCGACGCGACCGGCACCACCTGCTTTGGCTCAACCCGGATTCCCCGAAGGACCCCGCTCGCCGGTGCCTCCACCTCCATCAGCACCTTGTCGGTCTCGACCTCAAGGAGGGGATCCCCCTGCTCCACGACATCCCCCTCCTGCCGAAGCCAGCGCACCACCGTCGCCTCGGTCTGGGTCATGCCGAACTTGGGCATATAGACCGGAACAGCCACCGCACCCTTCCCCTAGTACTCGCCGCGGACCAGTGCCCGCGCCTCCCGCACGATGTCCTCGACCTGAGGTACCGCCCGCCGCTCGAGTTCCCGGTTGTACGGGATCGGGACGTCCAGCCCAGCCAGACGCCGGATCGGCGCCTCGAGATAGTCAAAGGCCTCGCTCGCGACCAGCCGCGCCACTACCTCGCCGCCAAAGCCCCCTGTCACCGGCGCCTCATGCACTACGAGCACCTTGCCAGTCTTGATGGCCGAGCGGACCATCGGCCCATCATCCAGCGGCTTCAGAGTGCGCGGGTCGATGATCTCCGCCTCGATTCCTTCCCGAGAAAGGAGTGTCGCGGCCTCCAGAGCACGGGCCACCATGATGGATGTGGCGACGATCGTCAGGTCTCGCCCTTCACGTTTGACCTCGCTCTGTTCCAGAGGGATGGTGTAGTAACCCTCTGGCACCGGGCCTCTGACTTTGTACAGCAGCTTGTGCTCGACAAAGATGACCGGATTGTCGTCCTCAATCGAGGCGAGGAGGAGTCCCTTGGCGTCATGCGGTGTCGAGGGCATGACCACCTTGAGGCCCGGCACGTGGACGAACCAGGCCTCGAGGCTCTCCGAGTGCTGCGCTGCCGCTCCGGTGCCCGACCCGGCAGGCGTGCGTAGCACAAGGGGCACTCGCGCCTTGCCACCGAACATGTACCGAATCTTGGCCGCTTGAAGCACGAGTTGCTCCATGGACAGGGTGATGAAATCCATGAACTGGATCTCGGCCACCGGCCGCATGCCCACGAGTGCCGCTCCGATAGCCGCCCCGGCGATGGCCGCCTCGGAGATGGGCGTGTCTCGTACACGCTCGGGGCCAAACTCCTCGAGAAGGCCATCGGTCACACCAAAGGCACCGCCATAGACCCCGATGTCCTCTCCGAGCAGGAACACCCGTCCGTCCGACTGCATGGCCATGCGGAGCGCCTCGCGCACGGCCTCGGCATAGCTGATCTCGCGACCCGAAGCCGTCTCAGGCATAGACGCCATCCATGATCGTGCTCGGATCCGGCTCGTCGGCCTCTTCGGCAAAGGCCACGGCATCCTCGATCGCCTGCCGACACTCTGCCGACAGTTGCTCGAGCGCCTCGTCGCTGAAGAAGCCGGCCTCCACCATCCTGGCGCGCAGCCGTGCAATCGGGTCGCGCGCCATCCACTCCCTGACCTCCTCGCGCGTGCGGTAGCGCTGGCGGTCGCTCTTCGAGTGTCCACGCCAGCGGTAGGTCACCGCCTCGATCAACGACGGGCCTTCCCCTCTCCGGGCCCGCACTGCCGCATCTCGCACTGCCTCGTAGACGGCGAAGAGGTCATTGCCGTCGACCGTGATTCCTGGCATGCCGTACGAAGCTGCGCGCAGGCTGATACGCTCGATGGCAAAGCCCTTCCGGAATGGCAACGACAGGGCGTACTGGTTGTTCTCGCACAGGTACACGACCGGGAGCTTCCAGATCGCCGCGAGGTTCAGCGACTCGTGAAAGGCGCCACCGTTGGCTGCCCCATCCCCGAAGAAGCACAGACAGATGCGATCGGAGCGCTGCAGCGTGATCCCCAGGCCGACCCCCGGTGCGATGGGCAGTCCGCCGCCCACGACTCCATTGGCCCCAAGATTGCCGGTGCCGACATCGGCGATGTGCATCGACCCGCCGCGGCCGCAGCAATAGCCAGCCGCCTTTCCCATGAACTCGGCCATCATCCGCTTCACATCAGCGCCCTTGGCCAGGCAGTGGCCGTGTCCACGGTGGGTGCTCAGGATATAGTCATCGGGGCGCAGCGCCAGACAGGCGCCCACCGCCACTGCCTCTTCGCCGATGTACAGGTGCATCGTCCCATGCACCTTGCCCAGGGCATACAGCTCCTCGGCCTTCTCCTCGAAGTACCGAATGGTGTACATCGTGCGCAGGGCCTGGTAGAGAGCCTCAGAGCCCAGCCCTGCCCACTCTCCACAGTCCATCACACCTTCAGTGTCTGCCGACATGTCCCGAGCCTCATCCCGTGAGCAGCAGCCCGAGGGGGGCCTTCAGAGCGCGTCCTGCTGCCGCCGCAGCCTGACGACCAGCCTGTCCTCATCCAGGCGCACGTCGCCCCACCGCACGACCTCGCCCGCCGCTACCGGCCGCGCGACCGCCGCGCCCGGTGCAAGCCCTGCCGGAAGGGCGTTGAGGGCACGCGCTTCCTCCGCCCTGTCGATCACGCCGTAAAAAGTGTACCCACCCAGATCGTCCAGGCGCTCGCCCGGCCGCAGGTCCCGCTTGGCCACCGTCATCACCTCGGTGACCGGGCGGTCGAGGGGCACGAGGGTCGTCTGCCGATAGAGGTGTGCGCGCGCGACCGAGATCGGCGCCTCCAGGAACCAGAGGTGATAGGGGCGGAAGAAGGTGTAGTAGCTGCCACGACCCACCTTGAGGTACTCCAGGTCCGCACAGAGCCGCGCATCGCTCACGCGCACCGTCACAAACACGCCCCCCGCCATCGCAGCGCCCTGTACAAAGTCGACCATCCCCGGCGCGGGCGTGATCCCTCCGTCCTCCCTCAGAGCATAGACCTGCGAGACCGTCTTGAGGTCCGCCTCCGGTCCGATCATCCCCCGGCGCATGGGCAGGCAGCCGGTGGCGTTGGCTGCGCATGCCATCTCGAACATCGTCTTGGTGCCGTCCACGTAAGAGGCGACCTGGTAGGGGTCTTTCCCGGCCTTGCGGGCCGCCTCAGCCACTGTGTCAGGCGTGGCCGTTTGATCGAGCGGATTGTTCTTGCCCTTGCCGATGACGATCGGCTCGTAGCCCAGGGTGTTGACGAACTCCCATAGCTCCATCAGGCACCCCGGCTCGTCGCCCGACGACACCGTGTACAGCACCCCCGCCCGCTCGGCCAGGCGCTTCAGGATGCGGCCCACCGTGACATCGGCCTCAATGTTGACGAGGACCACATCCTTGCCATGCTGTATGGCGGCGTACGCAGTCTCGGCACCAATGGCCGGCGATGGCGTGACGTCGACTACCACGTCGATGGCCGGAAGCTGCGCGGCCAGCGCATAGGAACCCGTGATCACCCTCTTGCCACAGCTGAGGGCATCCATGGCGGGCCCAACATCCCCGGCCTCCCGGATGCCCTCGGCATCGACCCCTGCCGCGAGCAGGGCCTCGCGCGCGGCACGCGTATCCTCGTTGGCCAGTACGCAGACCTCCATGCCGGGCACGTGAGCCACCGCCGCCACAAAACCCGAACCCATCCAGCCGGCGCCCGAGACCCCCAGACGGATGGGCCGGCCCTCCGCCTGGCGCCGCAACAGCTCCTGCCACATGATTTCAGACCTCGCCGTTATGGTAATAGAGCTCCCAACCCAGGTAGACCTCGAAAGCCTCGGCCAGGATGGCAGCCACATGAGAAGCACTCACGGCTGCGTGGTGCTCAAAGCCGTTCCGACAGATGTAGCGCAAGAGCCTCTGAAGGGCCGGCACCTCCACAACCGCCCGGCATCCGAAGGTGTCCAGAGGGTCCGCCGTAAAGCTGCCCTCGCCCACGTAGGCCTTGATGCAGCCACGCCGGTCGTCGGTGCTGATGCGGGCAAAGGTCAGCGGGCCTGCCGGCGCCATCCCCGACACGCTCCCCCACGTCGCCTCCTGCCCGAGCACCGTGGCGAGGATCTCGGCGTTGGCCATGTGCGCCTCGGGCACAAAGCTCCTGGCCCAGTTGCCACAGTGGAAGAGGATGCACCTGTCAGGCTCGGCGCCATAGTTATTGTTCCAGTCCACCAGTGCGCTGGGCCGGCCCGAAGCAAGCTGCAGAGCGTACATGGCCACGACGCCAGTGACGTCAACCTCGCAAGCCGCAGGCACCAGCTTTTCGCTCAGCATGCTCAGCACGGTGCAGGCATTCACGCCATAGTTCTGCTGGATGGAGGTCCAGCACTGAAAGGCGACTGCATCCAACTCGTTGGCTGCAATCCAGTCGTCGAGCGCAATGGCCAGCCGAGCCATCCGCGTCAGCGCAGCGGCAGGCACCTGTGGCGCCGGGATGTAGGCACGGATCCCCTCGACGCGCTCTGCCCCACGCGGATCGCTGTCAGCAAGCCTGCCGGCGGCGCCGAACAACTCGGAGAGGTCCACAGTGGTCACGGTGATGCCGCTGGCCTGCAGGAGCTTTTCACTGTAGCGTACAGTGTTGAATATGCCTGGCCGGGCCCCCACAGCGCCGATGCGCGCCCTCCGAAGGCCACGCACCACCCGGCAGACCCCAAGGAACCGCCGCAGATCGCCCAAGAAGCTCTCATCGCCCGGGTCAACGGTATGCATCCCAGTCAGGGAGAAGGGGAAGCCGTACTGGTACAGGTTGTTGCAGACCGAGATCTTGCCGCAGAACGCATCTCCGCGATGGGCCACATCGAGCCTGGCCGGGTCGTCCGGGTAGGCCTGCACCAGGATCGGCACCTGAAGCTCGGATAGCTTGATTGTGTCGGCGATGGCGCGCTCCGGCCCGAACACAGGCAGCACTACCAGTATGCCGTCGATGCGGTCCCGGTGGGCACGGAACAGCGCCGCGCATTGCTTCGCCTGCTCCCAGGTCTCCACGGCGCCCATAGGGGTGGCATCCTCCTCCAGGATGACCACCTCGACCCCCATCCCTGCCAGCAACTTGAGGACGCTGCGCCGGGCTGCCAGTACCGGCTCAGCGGGAAAAAAGTCCCGCGTGCCCACGATCATCGCCAGGGTCATCTTCATATTCTCTCTCCCGCCTTCCACTGCCGTGAGGAGCGCCGCAGGTCATCTGCCCAGGGCGCTGAAGTAGACGTGCACGTGCCACCTCTCTGGGCCGTGCAGCGGCTTGCCCACCAGGTCCAGCCTGCCAACCCCACGCATGTCCGCCAGCACCCCGTCGTGGATGCCTGTACCCTCGTCCAGGACCTCCCGGGTGAACCCTCCGCGTCCGTCATTGGCGAAGAGCAGGAGGCGCGGGGGGCGGATCTTGTATCCGCGCGTCTCACTGGCAACCCCGATCTCGCCGACAATGACGTCGGCCGCACCGGTGCCCCGGAGGTCAGCCGCTGCCAGCGTGTGCGCGTCCAGGAGGCCCTCCACCAGCACGTGCTCTTCCCAGAGCGCGGTCACGTCATCGCGAGGTTTAAACCAGGCCGCTTTGCCTCCCTGCGTCTTGCCATAGATGTAGGGGTCGCCCTCCGCCAGCAGAATCTCGTTGCGTCCGTCTCCATCCACATCGGCGATGGCGATCTTGGTGGTGACATAGCCCCGCGCGAACCTGAAGGCCTTCCACCCGGCTCCCACGCGCTTGAACCAGTGCGTGCCACAGACCAACTCGTTTTGGCCGTCGCCATCCACATCGCCTATGGCGATGCCCTCCTCCGGCTGCATCTTCAGGACGTTGCCCTCGGGCCCGACGAGCTCCTCACTCAAGCCTTGCCCGACGATCATCACATTCGGCCAGGGCGTGACGCGCGGATCCGCCGGCAGGGGGAGGCAGTAGACGGTCGTGCCGCCCGGTCCGCGCTGGTTGGTGAACACCAGGCACCTGCCACCATCATTCAGCGCGTCGCCGATAAGGGTATCGTGGAACTGGCAGGCACCCGTCTTGAGGATGGTTCGCTTCACCCACACGCCGCCCTCTGGACCAGGGTTCTCCCACCACCAGATCTCGTCATGCCCGCCACCGCTGCCCACGATCACATCGGGGTAGCCGCTGCCGGTCAGGTCCACGACCGATCCGCCGCACTCGATGCCATCCACGTTGGGGTCGATCAGGTGCTCGACCCACGTCTGGTCAACCCCTCGGTTTTCCAGCCAGACCATGCGCCCGGTGCGGCCCGAGACGACGATATCCAGCCGTCCATCGCCGTTGACGTCGCCAACGGCGTGGAACGTATTCATCGGGTAACCGCCGAGGTTGTTCTCCACCGTCGCAACAGCTCGCTTCGCGAGCTCCAGGGATGCCATTCTTCACCTCCTCTTGGCCGCGATAGCCTCGCGCGCCGCGTCGGCGACGTGCCTTGCCGTCAGGCCGTACCTGGCCATCAGCTCCTCCACGCTCCCGGACATGGGATACACATCGTTGAGCCCAACGTGACGCACCGGCACAGGCCAGGTGTTCACGACCGCCTGCGCCACAGCCGCCCCGAGGCCACCGCGAATCAGGTGCTCCTCGGCGGTCACGATCGCCCCCGTCTCGCGCGCGGCGGCAGCAATCGCGTCCACGTCCAGCGGCCGCAGCGTGTGCACATCCAGCACCCTGGCCTCGATCCCCTCCCGTTCGAGCAGCACGGCCGCATCGAGGGCTACCGCCACCATCAGGCCGCACGCGACCAGCGTGACGTCGCGTCCCTCACGCACGACGTTGGCTTTGCCAAGAGTAAACCGATAGCCCGCGGGATAGATGTGCGGCAACGCCTCACGGCTCGATCGGATGTAAACCGGCCCGCTGTGTTGAGCGGCGGCGCGGACGGCCCAGCGCATACACGCCGGATCGCTGGGGACCAGGATCACCATTGTGGGCAACCCGCCGGTCAGGGCATAGTCCTCGATGCTCATGGAGGAAGGTCCCTCGCGCCCCGTCGTCAGGCCGCTGTGGCTGCCAACGAGCTTGACGTTGAGGCCAGCGATACACACCGACAGGCGGATCTGGTCGAATGCGTTGCAGAGCAAAAAGCTGGACAGGCTGACCAGGAAGGGCACGTAGCCACACGCCGCCAGCCCGGCACCGACGCCCACCATGTTGCTCTCGGCGATGCCGAGGTTGAAGAACCGCGCAGGAAACTCGGCGCGCATGGCATGTGCGCCGGTAGAGCTCCCCAGGTCACCATCCAGCACCACCACTCGAGGCTCCTCCCTGCACACCTCGAGCAGAGCCTGGCCAAACACGCTCCGCAACTGCTCGGCAGGCGCGAGACCCGCCAACTGACCCAGAGGCATTCTGCTATGCTCCTGACTTGGCAACGCACGAGAGTCCGAGGATCTCAGCACGGGCTACCGCCATCTGCTCCGCTGTGAGCGCCCGGCCGTGAAAGGTGTAGTCGGCCTCCATGAACGAGACTCCCTTCCCCTTGACCGTGTGGGCGATCAGCACCTGTGGCTGGCCCTGAACCGTCTGCAGGTCCCTCAGCCTGGGGATGAGTGCTCCAAGGTCGTGCCCGTCGCACTCCTCCGCATGCCAGCCAAAGCTCCGCCACTTGCCCGCAAAGTCGCCGAGTGAGAGCTCGCGCGCAATGGGCCCAGTCTGCTGATACTTGTTGTGGTCGACGATGGCGGTCAGCCGGTCCGCTCCGTAGTGGGCCGCCGCCATGGCCGCCTCCCACACCTGGCCCTCTTGACACTCGCCATCGCCCAACAGAACGTATACGCGGTAATTCAGGCCACTGAGGCGCCCCGCCAGAACCTGCCCAAGGCCGAATGAGAGCCCTTGCCCCAGAGACCCGGTCGTCATCTCGATGCCCAGCGCCGTCTCCTGGATGGGGTGCCCATGATAGGGATAGTCGAGCTCGCGAAAGTGCCGCAGCTCGCCCACGTCAAAGTACCCCGCATGGGCCAGCACCGCATAGAAGAGCGGCGCCGCGTGGCCCTTGCTCAGGATAAAGCGGTCCCGTTCCGCCCACTCTGGCTCCTGCGGCCGGTAGCGGAGGACATCACCGAAGTAGAGGGCGGTGAGGATCTCCACCGCCGAAAGGCAACTCGAGGGATGGCCGCCGTAGCGTGCGGTCATCTCGAGTACCTCCAGACGAAGCGTGCATGCAAGGGCGCGCAGAGCCTCGAGGTCGGCCATACAGTGTGCTCCTAAGGGTTTGTCAGATCCGACAGGGACGTTTCCCGTGCTGCCACTAGCGCCGTCCTGTGGCGCGGCCGCTGGAGCGTTCAAACCGGCTCCCAAAGGTGCAGGTACAGCGGCTCCATCCAGCCATGGCTGATGATCCCCAGTCTTCCGCCTGCAAGTGTGATCACCCGGGCACCCACGTGGTGATCGAAGCGGTCGTCGATCACGTGCCGCGTCCAGGCGCGACCCTGAGGCTCCGCCTTCTTGTAGACGTAGAGCTTGGGGCGCGCACGGTAGGGCTTGAACGGGTCGTGCTCCCCGCAGATGATTTCCAACTCGCCATCTCCATCCAGATCGGCTATAGAGAGCGAGTGCGGAGAGCGGATGGTATCGATGGCGTGCATCCGCCACGGCCCCCGGGTAGGATCGCCCGGATGCTCAAACCAGGCCAGGCGAGCAAAGTAGGACCGCCGGGGGGTCTCGCCCCACGCGACATGCTCCTCGCAGGCCACAACATCCGGCAGCCCATCGCCGTTGATGTCGGCAACCAGGTGCTCTCCATCCCTGAACCCGGCCGGGTTGGTCTGCTCGTCGTGGGGCTCGACGATCCTGTGCGCACGGAACGTCCCATCTCCAAGGTTCTCCAGCCAGGTCCACCTTGCGACCAGGTCGAGCAGGCCGTTGCCGGTCAGATCGACCGGGACCATCCGCGCGTCCACGTCCCGCGGGTCGGCAAAGAAGCGCTTGGGCCACGGCCGACGCAGCGCCTCGGGATCGGTCGGCACCTCATACAGCTCGAGCGGCCCGGAGCCCCGCGCGATGAAAGCCAGGCGTCCCCCGGGCAGCACGGGGGCGATCGTCGTGCCGTGCGGCCAGCGATGGCTGCCGCCGCCAGGGGTCGCCGTGCCGATGTCAAACACCTGCCACTCCCCCTTGAGCGGATCGACAGGCTTGAGCCAGACCATGTCACTTGAGAGCCTGGGATACCACTCGCTGGTCTCAACCGCTTTCGGCCTGGTACCGATCAGCTCCATACGCCCGTCGCCATCGAGGTCGCAGGCGTTGATGATCTGATACACGTCGGGGATGCGACGGCGCTCCCAAGCCGGGGCCCTGTACCACCAGGCGGCACAGACGACGTCTTGCAGACCGTCACCATCGACGTCAACGGCCAGCAGGTCCGTCCCTGTCCAACCCTTGCTGCGATCCAGGAAACGATGCCTGTACCGCACCGGGAAATCTGACCCTCGGCGCGACTTCCACAGGTAGACTCCCTGCTTGGTAGGGTACATGCCCTGCCCGGTCACCGCCGGAGTGCCGATGATCTCGACCGCACCGTCCCCGTCCACATCGCAGGCAACGGCCTGGAAGGTACCAAAACCCTTGTAGATGACGCGGCGGGTCCAGGTAAGCCCGCGGTCGGTGCTGATGTACTCGATGAGGCGCGCGTCGTTATTCAGCCCAGCTTCCCAACCGCCCTCGTTCATCTCGGCCAGGAAGATGTGCACGCCCCCCTCAGTGTCACGCCAGGCGTCCAGCGAGTGGACGAAATTCAGGCCCTCATCGAGGGGATGCTCGATCCACGCCCCATCTCTATACTCGAACCAGGCGACACGGCAGTCCGGATACTCCGACTCTGAAAAGACGACATCGGGCGTGCCCGTGCCGGTGATGTCGATCCGCGTTGCCACGCCCATCTCACGAAAGCCGGGGGCGAGCGGCTCCTGTAGCCATCCGGAAGCGAGCGGTCCGGTTTCAGGAGGATGGTAGCAGTAGGGGCCGGCGACGATCTCGGCGGTGCCGTCTCCGTCAAAGTCTCCGACGGTCGTGCCATCGCCGGAAGTGCCGGCCTGCACAATCGTCTCTGACCATGGCAGCGTGGGATCACTGCCGGGCTTGTAGATGGCCACACTGGGCGTGGGGATATACATCCGTACCACGACCAGCTCATTGCGCCCGTCGCCATCCACGTCGGCGACGACCATGTCGTGCGGCTGCCCGGTCCGTTCCTCGCATATCCGATGTGCCCTCCAGGGGCGCGACAGGCCCTCCTCTGGCTTGTACCAGCACAGGGTAAAGTGCTGAGCCCCGTCGGCATCCCTGCGGACCGCGCCGATGACCTCAGGCAGGCCGTCGCCATCCACATCACCGACCGTAGCCCCGACGCACCGCAGTGCGAGGTTGGGCTCGATGCCACCCCGCTCAAAGGTCGCTGGACGGTACCAGCGTTTCTCACTTACGATCTCTATGCGACCATCCCCGTCAAAGTCCCCCGGGATCGCGTGGCGTCCCTCTCCGTCGAGCACAACGAGCTGCCAGTAGCCCCTATCGATGTACAAAGCCTCGCCTCCCCGCATCGCCTCACGTGGTTTCCGTCGTCTTTTTCGGGTGCAAAGCCGCTGCCACTCCCGGCCAGACTCGACGGCGACGACCTGCCGGCCCCGACGAACCGCCAGCACCGGCCAGTCACCTGCCAATCAATCGCTACTCAAAGCCCCGCAACGTTAGCTCGCCGTAACGGTGGCAGGCCACGAACGCATCGGGGTTGTCCGGCAGCGCCACCAGGGCAGGCTCCTTAGTCCGGCAGATCTCCTGCGCGTACAGACACCGCGTATGGAACGTGCATCCCGGCGGGGGATGGGCGGGGTCGGGAATGCCACCTGGCAGGATGATCCGGTCCTTGCTCGTGCCGACCCCCGGCTTGGGGATCGCCGAGAGCAGCGCCTCGGTATACGGGTGCCGTGGTCGCTGATAGATGATGTCCGTCGGCGCGACCTCGACGATCTTGCCGAGGTACATCACCATCACACGGTCACTGATGTACTCGACAACGCTCATGTCGTGGGAGATAAAGAGCAGCGTGAGCCTGAACTCGTCCTGAAGGTCTGCCAGCAGATTGAGCACCTGCGCCTGGATCGACACGTCGAGGGCAGACACCGGCTCGTCGCAGATGACCAGGCGTGGGGCGATGCTGAGCGCACGCGCCACGCCGATGCGCTGCCGCTGGCCGCCGCTGAACTGGTGCGGGAAGCGGTTCATCTGGTCCTTGTCCAACCCAACCTTTTCCAGCAGCTCCTCGGCGCGGTGCCTCCGCTCCTCAGGGGTACCGATCCGGTGGATGACCAGCGGCTCCTGGATGATGTCCCCGATGGTCATGCGTGGGTTCAGAGACGAGTACGGGTCCTGGAAGATCATCTGGATGTGCCGCCGTGCCTGCTTGAGCTCTTCCTTCTCCGCCCGTGTGATGTCGTATACGGTGCCATCGATGCACATCTCGATGGTGCCGGCAGTTGGGCGATAGAGCCGGTTGATGCAGCGTCCGACCGTTGTCTTGCCGGAACCGCTCTCTCCAACCAGCCCGAGGGTCTCGCCCTCCAGGATGTAGAATGAGACGCCATCAACCGCCCGGACCTGCCCCACGACCCGCCGCAGCGTGCCTTTCTGCACCGGAAAATGCTTCTTGAGGTCCCTTACCTGCAAGAGTCTGGGCCTGGAATGTGGCTGGTTCACGCTTGTGCCTCCCTCTGGCAGGCCGTCCCTTCCCGGTCGTAGAGCCAGCATTTGGCCCGGTGCCTGCCGGCCAGAGCGAACACAGGCGGCTCTTCGTTCCTGCAGCGGCTCTCCGCGCGGTTGCACCGCGGGGCGAAGGAGCAGCCTCTGGGTATCCGGTACGGGTTGGGCACCGACCCGGCGATGGGCACCAGGCGGTCCTTCCGCCCGATGCGGGGGATGGACCGGAACAGCGCCTGTGTGTAGGGATGCTGCGGGCTCCGGAACAGGTCGGCCAGTGGCGCCTCTTCGACGACCTTGCCCATATACATGACCACGACCTCGTCGGCCATCTCGCCGATCACGCCGAGGTTGTGGGTGATGATCATGAGCGACATGCCGAACTCGGCCTGCAACTGCTTGATCAGCGCCAGGATCTGTGCCTCGATGGTCACGTCCAGCGCCGTGGTCGGCTCGTCGGCGATGAGCAGACCCGGATTACAGGAGAGAGCCATGGCGATCATGGCCCGCTGCCGCATGCCACCGCTGAACTGGTGAGGGTACTCGTCGACGCGCTGTCTGGGGCCGGGAATGCCCACCTTGTCGAGCATGGCGATCGCACGCTCCCTGGCCTCTGCCTTGCTCACCGCCTGGTGAAGCTGTATCGCCTCGATGATCTGCTCGCCTATTGAGTACACGGGGTTGAGCGAGGTCATCGGCTCCTGGAAGATCATCGCAATCTCGTTCCCGCGGATCGCGCGGATCTCGTCACCGTTGGGATCAAGGGCCGCGATGTCCACCGTGCTCCCATCACGCCGGTGGCACACGATCCGTCCGCCCACGATCCTCCCCTTCGGGCGCGGAAGCAACTGCATGACCGACAGGGCAGTCACGCTCTTGCCGCAGCCGCTCTCACCGACGACACCCAACGTGCCGCCCTTGCGGACGCTCAGACTGACGCCATCGACGGCCCGCACGATGCCCTGCTCCGTCCGGAACTGAGTCTTCAGGTCTATGACGTCGAGGATGGTCTCCGCATCCATGCTGCCTCCACAGGTAGCTGTGCGACCCACTGCGAGGATCACGGTTGCGCCGACAGCGGGCAGTCACGAGAATGGGTCAATCGCGTCGCGTAGCCCGTCGCCCAGAAAGTTGAAGGCGAGCACCACAATCGAGATAAACACGCCCGGCGCGAGCATCCAGGGATACAGCCGCATCACCTCGACCCTCTGTGCCTGGCTGAGCAGCAGCCCCCAACTCGTCAGGGGTGGCTTGATCCCCAGGCCCAGGAAGCTGAGCGCGCTCTCCCCGAGGATCATACCCGGGATGCTCAGGGTCGCCACGACCATGATGTGGCTGGCGACGCTCGGGATCATGTGCACAAAGATCAGGCGCGAGGCGCTCGCACCCGTGCCGGCCGCTGCGAGGACATAGTCGGTCTCGCGCAGCGCCAGGATCTTGCCCCGAACTTCGCGGGCCAGCCCGGTCCATCCGATAAAGGACAGCACGACCACGATCCCGAGGTACACGAGGTGCGACGGCCAGTCCGGCGGGAGCGCAGCACTGAGCGCCATCCACAGCGGCAGGGTCGGGAAGGAGCGCAGGAACTCGATGATGCGCTGTATCACGTCATCCAGCTTGCCACCGTAGAATCCCGACACAGTACCGATCACCGAGCCAAGGAACACACTGATGGCGACCCCTGCGAGCCCAAGGGTGAGCGAGATGCGGCTGCCCATGATGATCCGTGACAGCTGGTCCCGCCCGCGCACATCGGTGCCCAGCAGAAAGAGAGTCCCTTCCTGCACGCCGATGAACCTCAGCCTTAGCTCCTGCCCGAAGACCCTGTAGGGATCACCCTGGACGAAGAAATGTATGTAGGCCTTGCGCGTGCGATCTTCTTTGTACACGAACCGAAAGGTCTTGAGATCGCGCTCACCCCTAAGGGGATAGACAAACGGGCGCAGGCTGAACCTGCCTTGCTCATCCACGAACCGCAGCACCTGCGGCGGGCAATACAGGTGCTCCGAATGAGCGTGGTTCATGTCATAGGGCGCGAAAAAGTCGGCCAGGATCATGATCAAATAAAAGATCATGAGCACAATTGCCGACAGGACCGCGACTCTGTTGCGCACAAACTTGCGCCACATCAACTCGCCCAGGGTGAGAAAGCGGAACGCCTCCTCATCCTCGGCCAGGCCTGCCCCAGGCGATGGTCTGTATCCGGGCCTGAGCTTCTTGAGGGCATTCGCTAACGACATTCAGTCCTCCACTCGTAGCGCCTCAACGGGCCAGGACGAACGAGCTCCCCCTTGCAGCCGAAGAGCACTCGAGCTCACCGCAGGGATCACAATGGCGACCTGTGTATCGGGCCAGAGCTCGCCCTCAGTCATATCGGATGCGAGGATCGGTCAGGGCCAGGACAACGTCGGCCACCAGATTGCCAACGATCAGCAGCGCGGCCGAGAAGAACAGGATCGTGCCCGCCAGATACATGTCCTGCCCCTGCAGCGCACGCAGAAACATCGGCCCAATGGTCGGAAGATCCAGGACGATCGAGACGATCACCGTCCCCGCGAACAGCTCCGGGAAGTACATACCCAGGCGGCTGATCAGCGGGTTGATGGCAATCCGCACCGCATGCTTCCAGATGACGACCCGCTCCTTCAGGCCCTTGGCGCGCGCCGTCTGGATGAACTGCATGTCCAGAATGTCCAGCAGGTTGCCGCGCATGACGCGCATGGTCCCGGCCGTCCCGCCCAGGCCGATCACCAGGAGCGGGATCGGCAGGTGCTTCAGGAAATCGACAAACTTGGCCAGGGACCAGGGCGCATCGGCGTACTGGGGGGAGAAGAGTCCCCCAACCGTCGGAGAGTTGAAGAAAAAGACGGACACGAAGAGCAGCGCCAGAGCCAACAGAAAGCTGGGGATCGCCACGCCCACCAGCGCCACGAACGAGAGCGCATAGTCCGCCAGCCCATACTTGTGCGTTGCGGAGTACACGCCGATGGGAATCGCGATACCCCATGAGATCACGAGCGTGGCCAGCGAGATGCCAACGGTGAGCAGAAAGCGCTCCCCGATGAGCGCACTCACCGGCCGGTTGCCATAGGCCATTGAGATGCCAAAGTCGCCGCGCGGGAAACCCGAGACCCACTTCCAGTACTGGACATAGACCGGCTGTCCGAGCCCATACTGTCGCCGCAGCGCGTCCAGCACCTCTTCCGAAGTCGTCTGCCCCATCTGGTAGAGCTGCGTGGCATAGTTGGTCACCCAGTCACCGGGTGGCAGCTGGATGATCAGGAAGCACACGATCGATATCACGATCAGCAAGGGGACCATGGTCACGAGCCTGCGCAGGATGAAACCCAACATCTCGTGCTCCTGTGGAAAGGGGTAAGGCGGGCGGCTGGCCCGCCTTACCTATCCGTCTGGAAGCGCTAGCGCACGATGAAGAGCTGGTACGGGCGCATCGGAGGCGTATCAGCCGGCGTGCGGAGGGCCACCCTTGGCACGTTGTACACGCCCTTGCCGATGTAGTAGGGCCGCCTCATGGACCCGATGGACCACATGAACACGTTCTCCGCCATGATCATGCTGGCCTTCTGCATCGTCTCGATCATCTGCTCCCTCGGCAGCGAGGTGGCGTGCTTGACCAGCTTGACGAACTCGGCATACTCGGGGCAGAAGGGCTCCTCCGACGCCTTCTTGTGCCACCATGGCGTGTTGGGGGTCACGGGGACGAAGGCCGTCATGTTGTCCAGCGGCCGGTCGGAGCCGTCAAAGTCACCCACGGAGAACATGACTTCGTCGGTCTGCCGCCGCTGGAAGATAGCATCCTGGAGCTGGATGTTGAGAACGGCCTTCAGGCCGACGACCTTGAGCTGGTCGACCACCATCTCCATCAGCGGCACGTACAGGTCGTGCTGGTACACGTCGATGATGAGCTCCAGCGGCTTGCCGTCGGGGGTCTCGCGGAAGCCATCGTTGTTGACATCCTTGTAGCCCGCGTCGTCGAGGAGCCTCTTGGCCTGACTGGGGTTGTACTCCGAGTAGGTCGCCGCACACTCCTCGGTGAAGAAGGGGGTCACACCGTTGAAGCAGGCGTTGAAGATTGTGGCCAGGTCGTAGTAGAAGGTGCGGTTCATCTCGTTGCGGTCGAGCGCGAGCGCGATGGCGCGACGGAAGTTGACATCGCGCAGGGCTTTGCGGATGTCGGGATCGACATAGTCATAGTTCGGCCACATCGCCCAGGCCACGACGTGCTCGTACCACCCGAGGTCGAACCCGCGCTTGTCCTTCTCCTCAAAGAAGAGGGGAATCTGCGGGATGCCAACCCACATGCCGTCGAGGTCTATCTCGCCAGCGACGCACTTCAGGGCGATGGTGGGGCGGTCCTGCACGATGCTCCACACCACACGGTCGATGTAGGGGAGCTGATTGCCCGCCGTGTCGACCTTCCAGTAGTAGGGGTTGCGAACCAGGGTCAGCCCCACATCCGGCTTGAAATCCTCGAGCATCCAGGCCTGAAGGGTCACTTTTCCGCGTCCCTCGAACCAGTTGACGTTCTTGGTAAAGGTCTCCCAGGTCGCGCTCGAGTTGTACTTGGGGTGGAACTGCTTCATGTAGTGCTTGGGCCAGGCCCACTCCGGCATGGCGGCAAAGTTGTGCTCGGCATAGTAGTAGGGCCGGGGGAAGGTGAACTTGAGCGTGAACTCGTCCACCATCTCCAGCTTGGCAGGCTCGCCGTCGACAAAGACCTGGCTCGGCGGCGGCTGGAGCGACTCTGGCGTGAACCAGACGTCCTCCCACAGGAACATGACATCCTCAGCCGTGAAAGGCTCGCCATCGGACCACTTGATCCCCTGGCGGAGGTGGACCGTCAGGACGGTTCCATCGTCGTTGAACTCCCAACTCTCGGCCAGATTGGGCTCGACCGGTCCGGAAGTCAGGATCGGGTACGGGTACTCGAACAGCGGCTCGTGAGCCTGGTTCACACACAGGTAGTTGCTGATGTTCACAGTGCCGCGGCGGAGCGTCTCTCCGTAGACTCCGATCTTCTCGATCGGTGTGATGACTTTCGGGTTGACGGGCAGCCGGTCCTGCACCGGCGGAAGCTTGCCAGCCTTGACCATCTCGGCCAGCATGGGGGCCTCGCCAGCCACTCTGGGCGCCGCCGTCGCCTCGGGAACGGCTGTAGGCGGCACCGGCGTCGGCCCGGCTGGCGCGGCCGTTGGTGCCGGGGTAGGCACAGCCTTCTGAGCACAGGCTGCAACCACGCCGCCGGCGGCAGTGACTGCGGCGAGCTTGAGCAGGCGTCTCCTCGTCACTTTGCGCGAGTTCATGGCATCCTCCTGAATGCTGTCTAACGCCAGGCTGCTTTCACAGAGCCGCTCCTACGGGGGCATCGTGCATCTGCACCTCCTTTCCCCAATCCGAAAGGGCACCACCAGCCGCCCATGTACCCTACTCGCGCCGCTGCTCAGTCGCCCGCAGGGACGTCCACCCAGCGCCCCTCACTGGCGGACACGCAGACGGCATCCAACACCTGCTGACAGCGCAGCCCGTCGTAGAAATCGGCGTGCACGGGCTCGCGATGGGCTATTGCTACCAGCAAGTCCCTGACTTCATGGACAAACGTGTGCTCCCAGCCGATGATGTGCCCAGCCGGCCACCAGGCTTTGACGTAGGGGTGCGCCGAGTCGGTAGCCAGGATGGTACGGAATCCCTGCTCCGGGCCCGGGTCACGTCGCGAGTAGAACTCGAGCTCGTTCAGGCGCTCGAGGTTGAACACCAGGCTGCCCTCGCTACCAAAGATCTCCAGCCGGAGGTAGTTCTTGCGGCCGGTAGCCAGACGCGTGGCCAGGAAAGAGCCAATTGCACCGCCCTCGAAGCGGGCGAGGAAGTAGGTGGCATCATCCGCCGTCACCGTGCCCATGCCCTGCCCATCGGCCCGCGGCCGCTCCCTGATAAAGACCTCCTGCACGCCGCTCACCGCAGCTATCTCGCCAACCAGGAAGCGCGCGAGGTCCACCAGATGGGCGTGCATGTCCCCATGGGCGCCAGAGCCCGCCTCTCTGATGTCGTGCCGCCACACCATGGGGAAGCTGGGGTCCACCAGCCAGTCCTGGTAGTAGACCGCGTCAAAGTGCACGATCCGCCCAAGCTTGCCCTGCTCGATGAGCTCCCGGGCGAGGACGAGCGCCGGGACGCGGCGGTAGTTGAAGGCCACCATGTGCGAGACCCCAGCCTCGCGGGCGGCGTCCAGCATGCGGCGTGCTTCCTCCGCATTCATGGCAATGGGCTTTTCGCAGAGGATGTGCTTGCCCGCCCGGGCGGCGGCAACGGCGATGGGCATATGTGAGGCGTTGGAGGTGCAGATGTCGACCAACTCGATATCGTCCCGGGCCACGAGGCGCTCCCACGAGGTCTCTGTCGTCTGCCAGCCGAACTGCTGGGCAAAGGCCTCGAGCTGCGCCACGTCGCGGCCACAGGCCGCTCGCCGGACGGGGACAAGGGGGAGGTCAAAGAAATGCGCCACATCGATGAAGGCATGGCTGTGGGCACGCCCCATGAACCTGGTGCCCACGATCCCGACGTTGATCTCTCTGGCCATCGGTGGCCTCCTCTCCGGCATGATCGGCCCGTTGCGGTGCACGTAACGGGCGGACGGGATCTTCAGGCGCATAGCGCCAGGAGCCGACTGGATTGAAAGTGGGGGCTGCCCTCGCCGGGCCACAGAGGGGAGGCCCAGAGTGCGGGGAGCCGGGATGTTGCACGCCTTGTGGTCTCATTATACCATACGTGGATTACAATGTCAATAGGGCGAGGCATCCCGATGTTGAGATGTTGTAACATTCTCTCTTGCGTTTCTCGTGGGTGCGGGTACCGATGGAGTCGCTCGGGGGGCGGCCGGCCGTTCAGCGGACTGCGGCGCGGCGGGGAGGTCTTCACGGGCCAGGGGGGCTTCGAGAATCCGCAGCGTCCCACGTTGCGCCATGGGTCCCGCCTTTCTCTGCGGCGGGACCACTAGCCGTAGTAGCTGCTGCGCCCTCGAAGCGCTACGGGTTGTAGTAGGCCGGGTGGGAATCGAACCCACACGGTGTTGTCACCAGCGGATTTTAAGTCCGCAGCGTCTGCCGTTCCGCCACCGGCCCGGGTCGCCCCCTCATTATACCATTGACCGCAGCCACGTACTAGCGGGCGCAACGAACGATTCGGTTCCACCTTCTGTTGGCGAGCAGCCCACCGAATGAATGTGGGGGGAGGGAGCCTTCCGGGGACCCCACGGGCGGCGGCGATCCTGGCAGCCCGTGGGCGGCCCCGTCCTCGACTTTGGCTTCTTGGAGCGCAAGGCGCGGTACCCTCCAGAACTCGCCGAGATGACTTCCAACCACGCCGCGTCCGACATGCCCCTCCCCCTCGCCCCCTTCAGGGGCGGACAGGCTGCTTTGGCTGCCGTACCTCGGCCCTTGCCGGAGGGTACCCCATCCCCCCTGCCCTCGCTTCCTGCGCCGCCGAGGCGGCGGGGGAGGGGGCGTCTTATGTTATGGAGGGGGTGTCCGCGGGC
>DYEI01000085.1 GCA_020725765.1 Anaerolinea sp. | reverse complement strand
TACTGAAAGGGGGTGTCCGCGGGCGGCTCCGCCGCCCGCGGACACCCCCTTTTCTTGTATATCCCCGCCTCCGCCGCGGCGGGGGCGGGGGGCTTAACCTCGCTTTGCCCGCTGGGCAAAGCGGGGAATGCCCCGGGGGGTAGGGGCACCTATCGAGGGCAGCACGTCGGGGGCCCTCAAGTCAGCGCCTATGCCCCCGACCCCTTCCCCAGGCGGGCACGTCGTGCCCGCCTGGGGGAGGCGTCGGGGGTGGGGGCATTGCAGCACGAGCCGCGCCACGCGACTGTCGACCGGCGACGGATACAGTACTGGGGAGCGAGGACCTCAAAAGGCCAAACTCCACGGAAACTTACTCAAAGGGGGTGTCCGCGGGCGGCGGAGCCGCCCGCGGACACCCCCTTTTCTTGTATTTCCCGCCCCCGCCGCGGCGCTATCCATTACCCACAACTCGGTCTGCAGATCATCATGGGGGATGCGATAGCGTATCGGAACAGGTCGAGCAGCGGCTGCGATGCACTGCAACTACGGAGTTCCCCTACCCCTGCCCCTCCCCCAGGCAGGCGCTTGGCGCCTGCCTGGGGGAGGGGCCAGGGGAGGGGGCAGCTCCGCGAGCGTTGCGCAGGCCGTGGGCGCCTGCGCTTCCCGTAGATCACTTGTGGGTAATGGAGAGGCCGCGGCGGGAGCGGGGCGGGGGGTGGGGGCATTACAGCACGGGCCGCGCTGCACGACCGCTGACAGGCAATAGAGGTGGTAGTGAGGGACGAGGACCTGAAGAGACCAGTCTCCAGCGCTACCAGAGGTTCCCCCTTGTAATCCGCGCCGGGTGGGCGTAGAATACCCGCCGCACACAGGAAACACGTTCTGAAGGACCATGGCCATGGACCAAAACGGGCTCACGCCTGCCTCGCTGGGGTTTCTGCGGGTAGCAGCAATCTCCCCCGAGCTGCGGATTGCCGACGTCCGCCACAATGTACGCCGCATCATCGAGGCGCTCGATCGGGCAGCCGGCCTTGGTTGCCGGCTGGCCGTCTTCCCGGAGCTCTCGATCACCGGCTACTCCTGCGCGGACCTACTCTATCAGGACCTGCTCCTCACCGCGGCGCGCTCCGCGCTGGGCGAGATCGCCCAGGCCGCGGGGCGGCTTGGCCTTGCAACCGTCGTGGGGCTGCCACTCCGGGTAGAGGGCCGCCTGTACAACTGCGCGGCTTTTCTGTGCGGCGGCCGCGTGCTCGGCCTTGTCCCCAAGACCTACCTCCCCTCGACCAACGAGTACTATGAGGCGCGCTGGTTCACCCCGGCGGACCGTGCGACGGTCGACTCGGTCGAGATGCACGGGGCACGCGTCCCCTTTGGCGCCGGCCTGCTCTTTGAGGCGACCAACCTTCCGGGCTGCCGCCTCGGCATCGAGATCTGTGAAGACCTTTGGGCGGTCGATCCGCCTAGCTCCGACATGGCGCTGGCCGGGGCGACCCTCCTCGTGAACCCGTCGGCCTCCAATGAGCTGCTCGGGAAGGTCGAGTACCGGCGGGATCTGGTGCGCCAGCAATCGGCGCGCTGCATCGCGGCCTACATCTATGCCGGCGCCGGGCCCTGCGAGTCGACGACCGATGTCGTCTTCTCCGGGCACTCGCTGATCGCCGAGAATGGCATCCTGCTCGGCGAGACGGAGCGCTTCCGCTTCACGACCGAGCTCGTCGCCGCCGACATCGACCTCGAGCGCCTGAGCCACGACCGTCTCAAGAGCTCGGGCTTTGCCGCCGGGCCCCGCTCGCAGCACCACATGGTGGGCTTTGAGCTGCCCCAGCCGCAGCCGAAGGCGGACTCGCCCTCGCTCCTGCGGCCGCCCATCTCTCCGACTCCCTTTGTGCCCTCCGACCCGGCACAGCGCGCCCGGCACTGCCGCGAGATATTCAGCATCCAGTCGACGGCCCTGGCCAGGCGGCTGCTGCACATCGGCGCACGCACGGCGGCCGTGGCCATCTCTGGCGGGCTCGACTCGACCCTCGCCCTGCTTGTGACGGCGAAGGCCTTTGACCGGCTCGGCCTGCCCCGCGAGGGAATCGTGGCCATCACCATGCCCGGCTTTGGCACCACACCGCGCACCCGCAGCAACGCCGAGCGGCTGGCTGGGTTCATCGGCGCCGCACTGCGTACCATCCCGATCCAGGACGCCGTGCGCCAGCACTTTCGGGATATCGGCCACGACGAGGCCGTCCATGACCTGGTCTATGAGAATGCGCAGGCCCGCGAGCGCACGCAAATCCTCATGGACGTCGCCAATCAGGTCCGAGGGCTGGCCGTCGGCACCGGCGACCTGTCGGAGCTGGCACTGGGATGGGCCACCTTCAACGGGGACCAGATGTCCATGTACCACGTCAACGCCGGCGTGCCCAAGACGCTCGTCCGTTACCTGGTGCAGTGGGCGGCGGAGGAAGAGTTCACCGGCGATGCCTCCGAGGTCCTGCGGGACATCTGCTGCACGCCCATCACGCCAGAGCTCCTGCCTCAGGATGAGAAGGGGTCGCTGCAGGAGACCGAGGCGGCCATCGGCCCCTACGCCCTGCACGACTTTTTCCTCTTCTACACCGTGCGGTACCTCTTTGCGCCGCGGAAGGTCTTTTTCCTGGCCCGGCAGGCTTTTGCCGGGACCTATAGCCCCCGCGAGATTCTCCGCTGGATGAAGCTCTTTTACCGGCGTTTCTTCAGCCAGCAGTACAAGCGCTCCGCCATGCCTGACGGCCCCAAGGTCGGATCGGTGGCCCTCTCGCCGCGGGGGGACTGGCGTATGCCGTCTGACGCGTCGAGCGCCCTGTGGCTGGAGGAGGTCGAGGAGCTGGAGAGGAGGTACGGAGGGGATTGAGCCTGATCGAAGCGGTCCGGACCAGCTGCCGGCAGGTCGCAGCGCAGGCACGGCACGTGCACATCGTGCGCGAGCGCATCGACGCCTACGCGGCCTCGCTCCCGCTGGAGGAGGCGATCTGCCCGGCGCACGATCCGCACACACACTACCTTGGCCACGGGGCCGACACGGTCGCTTTCTTCCTCACCCTCGATGCCATTAACTTTGGCTCCGGCTACTTCCCGCATCTGCGCAAGCGCCCGGGCCTGTCGGGCTACTTTACGGTGGCGGCGTCGCTCAACGACTACTACCGCACCTGCGGCCCCTTGAGCGCGGAGCAGCTTGCCGCGATGAGCGCCGAGGACTGTGCCCGGCTCTTCGGGCAGGACCCGGCCAGCGCGCCCATCGCCGAGCTGATGCGGCTCTTTGCCCGGGCGCTGCAGGACCTCGGCCGCTATCTCCTCGAGCGCTTTGGCGGCAGCTTTACGGCGCTCGTCGAGGCAGCGGGGGGCTCGGCGGAGGAGCTGGTGCGGCTGCTCGTCGCCATGCCCTTCTTCAACGACGTCGAGCCCTACGGGCCTCTGCAGGTCTCCTTCTACAAGCGCGCGCAGCTCACCGCCGCCGACCTCGCTCTGGCCTTTGGCGGGCAGGGATGGGGTCACTTTCGGGACCTCGACCGGCTGACGATCTTTGCCGACAACCTCGTGCCCCACGTCCTGCGGGTAGATGGCATCCTGCGCTACGAGCCGGAGCTCGCGGCGCGGGTCGACCGCGAGGAGTTGATCCCCGCCGGCTCGGAGGAGGAGGTCGAGATCCGCGCCTGTGCCGTGCACGCCGTCGAGCTGATGGTGGAAGAGCTGCAGCGCACGGGCCGCGCAATCACCGCGCAGGGGCTGGACTATCTCCTGTGGAACCGGGGCCAGCGCCCACACTACAAGGCCAGGCCGCGCCATCGCACGCGGACGGTGTTCTACTGATCAACTGGCACCCTGCCCTCTCCCCCATGGGCGGTAACTTTGCCGTCCCGACAGGGACGTCCCATCCAAGACGCTGCTCCTGCAGTCGGCAGGGTGTTTTATCTCCGACCCCAGGGGTTGCTCCTCTGCAACTCTGCCCCATCCCCCCTCCGCCCCCTTCCCCGCCGCGGCGCTATGCATTACCCACAAGTCGGGCCGCACAGCATCACGGGGCATGAGATAGCGCGCTGGCACCCATCCCAGGGGACTACCCGCCGTACGCACTGCTGCTCGGGACACGCTGAGCGGCAGCCGCGATGTGTTGCAACTGAGTGCCCCCACCCCTGCCCCTCCCCCTGGCGGAC
>DYEI01000084.1 GCA_020725765.1 Anaerolinea sp. | reverse complement strand
TCCATTACCCACAACTCGGTCTGCAGAGCATCATGGGGGATGCGATAGGGCACCGGCACCCATCTCAGCGGAGCAGCCGCTGCGCACACTGCTGCTCGGAACTCGTCGAGGAGCGGCCGCGATGCACTGCAACTGCGGAGTGCCCCCACCCCTGCCCCTCCCCCAGGCAGGCGCTTGGCGCCTGCCTGGGGGAGGGGTCAGGGGTGGGGGTGGCTCTCTCCGCAAGATGCTGCGCAGGCCATGGGCGCCGAGGGTCCCCCCCGGGTCACTTGTGGGTAAAGGACAGGGGGCATGCTGCGACCGGGCGTGCCGCCCATCGGAATGGGCATTTCTGAGAGCGCATCGGCGCGTCATGCGCTGAACGCTGTCTGAGCAGGCCTTACTGGCCGGCATCGGCCCTCCTGGCAAGCAAGTGTCGGGTGGATTGTACCGCCTCGGCCAGCCTCCGGCGGGCGGTATCGAGGCTCCAGATGCCGAGGCTGATCGGGCTTAGCTCCAGGGTGACGTCACCGCGAAATCCGTCGCGGGCGAGCGCGGAAAAGAGACGGCCGAGGGGCAGCTCGCCTGCTCCGACGAGTTGGTGGTGCTTGACGTAGCTGTGCAGCCAGGGCCGGTCCAGCCAGCGCGGGGGCGGCCGCAGGTCCGAAAGGTGGATGTGGGCGAGGCGCCCGTGGGTCAGCGCGTACGCCTCCATCAGGGGGTAACGCGAGGCGCCCGCATGGGCCGTGTCGAGGGCGATGGGCACGCCGCAGCGCTCCGCAAGCTCGACCAGCACCGGGATGTTCCAGAACGGGTAGTCGTGGTCCGCCGGGCGAAAGACCGGAGGGTTCTCGAGCGCGATCACGGTGCCCGTGTGCTGCAGGCGGCGTCGGGCGTCGGCCAGCAGCGACACGAACTCGTCAACCTCGGGGTCGTCAGCCCGCCTCACCTTGGGTGGATGGAAGACTATGGTTGAGGCGCCCAGCGCAACACCGAGCTCCACCACGCGGGGGATGACGGTGCGCTGGTCTCGCCAGCCGGGGATTCGAAAGAGGGGCGGGTGCACGGCGTGGACGGGGAGGCCCGTCTCCTCCACGAGGCGGATAGCCGGCCGCGCACCGTGCCGCATGATCTCGGGGCCCACGTCCAGCTCGATGCCATCGCAGCCCGCGGATTGGGCTACCTGAAAGGCGATGCGGAGGGGGTGAAGGTACAGCGCGCCGGTAGAGAAGAGCACCCTCGAGGTTGTCAATGGCTTGCTCCCTGTTGCTCTGGTCGGCCCCGCTCGCTTCTGACATAGAGCCCGTGTTGGCGGATGTACTCCTCGACGCTATCCGGCACCTGGTAGCGGATGGGCAGGCCCTCCTGGACCCGGCGCCGCAAGTCGTGGGATGAGATGCCGATCTCGGGCGCGTCCAGGAAGTGCGTCCGGGCGGATATGCCTGGGAGGGCGCTCTCGAGGGCATCCATGTCGGCACCAAAGCCGGCCCGTCGGGCCACTGCAAGCCGGGCGAGCGCCAGCACGCGCGCCGGCCGATGCCAGGTGAGGATGTGAGCCAGCGAGTCCATCCCCATGATAAAGTACAACTCTGCCTCGGGGGTGAGCTGCTCTCTCAGGAGGGCGAGGGTATCGGCCGTGTACGAGGGGCCCGGGCGCGACAGCTCGATCTCCGAGGTGCGGAACGAGGGGTTGGAGGCAATGGCCAGCTGTACCATGCGCAGCCGGTGCGCGGCGTCGGAGTGGGGCTGCGCCAGCTTGTGGGGAGGACTCTTGGCCGGCACAAAGATGACCAGGGAGAGCCCGAGGCGCACCCGCGCCTCTTCGGCGATCACGAGGTGTCCGTAATGGACCGGATCAAAGGTACCGCCCAGCACGCCGACTCGCATGGACTGAACGCTCCCGATGTCTCGAACAGGTCTGGGCTGCCGCGTCACAAGTTCCGCCAGGGCTGCTGCCGGGCGGGAGGCTCCAGGCCAGAGCAGGCTGTGCGCGGTCGCCACTCGCTACTGCCACTCCAGCTCAACGTTCCCGATGCGCACCGTGTCGCCGGGCTGCACTCCTGCCTCCTCCAGCGCCTGCCACACACCCGTCGCTTTGAGGATGCGCTGGAAGCGATCGACGGCCTCCTCGTTGCCCCAGGGCGTCATGGCAGCGGCCCGCTCGATGCGGGCGCCTCGCACGCGGAAGGCGCCGTCTGGCTCCTGTGACACGCTAAAGGCCTCCGGCCGCTCGTGAGGGCGGAGCACCGGCACAGCCTCAGCGGGCATCTCTGCAGGCGCCATCTCCAGGAGCACGGCCACCCTCCGCAGCAGGTCGCGCGTCCCCTCACCCGTTGCCGCAGAGATGGCCATGACCTCGGCGCCGGCGGCCTCGAGCGTCGCCCGCAGCTCGGGCAGGCGCTCGCGAACCTCGGGGATGTCCAGCTTGTTGAGGGCCACGATCTGCGGCTTGGCCGCCAGGCTCGGGTCGAAGAGCCGGAGCTCCTCATTGACCTGACGCCAGTCCCGCACCGGGTCCGGCGAGAGGCCATCGAGGAGATGGATCAGCACTCGGGTGCGCGCGATGTGGCGCAGGAAGGCGTGCCCAAGGCCGGCACCGTTGTGTGCGCCCTCGATCAGCCCGGGTATGTCGGCGAGGACGAGAGCGCGCTGGTCCACCTCGGCAACGCCGAGGTTGGGGACGAGGGTCGTGAAGGGATAGTCGGCGATCTTGGGCCTTGCGGCGCTGACCGCCGCCAGGAGTGTGGACTTGCCTGCATTGGGCACTCCCACAATGCCTACATCGGCGATCAGGCGCAGCTCCAGGGTGAGCCAGCGGGCGTGGCCGGGCTCGCCGTTCTCGGCCACACGTGGGGCCTGGTTCGTCGGTGTGGCGAAGGCGGCGTTGCCGCGCCCGCCGCGCCCGCCGCGAGCGACGAGGACGCGCTGGCCGTTCTCGACCAGGTCAGCGAGCAACTCGCCCGTCTCAGCGTCTCGAACGATGGTGCCGACGGGCACATGGATTTCCAGGTCACGCCCCCGGGCTCCCTGCTTGTTGTTCGAGCCGCCGTGGCCTCCGCGGCCGGCACGAAAGTGCACCCGCCTCCTAAAGTCGATGAGGCTCGCCATGTGTGTCGTGGCGACGATGTAGACGTTGCCCCCTGCGCCGCCGTTTCCGCCATCTGGCCCGCCGTAGGGAACGTATTTCTCGCGCCGAAAGCTTACGCAGCCGGAGCCCCCGTCTCCCGAGCGGACGTGGATCCTGGCTTCATCGAAGAACACCGCCCGCACCCCCTCCGACTCGCAGGGTCCCGCGTAGCATACTCCGGAAGGAGGGCGGTGTCAAGGGTTTGTCGCTCGGGAATAGGCACCCTCACGCCGCCAGAGGTCGATCATGAGGTCGTATCGCTCCAGGGGCATGCCGGTATAGACGCAGTTAGAGGTCGAGAAGATGTAGCCGCCGCCCGGCATGCCATGGCGCAGCGCATAGCGGACCGACTGGATGACCTCGTCCTCGGTTCCGGTCTGCAGCAGGGCGCAGTTGACGTTGCCGATCAGGCAGACCTCGCGGCCATAGCGGCGCTTGACCTCGGCGATGTCGACGCCAGCCTGCGGGTCGAGGGAGTGCAGCGCGTGCGGCCGACAGGCAACGAGCTGGTCGATGATCGGCATGATGTTGCCGTCGGTGTGCTTGATGGTATAGAAGCCGAGCTCCCGGTACCCGGCGATGAGCCGGGCGAGGAAGGGGGTGACGAACTCGGCAAACATGGCAGGGCTCAGGAAGGGGCCCACGTTGAAGCAATAGTCGGAGCAGAGGGCGTAACCGTCGAACAGGCCCTTACCGGCCAGCTTCTGAGCAGCTTCGAGCTGTCGATCGACGGCACGGTCCTGCTCGGACTTGACCCGCCCGGGCTCATCGGCCAGCCAGTAGCAAAGGTCCGCCATGTGCTCGCCTTCGGGCACGGAGAGGGTCGTGTCGCCATGTCGGCAGAGGAAGAACTCGCCGCCGGTCCGCTCGCGGATGTACTCTGCGATTCGTTCCTCCGAATCGGGCATGCCCGGGCAGCCGTGGACAAAGATGGCCGAGTGACCGTAGTGTCGGGCGGTGTCGATGTACACATTCCCGGCGTCGGCGACCTGCAGACGCTTCTCGCGGTCGCTCATCTGGTCCCATTGGGAGAAGTGTCGATGGGTGGGGTGGACCTTGCCGAGGAGCTGCATCGTCAGATAGAAGACCAGCTCAAAGGTCGGGACGTGGCCGGGGGGTTGCCTGCCCTCAAGGGCCATGATAAAGCGCTCGCGGGGTGTCGGTTGCGTTGGCTGGATGGTCACCGCTGCTCCTCCGTCGCCTCTGGTGTGTCTGCTGGGTGCATGCCGCGACGCCGCCCGTGGCAGGCCGGGGCGCCGCAGGCGCAGCGATTATATCATGGTGTCTTGCCTGCCGACAAAGGGGAGCATTGGGGCAAGTGTTCAGACTGGCGTTCAGCGCATGGCGCGGAGGCAGGCTGCTGGTAGCTCTGCCGGTGAACAGTCTTGTTGGGCGGTTTTGGGCGGTCGAGTGCGCCGCGGCGCGCCAGCAGAGCCCGAGATACTCATAGAGAATGGCCTCGAGTTGGACCTTTTCGCAGTTGTGGTAAGGCTCCGCCCTGTAATGCGCCCAGCAAGGCGCTACGCCAGGAGGCGCTGTAAGCCTGCGCTCCCCGAAACGGTTACGCATTGGGGGCGTGCATCCAGGATCGGTCAGCGGATCTACGGTCAGGCGGCCTGCCGGAGGCACTGTGCCGGCAACCGGGCCCTGCGCTTCGCACAACCCCGGTGCAGGGCCGCTTGGTGGGGGTCTGGGGGTTGCGGCCCAGCGAAATGCCCGGCTGCAGCCCGGGCAGCGACGCATCCTGGATACACCCCATTGGGGCGGGGCGCACGGCTCGGTTCTATCTTGTGTTGGCGCAATGGAGGCTTGTGGGAGTGCTCGGCGCCGCCCGCGCTCAAACGAGGCTGGCGACTGAAGTCGCGTTGCGCGCGCTTCGCGCGCTAGAGGCGCCTTCGGCGCCAACC
>DYEI01000083.1 GCA_020725765.1 Anaerolinea sp. | reverse complement strand
GGGGAATGCCCCAGGGGCGGGGGTCCCCTCGATGGTCCATGCCCTCGCCCTACGACCGAAGAAGCCGCAAGTTCGCCAGGGGGAGGGGGCGCCGGGGGTGGGGACCCTGCCAACAGCGCAGATGAGCCCGCCCCCAGGGCGAAGTGCACCCCGCATGCCATTGCCACGCTGTGCCTGCCGTGCTATACTGGTGATGGGAGCGTATACCTGTGACAGACGAGATCGTTGCCTCCGAAGCACGGCGCTACGCGGCCGAGGCGATCCTTCAAGACGAGGCGCTCACCGCTGACCTCGAGGATGCGGAGGCGGACGCGCTTTTGCGCTGGGCGGTCGCCTCCGCCGAGGATGTGGTGATGAGCCGCCTCAGGCACGGCCTGCCTCTTGACCGGGACTCTGTCGCTGAGGCGCTTCGGCCCCTGCGCCAGACCCTGCGCACGGTCAACGATCTGGCAGCCCACTACACCGACATGCCCAGGCCACAGTTCGTGGCACGGCTGCTCGCCCTGCTCGATGCAGTGTGGCGGCTCGCATGCCTTCCCTCCTGCGAGTCGCAGACCGCCGCGCCGGCGGATGCTCCGCCCCAGGGGCCATAGGAGGTGCCAGCCGTGAGCCGCAGAGCAAGACGCCCCATGGCCCGCCGATACCAGCCACTGTCCTCGCGTTGGGTTCTTGCTATCGGACTGCTGGCGCTGGTCGTCGTCACCACAGCCCTCCTCGGAGTGCCGGCTGGCTTCTGGCGCGAGCCCGGCCCAGCCAGCTTCCATCAGGACCTCCTCGTCTCCTTTGGGCTCGCCACGCCGGAGCCACAGGCCTCGCCACCTCCCAGCGGCGACCAACCGTGGTTTCAGGTCTACTTCACCGCACCCACCTACCCGGACGATCCGAGCCGTCGCCCCGAGGGGATCGATCGCCACCTCGTGCAACTGATCGACCAGGCCCGCGAGAGCGTCGACGTGGCCGCCTACGAGCTCGACCTGCAGACCGTTGCCGACGCCCTGCTCCGCGCCAGGGAGCGCGGCGTGACCGTGCGCGTGGTTACCGATGCCGACAACCTGCACGAGGACGCAATCCGCTCCCTCCAGGAGGGCGGTATCCCGGTCAGAGAGGACGGGCGTGCGGCCATCATGCACAACAAGTTCGTGGTGATCGATGGTGAATACGTCCTGACCGGCTCCTGGAACCTGACGGTGAACTGCACCTACCGGAACAACAACAATGCGATCGTCATCCGCTCGCCCGACCTGGCACAGAACTATCGTGCCGAGTTCGCCGAGATGTTTGAGCAGGGCCAGTTCGGGCCCCGCTCGCCCAGGAACACGCCACTCCCCGAGATTGTTGTGCACGGGACGCGTATCGAGACCTACTTCTCCCCCGAGGACCGCCCCGCCGAGGCGGTTGCGAGCACCGTTGGTCGCGCCCGGCGCAGCATACGCTTCATGGCCTTCTCCTTTACTGACGAGGCCCTTGCCCGGGTGATGATCGAGCGCGCCCGCGATGGGGTGGACGTCGCCGGGGTGATCGAGAAGCGCGGCTCTGAGACTGCCTATGGCCAGCTTGTCCCCCTGCGCGAGGCCGGCATTCCCGTCCTCGCCGACGGCAACCCCTACGTCATGCACCACAAGGTGATCATCATAGACGGGGAGTCCGTGATCACCGGGTCCTACAACTTTACCGGGAGCGCGGCCAGAGACAACGACGAGAACCTCCTCATCATCCACAACGCCGACATTGCTCGGCTGTACCTGGAGGAGTACGAGCGAGTCCGTCAGGTGGCCGCGCAGGCCGCACCATGAGCGAGCAGTGGGACGCGATTATTGTGGGCGCAGGACCTGCCGGCGCGATGGCCGCGACGCTGTTGGGCCGGGCAGGATGCCGCGTGCTCCTGTTGGAGCAGCACAGGCTCCCGCGCTACAAGCCCTGTGCCGGAGGGATCGCCTGGAGCGTGCTGGCCTCGCTGCCGCCGATCTGTCGCGAGGCTGTCCAGCGCGTGGTGACCCGCGCGCGCTTCCGGCTGGGAGGCGAGGAGGTCTGCCATGAGCTGCCCGAGGGCTCGGTCGCTCTGATCAGCCGCGAGCGCCTGGACTATCTCCTCCTGAGCCAGGCACCGGTGGCGGTGCACGATGGCGAAAGAGCCCTCTGGGTGGAGGACGGGCCCGCGAACGCCAGCGTGACCACCTCCAGGGGAGCGCACTACCGCGCCGACTACGTGGTCGGCGCCGATGGCGTCTTCTCGACCGTTGGTCGGGCGGCAGGGCTGCGCAGCAAGGAGCACTACGGCCCGGCGCTGGAGGCCAAGGTGCGCCTGCCGCCCGGCCTGATGGATCGGTACGCCGACGCCTGCCTCTTCCTGCTGGGCGTGCTGCGGCAGGGCTATGCCTGGCTCTTCCCCAAGAGCGATCACGTGTCCCTCGGGATAGGCTCGCTGGCCGCCGGGCGTGCCTCCCTCCGGCCGCGGCTCGCTGCCGTAGCACGGGACTTGGGGCTGCCATCGGAAAGCGTGCGGCCGCGAGGGCATGGGCTGCCCCTCTATCGCCTGAGAGGCCCCCTGCAGAAGGGCCGCATACTGCTGACCGGCGACGCCGCCGGACTCGTGGACCCCTTGAGCGGCGAGGGCATCCGCCACGCCCTCCACAGTGGGCGGCTGGCTGCGGAGGCGATCCTCGGTGGCCACGTGGAGCACTACACGGCGCAGGTCCGGCAGGAGATCGGTCGACATCTGCTTGGAGCGAGTGTGCTGGCGCGCCTGTTCTATGGGTCTCAGCGGCTGTGGTTTGGCCTCGGTGCACGGAGTCCTGCGGTCGTCAGCGGGCTGCTGCGCGTCTTCACAGGCGACCTCACCTACGGCGAGCTCATCGCCCGTGTGCCGGGATATGTGCTGTGCAAGCTCTGGCAACGGTGACGCGTCCCCACAGGCCGGCACGTCGCCAGCAGAGGCAGGGCTTGCGCCGTGCGGCGCAGCGGAGGGATACGGATGGAAGCGAGGCTGTTCAGTCGCCTGGATGGCGCACGGGTGCGCTGCCAGCTCTGCGCGCATCGCTGCACGCTGAGGCCGGGGCAGCGGGGGGTGTGTTGTGTCCGTGAGAACCGGGCGGGAGTCCTGCATACCCTTGTGTACGGCCTGCTGATCTCACAGGCCATAGACCCCATAGAGAAGAAGCCGCTCTTCCACTTCTACCCGGGGAGCGACGCCTTTTCCATCGCCACCCTGGGCTGTAACTTTCGCTGCGCCTTCTGTCAGAACTCGGAGATCTCACAGTGGCCCCGCGAGGGGCGGCCCATATTGGGCCGGGATACGCCTCCCGCCGCTGTGATCGAGGCCGCCCGCCGGGCAGGATGCCGTAGCATCTCCTACACCTACACGGAGCCAACCGTGTTCTTTGAGTACGCCTACGATGTGTCGGTGCTCGCGCGCAGCGCTGGCATCGCCAATGTGTTCGTCACCAACGGGTACATGACGACGAAGATGCTCGACGCCTACCACCCATACCTCGATGCTGCTAACGTGGACCTCAAGTCCTTCCGCGATTCCTTCTACCGCGAGCTCTGCGGGGCCCGCCTGCAGCCCGTACTGGACGCTCTCGTGCACATGAAGCGGCAGGGGGTGTGGGTTGAGGTCACCACGCTCGTCATCCCCGGCCACAATGACGATCCCGGCGAGCTGCGTGAGATCGCCTCCTGGATCGCGGGGCATCTCGGCGTTGGGGTGCCCTGGCATGTGAGCCGGTTCCATCCAACGTACAGGCTCACCGGCGCGCCGCCCACCCCACCGGCCACGCTGCGCGCCGCCTACGAGATCGGACGGGAGGCCGGCCTGCGGTACGTGTATGTGGGCAACCTGCCGAGCATGCGAGCCGAGGATACGCTGTGCCCCGGCTGCGGGCGAGTGGTCATCGGCCGCTTTGGCTTCAGGGTCACCGAGCGCCACATCACGGATGGCGCCTGCGCCTACTGCAGCACCGCTATCGATGGCGTAGGCCTGTGAGCCTCGATTTGCCCGATTCTTACGCCATGCCGATAATAGGGCATCGCAGTACCCGGCCTTTCCCAGCGCTTCCCTTTGCCCGGCTAGCATAGCGAGGAGATCAGTCCTATGACCCGGCTGCAAAGCATCGCGTCATCTCTCTTAGTGTGCGCCTGCATTCTGCTGGCCTTCCCGCCGCCGGCCTATGCCTACCTCGACCCGGGCACCGGCAGCCTCATCGTGCAGCTGCTCGTGGCAGGGCTGCTCGGGGTCGCCCTCACCATCAAGCTCTTCTGGCGGCGGATTCGGGCCGGCGTTGCGTCGCTGTTCAGGCGCGAGGAGTTGTCCAGGGTAGACCGCGAAAGCCATGAGCACTGACAGAGTTCTCCCCTCCTCGTTCCGCGATCCGAGCGGTTTCCTCTTCTGGCGGGACGGAGTCCTCTACCGCCAGGTCAATCACAGCTATCGGGAGGACTATGACCTGCTCGTCAGCTCGGGCCTGTACGACCGACTGGTCCATGAGGGGCTTCTGATCCCGCACGAGGAGGTTGACCTCCGAGAGCCAGCTGCGCCCGGCATGTACAGGACGCTCCGGCCGGAGCGGGTGCCCTTCATCTCGTACCCCTACGAGTGGAGCTTTGGCCAGCTGAAAGATGCCGCTCTCAGCACGCTGCACATCCAGCGTATGGCGCTGGATCACGGCATGTCGCTGAAGGATGCCAGCGCGTACAACATCCAGTTCCTGCGCGGCAGGCCGGTGCTCATCGACACGCTCTCCTTCGAGCGGTATCGTGAGGGAGCACCCTGGGTGGCGTACCGCCAGTTCTGCCAGCACTTTCTGGCGCCGCTGGCGCTGATGAGCTATGTCGATCCCCGGCTGGGCCAGCTCTCGCGTCTGTACATCGACGGCGTGCCGCTGAGCCTGGCGAGCCAGCTCCTGCCTTGGTCAACGCGCTGGCGCTTCTCGCTCCTCACCCACATCCACCTGCACGCCCGGGGCGAGAAGCGTTTCGCCGAGCGCCCTGCGGCCGTCGCCGGGCGGTCCATCAGCCGAACAGCCCTTACGGCCCTCATCGAGAACCTCCAGTCCTCCGTCGAGGGCCTCCGATTCCGCTCGGATTCCAGCGCCTGGACCGAATACTACCAGACTAGCAACTACAGCTCAGAGGCGCTGCAGCACAAGGCCACGCTCGTTGCCCAGCTCATCGCAGAGATTCAGCCGGCCCCGCAAAGCCTCTGGGACCTCGGCGCAAACACAGGCCGCTTCAGCCGTCTGGCGAGCCGAAAGGGTATCGAGACCATCGCCTTCGACAACGACCCGGCCTGCGTTGAGCAGTGCTATCTGGAGGCCCGCCGGGAGGGTGAGACTCATCTCCTGCCCCTCCTCGTGGACCTCACCAACCCCAGCCCGGGCGTCGGCTGGGCCCACGAGGAGAGAATGTCGCTCCTCGAGCGCGGTCCCGCCGATGCCGCGATGGCACTCGCCCTCGTCCATCACCTGGCCATAGGAAATAACGTTCCGCTGGGCGGCATCGCCTCCTTTTTCGGCCGCCTCTGCCGTTGGCTCATCATCGAGTTCGTACCCAAGACAGATTCACAGGTGCAGCGGCTCCTCGCGTCCCGAAAGGACATCTTTGCCGACTATACCCAGGAGGCTTTCGAGGCCGAGTTCGGCCGGCACTTTGACATCTGCCGCACTGCCCCGATCGAGAACAGCCAGAGGACCCTGTACCTCATGCGATCGAGGGAGCGGCCATGAAAAAGATTGCGCTCGTCCCCCCGTTCCTGTTCGGCCTGTTTCCGATCCTCTCGCTGTACGCCAGCAACGTCCTGCTGGTTCGGCCGCACGAGGTCTTTGTGCCGTCTGTCCTCGTGCTCACAGTGAGTGGCGTGCTGGTCTTTGTCGCCTATGTGCTGCTGCGCGACATAGAGGGAGCGGCAATCTCGGTCTCTGCGGCCTGGGTGCTCCTTGTTGCTTACGGGCGAGCCCTTGCCGCTCTGGGCGGGCCCAACGGAGGGCGCGAGTACGCCCTTCTCGCGGCATCGCTCGCGGTCTTTTCCGGCGTCGTCTTTGCCGTGCGAAAGTGGCGGGGAAAGCTCCAGGGGGTAGTCCAGGTGGTAGCCATCATGTCGATCGCGCTGGTGGCCATGCCTGTGGCAAAGACTGTCCCCGTCCTCATCAGCAGGCAGCCCATCCCGGTGTTCTCGCCAGGGGACACTGCCCTTGGCAAGGCCGAGCTGCAGGCCCCTTCCGCCCATCGGCGCGGGCCGGAGCGGGAGCCCGCCCTGCCTGCCGCGACGCCGACTGAGCCGGAGGCCAAGGCGCCAAAGCTCGCTGCCCCGGCCGCGCCGGTTCAGACGCCAACACCTACGGCGACTCCCTCGCCAGCGGCAACCTCCGCTCCGGGGCAGGGCCAGCCAAAGCCCGACATCTACTACATCATCGTGGATGGATACGCCCGTCAGGACGTCCTGCAGGAGCTCTATGGCTACGATAACACGGCCTTCCTGCAGGGCCTGGCCGACAGGGGCTTTTACGTCGCCAGCCAGAGCCGCGCCAACTACTGCCAGACCTATCTCTCGCTGGCGTCGTCGCTCAACGGCACCCATCTGGACGCCCTGGCTGCAAGCGTGCTGGCGGATACCGATGACCGGCGCACGCTCCAGGACATGATCCGCGACAACTCCGTCGCCAACTTTATGCGCGAGCAGGGCTACACCTACGTCGCCTACTCCACAGGCTATCTTGACGCCGAGCTGGAGAGCGCCGATCTGTGCGTAACCGCGCCCCAGTCCCTCAGCCAGTTCACAAGCGGCCTGATGAACACTGCTCCCATCTCGCCGGTGATCGCCCTGCAATACGACCTCCACCGCCAGCGGCTGCTCTACGCCTTTGACCATCTGCCGGACGCCGCCAGGATGGATGGCCCGGTCTTCGTCTTCGCCCACATCTGCGCACCCCATCCGCCCTTCGTCTTCACCGAGGACGGGGAGAGCGTCACGCCGAACCGCGAGTTCTCGCTGGGGGATGGCACGCACTATATGAGCGGACCTGAGCGGGCCGAGACGGCAGAGTATCTGGAGGGCTACAGGAGGCAGTTGACCTACATCAATAAGAGGATCGAGCAGATGGTCGACGCCATCCTGGCCGCGTCGCCGGAGCCACCGATCATCATCCTCCAGAGCGACCACGGCCCCGGCTCGCAGCTCTACTGGTTCAACCCGCAGAAGACGAACATGAAGGAGCGGCTATCCATCCTGAACGCCTACCTGGTACCGGAGAACATCAGCGCACACCTCTACGAGGAGATCACCCCGGTCAACACGTTCAGGATCATCTTCAACGAGCTCTTCGGCACCAGGTATGATCTGGCGCCGGATGCCAGCTACTTCTCGACCTGGGACCGGCCGTACCGCCTCATTCCCGTGTCGCCATAGAGCTGAACCACCCCGCTCAGGCTGCCACCCGCTCCGCCTGCGCCTCGACCAGAACGAGCAGCACCGCAAGGAGCAGCTCGCGCCAGCGCTCCTGCTGCTCGAGCGTCAGCCGATTGCGTCCGATGAGGAGCCGGCTCCCAAAGCGGCGCGCCCGCTCGACGATGGCCGGAGGGAGCGGCTGGGCGAAGCGCAGCACGATCTGGTGTCCCTCACCGGCGACCGCCAACACCCCGGCCTGGGCGGCCAGGGCCTTGACGCGCAGCAGATACAGCAGGTTCTGCACAGGGGGCGGCGGAGGGCCAAAGCGCTCCCGCAGCTCCTGCCCGAGTTCCTCCACATCCTCCGGCAGCTGCACCTCGGCAAGGCGCCGGTACAGCCGCAGGCGAAGGGCCTCCTGACTCACATAGCCCTCAGGAAGATACGCCGACAGGGGCAGGTCCACAACCGGGCCGCCCTCCACAGCAAGCAGGGGTCCCTTCGCCGACCCGTCCGATCCCTCGGTGGCGGCCTTCAGGCGCCGCACCGCCTCGGCGAGCATCCGCGTGTACAGATCGAACCCGACGGCCACGATGTGTCCATGCTGCTGCTGGCCAAGGAGCTCCCCGGCGCCCCGGATCTCGAGGTCACGCATGGCAATCTGAAAGCCTGCGCCGAGGTCACTGGCCTCCAGCAGCGTCTCCAGCCTCCGCTGAGCATCGGGGGTGAGCTGCTGGTGCCGGTTGTAGAGCAGGTAGGCGTAGGCCCGGGTCGAGCTGCGCCCGACCCGGCCACGCAGCTGGTAGAGCTGTGCCAGCCCGAAGCGATCGGCCCGGTTGATGATGATGGTGTTGACGTTGGGGATGTCCAGGCCATTCTCGATGATCGTCGTGCACACCAGAACGTCGTACCGCCCGGCAGCAAAGTCCAGCATGACCCGGGCCAGCTCGCCCTCATCCATCTGGCCGTGCCCGACGGCAAAGGTCGCCTCGGGCACCAGCTTCCTGAGGCGCTCGGCCATCTGGTAGATGCCCTGCACGCGGTTGTGCACAAAGTACACCTGCCCGCCCCGGTCCAGCTCCCGCAGGATCGCGTTGCGGATCAGGCCCTCGTCGTATTCGGTTACCTGCGTGCGCACCGGAAGGCGGTCCTCCGGAGGCGTGTTGATGGTGCTCATATCCCGCACACCGGTCAGGGACATGTACAGCGTCCGCGGAATCGGCGTCGCGGTCATCGTGAGCACGTCGACCTCACGCCTGAGCTGCTTGAGACGCTCCTTGTGCGCCACGCCAAAGCGCTGCTCCTCGTCGATGATCACGAGGCCGAGGTCTCTGAACCTGACGTCACGCTGGATCAGGCGATGGGTGCCGATGATGATGTCAATGGTGCCGGCCTCGAGCTCCGCCAGTATCCGCCGCTGCTCCGGCCGCGTCCGAAAGCGCGAGAGCATCTCGACCCGGATGGGAAAGGCTCGCAGGCGCTCCTCGAACGTGTAGTAGTGTTGCTGTGCGAGCACCGTTGTCGGCACGAGCACCGCCACCTGCTTGCCCCCCATCACTGCCTTGAACGCCGCGCGGAGCGCCACCTCAGTCTTGCCATAGCCGACGTCTCCGGCGAGGAGGCGGTCCATCGGTCTGGGCCGCTCCATGTCCCGCTTGATGTCACGGATGGCAGCGAGCTGATCCTCCGTCTCCTCATAGGGGAAGGAGGCTTCGAGCTCTATCTGCCAGGGGTTGTCCGGAGGGAAGGCGTGGCCGGGCAACACCTCCCGCGCCGCGTAGAGCTCGAGCAGGTCCCGGGCCATATCCTCGACCGCCTTGCGGGCGCGCGCCTTGACCTGCGACCAGTCGGCAGTGCCGAGGCGATGCAGTGAGACCTCGTGCCCCTCGCCGCCAACGTACCGGGTCACCCGATCCGCCTGCGGCACGGGCACGTAGAGCCTGTCGCCCTCGGCGTACTCGATCTCGAGGTACTCTCGCTCCACACCGCCCATGGTCTTGCGGACGAGCCCTCGGTAGATGCCGATGCCGTGGTCCATATGCACGACCAGCTCGCCTTCGGCCAGATCGGCATAAGAGGCCTCGGGCGCCGCCACCCGTCTGCGGCTCGGGCGACGAGGCAGCGTGCGGCGCCAGCCGAAGAGCTCGGTATCCGTCAGCACGACGAGCTGATCCCCGGCCAGCGACCATCCCTCGGAGAGCGTTCCCTGCACGAGGGTGAGGCTGCCCGGCGGAGGTGTAACCTCGATCTCCTGGGCGGGTGAGGCCTCAAAGTCCAGCTCGCGCATCAGCTCGCGAAGGCGGGCCGTCTGCCGGCTCACGACTGCCGCGCGGCCGCCGACGCGCAGGACCTTCCTCACATCATCGAGCGCCTGCCTCATCCGCCCGCCGTAGCGCAGGCCAGGCTGGAAACACTCCTCTGGCAGGCGCAGTTCCTCCGGCGGAGCATCGTAACCCAGGCTCAGGCCGCGCCTGAGGGCCAGCCGGGCGGCCAGCTCGCCCCACTCAAAGTAGGGGAGCGGCCAATCCGCCGGGAGCTCGCCGTCGCGCACCATGTCCAGCCGCAGGTCAGCAGCCTGGCTCTCCAGGCCCTGGACGGTCGCCTGCACGGCCCGCAGGTCATCCACGAGCACAAGAGCACGGTCGTCCAGATAGTCGAGGAGCGACGCCGGCTGCGGGTAAAAGTGCGGCAGGTAGTGCTCGAGGCCTGCGAAGGCCTCACCCCGCTCCAGACGCTCCAGATCCCTCTGAAGGCGCTGGGTGGCAACCGGGGTCAGGCCTTGCCAGTCGCCGTCACGCACGCTGGCCGCGGCCCGGCTACCCTGACTCATCAGCGCCTCGCTGGCCGGCACGATCACTACCGACTCGAGGCTCTGCCCCGAACGCTGCGTGCCCGGGTCGAAGGTCCGCAGGCTTTCGATCTCGTCGCCCACAAACTCGATGCGCACCGGGTGCGGCAGGTTGGGCGGAAAGACGTCCAGGATGCCGCCTCGCACGCAGAACGTGCCTTGTTCCTCCACAACAACCGTCGGCTGGTAGCCGAAGCGCAGCCACGAGGCTACCAGCTCGGCGGGAGGCCGATACTGGCCGCGCCGCAGGGCGCGAACACCGCCGCGCAGCAGGCCTGGCGGGGCGGTCTTGACCATCAGCGCCCACACCGGTGCGACGACCACCGGCTGCTGCTCGCGCTCCTCGGCGCGATCCAGGCCTCCCGCCAGCAGAGAAAGCACAGCAACCCGCTGACGCACCGTCTCCGGCTCCCAGGGGCTGCGGTCATAGAAGAGCGGCTCCGGCGGCGGGAAGTAGTGCACGCGCTCGGGCGCGCCGAGCCACGCCGCCAGCTCCTCCTGCATCTGGTGCGCCCGCTCCGGGCTGGAGATCACCCACACCACCGGCCCGGGCCAGTGCCGCGCAAGGGTCGCTGCGACCGCCGGCCGCGCCGCCTCCGGCACCCCGAGCGCATAGCTCTGGACCACGAGCCCCGGGCCCGCCAACTCTTCAATCACACGCTGCATGACCGGCAGCGCCTCAATAAGGGGCAAGAGCCCCATCAGTCTCACAACAGACCTCCAGAATAGCTCACTATCGGTCGGCGGGCACCTGCCTACTCCTCCCCCGCATTGTAGCGGTTCATCGCCGCAACGATGCCCTCCCGGATAAAGCAGGCAATCGCTTCCACGGCACGCTCATAGGCAGCCTCCATGACCGGGCGCTCCTCCGGGAGCCAGTCGCTCAGCACATACTCGACGGCATCGCCGTTCGGGGGGCGGCCGATCCCCAGGCGCAGGCGCGGAAACTCGGTTGTGCCCAGATGCCTGATGATGGACTCCAGCCCACGGTGCCCACCCGAGCTACCCCGCGCTCGCAAACGGATCCTGCCTAGCGGCAGGTCGAGATCGTCGTACACGACCAGAAGGTCCGCGAGCGATATGCCATAGTGGTGCACGAGCGGCTGCACGGCCTGCCCGCTCTCGTTCATGTACGTCAGCGGACGCGCCAGGAGGAGGCGCCGGCCGAGCACGCTCCCGCTGGCCAGCGAGGCGCGAAACCGGTAGTAGCTGAAGCGCAGGCCATACCGCTCCGCAAACCGGGCCAGGCACTGGAAACCGGCGTTGTGCCGGTTTCCCGCATACTCCGGCCCGGGATTCCCCAGCCCCACGATCAGCACAGTCGCGACTGGGCTCAAGCCCCCTCCTCCCTGTCGCTTCAGGGGCGGGCAGCCTGCTTTGGCCGCCGTCCCTCGGCCCTTGCCGGAGGGT
>DYEI01000082.1 GCA_020725765.1 Anaerolinea sp. | reverse complement strand
TGGAGCCCCCCAAAACGCGGGCCTGGAGGGGCTTGGGTGGGGCGCAAACAGCCTTTCAGGCCCTTTTTTTGGCCCTCCTGTGGGGAAAAAACAGGCACCTGTCCGCCCCTGAAGGGGGCGAGGGGGAGGGGCGTCGCGGACGCGGCATGGCTGGAGGTCATCTCGGCGGGTTTGGACGGTACCGCAAGTTGCGCCCCGAAAGGCCAAAGTCGAGCCCCCTCCTATTCTGGATTCCCCGCCCCCGCGGCGCCTATCCGTTACCCACAACCCGGTCTGCAGAGCATCATGGGGGATGCGATAGCACATTGAAACACGTCGAGCAGCGGCGGCGATGCCTGCAACTAGAGTTCCCCCACCCCCGCCCCTCCAGGCAGGCGCTTGGCGCCTGCCTGGAGGAGGGGTCAGGGGTGGGGGTAGCTCCCTCCGCAAGATGCTGCGCAGGCCGCGGGCGCCTGCGCTCCCCCAGGCCACTTGCGGGCATCCGAAGGGTCAGCCTCGAGCCTTGAGCAGCAAGGCGCCCCTTTACTCGCCCATCACAGGTGCTGCCGCTTGAGGCGCTCGAACTCGGCCTCGAACTCGGCCGCAAGGCGGACCTTGTCCGCCTCGGGCAGGAAGGACCCGCGGACGGCGTTGAGGCTCAGGCGGCACAGGTCGTCCGCCCCGAGGCCAAAGTGCTGGGCCGCGATGCGGTACTCGGTCACCAGGTCGGTGTTGAAGAGCGGCGGATCATCGGTGTTGATCGTCACCGGCACGCCGGCATCGTAGAGGCGACGCAGAGGGTGCGCCGCATAGTCGGGGAAGAGGTGCAGGCAGATGTTGCTGGTCGGGCAGACGTCCAGCGTGATCTGCCGGTCGCGGAGGTAAGCGACCAGCTCCGGGTCCTCGATGGCGCGGACCCCATGGCCGATCCGGTCCGCGCCGAGCAGGCGCAGGGCGTTCCAGATTGACTCCGGCCCGGCCAGCTCGCCGGCGTGGGGGTAGCTGCGCAGGCCTGCCGCCCGCGCCTTCGCAAAGGCCGCCTCGAATAGCTCCGGAGGAAAGCGGTGCTCCGAGCCACCGAGGCCAAGGCCGATCACGCCGCGTCCGAGCCCGGCGATGGCCTGCGCGGCGACCTTCTCCCCCTCCTCGGGGCCATAGTCGCGGGCGATATCGGGCAGCCAGCGCATCTCGACGCCCCACAGGCGAAGGGCCTCTGCCCGCCCAGCCTCGACCCCGCCCAGGGCCTCCTCATAGCTCAGGCCCTGCATCTCGGCCAGCTGCGGCGTCCAGGTGACCTCCGCGTAGCGGATGTTCTGCCGGTCCATCTGAGCGCCGAGGTCGCGGACGATGAGGGCATAGTCGTCGGGGCTGCGCAGCACGCTCTTGATGAGGAAGTAGACCTCGATAAAGCGGTCAAAGCTCGTGAAGCGATAGAGCGCCCTCAGGCCGGCCTCGTCATCGGCCGGCAAGGCCACCCCGTTGCGGCGGGCCAGCTCCAGCAGCATAGCGGGGCGGACCGATCCCTCGAGGTGCACGTGCAGCTCGGCTTTGGGCATGGCCGCGATAAAGGTCTCCAGCGACATGGTGCTCTCCTTGGTGGTCGGTCTGGCTCAAGTGAAGCGTTCGCTTCATTGTGGTACAGGAGGGCGAAATGGTCAACTATGGTGTTTGAGCAGGAGCATGCCCCCGCGAGGAGCTCTCTGCCGTCGGCCCAGGCCTCTTGCTCCGCACTGGGTCAGGCAGGTGTCCGGGCACGGTCCTGCCTGACGGGGGGGCTCTCTCGCCTGATCCCCATAGGCGCTAACTTTGGCGTCCCGCGAGGGAGGTCCCATCCAAGGCGCTGCCCGTGCAGTCGGCAGGGTTTCCTATCTCCGACCCCAGGGGTCGCTCCTTTGCAGCTCTGTCCCATCCCCCCGCCCCCGTGCTTTGCATTACCCACAAATGGGGTCGCAGTGTTACGGCACATGGGGCAGTCCTCTGGTGCCCATCCAAGGGCGCCGTCCGCCGGCCACACTCGTGCTCGGAACACGCCGAGCGGCAGCCGGGATGGGCTGCAGCTTCGGAGTGCCCCCACCCCTGCCCCTCCCCCGGGCAGGCGCCTGGCGCCTGCCTGGGGGAGGGGTGAGGACAGATGGGCGGTTTCGGGCAGTCGAGCGCGCCACGGCGCGCTCGACTGCCCGAAACCGCCCGTGTGTCATCACCCCTCCCCCAGGCAGGCGCCCGGCGCCTGCCTGGGG
>DYEI01000081.1 GCA_020725765.1 Anaerolinea sp. | reverse complement strand
GCCGCCATTCTGGCGGTCGGGTTCTGCCCTGCGGCATCATGCTCCCACCACGGTGATCGGGCCACCCTGGCCCATAGGGGCCGGCCGTTCTTCCCAAGTCAGGCGTTCTTCCCATGGACGGGTGCGAGCCTCGGGCCGGCGATCGAACACGACCAGATAGGCCTCGCTCGCCCCCACCGCATCGCGATAGCGCGCCGTCTGGCGCAGTCCCTCCTCGATCGTGCCTTCCCGCCCATCGGCCGGATGCACCAGCTTGATCTCGATCACGCTCCAGCGACCTTGCCACTCCACGGCCAGATCAACCCGCCCACGCCCCGCCGCATACTCTCGTTCGATGCGACCCTGGCCATTCAGCACCCGCTGCAGAAAGGCCATCAGCAGCAGATGAGGAAACGCTTCGGGATAATCGGATTTAGCTTCCCAGGCATCGGCGTGGCGCCGCCAGAATCGCTGGAACTCCCGCAATAGGCCAGCCAGATCAAGCGTGCCATCGCTCTTCTGCCAGGCAAACTCCGGTTGGGGAATGGCCAGTTGGGCCCCTTGCGTCAGCACCCGCGGAATCACTTCACGATAGATCGGGTTGGCGATCTGAGGCACGCCTTGCTCTACCGTCACCAATCCCAGATCGAGACACAACCGGAAATCATCGCCCTCTGCCAGCTCAGGATCAGTTTCACCAACCAAAATGGCCTGCACCACCCGGCGCACCCGCGGATCTTTCAGCCGTTCAGCCAGGCTGTCGAGATGCACCGCCCGCTCCTGGATCAGCAGTTCTTTCGCCTGGCGCACATGCTCGACCGTCACCGGAGCTTTCGTCTCTTCCGGAACCAAGTTCCAGACGCATTTCTTGGCGAGGGCATTCACCAACCAGGGCTGACCACGCGAGAATTCATAGATCAGATCGATCGCTTCCGTGGCGAATGGCTGACCTTTTTCGGCGACATGCTGCCCGATCAAGGCATGCACATCTTCTCGTGAAAAATTCGAGAGACTCGCCGAACTCTCTTTGATGTTGAAGGGACTGCCCGGATTCACCGGCACCCCATCTTTCGCCTTGATCAAATAATCGCGCAGATCGCGCATGCCCACCAGCGCCACGCAGGTCGGGAACCGCCCCGGCCCGCGCTGGGCGAACCCGCTGCGCAACTGCCGCAGGAAGCTCACCATCGGCTGGTCCTGCAGCACATCGACCTCGTCGAACAGCACCACCAGCGGCCACGGCGCCACCTGCCGCGCCCACTGCGCCAGGAATTC
>DYEI01000080.1 GCA_020725765.1 Anaerolinea sp. | reverse complement strand
CCTGCGGGCCGACCCGGGGGAGGGGGCGCCGGGGGTGGGGGCCCTGCCGGCAGCGCAGAGCAGAAGAGCCTGCCCCCAAACTGAAGTACACCCCCGCGACAGTCCGGCCCGCGCCCTCGCCGCTTTGCCAGAGCCGCGCCACAAGACTACAATGGGAACAAACCGGTCCCATCAAGCCAACGGAGCGTGACAGCCTGTGACCGTATCTGTTCCCTGCAATCTGTGCGGGTCCCCCGACGCCCGCCTGCTCTTCCCCAACACCCTGGACGGTGACGCAGACTCGGGCAGTACCGACCGCTACCGCTGCACAAGCTCGGGCTACGGAAGACACCACGCCATCGTCCGGTGCCGCCGCTGTGGCCTGGTCTACGCCTGCCCCCGCGAGGGCGATGACACCGTCGAGCGCAGCTACGAAGCGGTCGTCGACGAGCTGTACCTCGAGGAGCGACGCGGCCGCGTGCTGACCTTTGAGCGCAACTTTAGGCCGATCCTCAAGCTGATGGAGGGGATCTCGCATCCCAGGCTCCTCGACGTCGGCTGCTACGTCGGCATCTTCCTCGAGATCGCCGCCGGGCACGGCTGGGAAGTCTGCGGGGTCGAGCCATCGCTGTGGGCCGCCGAAGAGGCCCGGCGCCGGGGCCTGCGGGTGTACACCGGCACGCTGCGCAGCGTAGAGTTGCCCCCTGCCTCGTTCGACGTAGTGACGCTGTGGGACGTCATCGAGCACTTTACCGACCCGAGGGAGGAGCTCTGTCGCATCAACCGGGTCCTCAAGCCGGGCGGGCTGGTCTGCATCCACACCATTGACATCGGCAGCCTCCTGCCACGCATCCTTGGGCCGCACTGGCCCTGGCTCATGGAGATGCACCTCTACTACTTCTCGCGCCAGACCATGGCCGAGATGCTCCGAACGACCGGCTTTGAGGTGATCCGCCAGTTCACGCAGGGCCGCTACGTCCTGCTCGACTACCTGCTGGCCCAGCTCAGCGCAGCCAGCCCGACCCTCTCCAACACCCTGCGCAGGGCGGCCCGGCGCGTCGGCGTCGGAGGGCTGCCCATCCCCGTGAACCTTGGCGATCTGTTCACGACCCTCGCCCGCAAGGTAGAGGACCACGGCTAGCCTGCGATGGCACATCCGCTGCTCGTGAGCCTCCTCGATCTGGTCTTTCCCCCACGTTGCGCAGGCTGCGGGCAGAGCGGGTCGTGGCTGTGCAGCGCCTGCCTCGCCACGATCTCCTGGATCAGGCCGCCCATCTGCCCCTTGTGCGGCGAGGGATTGGCCGGGGAAGGGCGATGCCCGCGGAGCGAACACCATCCGCAGCTGCTGGATGGCCTCCGATCGGCGGCGTGGCACGCCGGGCCGCTGCGCTTCGCCCTGCACCGGCTCAAGTACCGCGGGCAACGCGTCCTCGCAGACTCGCTTGGCGCAGTCCTCGTCCAGGCCTGGAGGCGGGAGCCCTTCCCTGCAGAAGTCGTCATGCCGGTGCCGCTGCATCCCACGCGGCTGCGGGAGCGAGGCTACAACCAGGCAACGCTGCTCGCTCGCAGGCTGTGCATGGCCGTCGGGCTTCCCCTCGACGAGCGTTCCCTCCGTCGCATGCGGCAGACTCCGCCCCAGGTCGACCTGCGGGCCGCCGAGCGCCGCGAGAACATGCGCGGTGCCTTCTGCTACGCAGGGCCTCCCCTCGATGGCAGGAGTATCTGCCTCATCGACGATATCTGCACCACCGGTGCGACTCTCGAGGCCTGTGCGGCCGCCCTGCGAGAGGCCGGTGCCGGGCGGGTCTGGGCCTACACTGTCGCGCGCCCACGCTTTGACCCCGCGCCGCCTCCCGGGAGCGACCGATAGCCCCCGGCGAGCCCGAGCAGGCCTCCGGGCGAGGCAAGCCTGGCGCCCGCGAGAGGCCCCCACCCCTAACCCCGCCCCCGCGCCGCCTATCCTCACCCACAAGTGGCCTGGGGGAGGGGTCAGGGGTGGGGGCGCCTCCATGAGATGCCGCGCAGGTTACGGG
>DYEI01000079.1 GCA_020725765.1 Anaerolinea sp. | reverse complement strand
ACAGCATCACGGGGCATGAGATAGCGCCCTGGCGCCCATCCCAGCGGACCACCCGCCGCACACACCGCTGCTCGGGACGCGCCGGGCGGCAGCCGCGATGTGCTGCAACTGAGTGCCCCCGGTGCGGGGTTAAACGCGAGCCTGAACGCGTAACCCCGGCCCCAATGTGGACAAGAGCCCCGAATTGGGGTAGAATTCCGCCGAGCAGGCAGGGAGGTGACTGGCGCATGGAAGAGCTCGAGCGGTTGGCCGCGGAGATAGCGCGGTGCCAGAAGTGCCCTCTGGCGCGGGGACGTACCCATACCGTGCCCGGCGAAGGTCCATCGAATGCCAGGCTGATGTTCATCGGTGAGGCGCCGGGCTTTCACGAAGACCGGCTCGGAAGGCCCTTTGTAGGCCCGGCCGGGCAGTTCCTCGAAGAGCTCTTGCGCTCCGTCGGCCTGAGCCGCGACCAGGTGTACATCTGCAACGTCATCAAGTGCCGCCCTCCCAACAACCGCGATCCCCTGCCCGAGGAGATCGAGGCCTGCCGTCCATACCTCGACCGTCAGATCGAGCTCGTGCAGCCCCGCGTCATCGCGACCCTTGGACGCTTCTCCATGGCCCGGTACCTCCCCAACGCCTCAATCTCCCAGATACATGGGCGCCCCAGGCGGATCGGGGATGTCGTCGTGCTGCCCCTGTTCCACCCGGCAGCCGCCCTGCACCAGCCTCGCTTCAGAGAAGCGATCGAGCAGGATTTCCTAAAGATCCCCGACCTGCTCCGCGAGGCAACGTCCGAGGAGGATCGCCCAGAGCCCGGGGCGGAGCAACTGAGCCTGTTCTAGAGCGCCGCTGCGGGGAGGCCCAAAGGAGCCCATGAGTGGCCCCTACCGGCCTCTTCGCCTCGTCACGGCCATGGGTCGATCGTGCCGCCTGCCACTGCAGGGCAACTGCCCCAGGCAGTGGCCGGTCGGTGGCAGCCGGTTGGTGTGTCTTTCCTGGAGGAGCGATTGGGAGACCAAAGCGTACGCATCATTCCCCTGGGCGGCCTCGGCGAGATCGGCCGTAACATGATGGTGCTGGAGCACGACGACAACCTGATCGTGATCGATGCGGGCCTGATGTTCCCCGAAAACGAGATGCTGGGGGTCGACATCGTCATCCCAGACATGCGCTACGTCATCGAGCGGCGCCAAAAGCTTCGGGGAATCATTGTCACCCATGGACACGAGGACCACACCGGCGCGCTGCCCTTCCTGCTGCGGAAGGTCTGGGCGCCCGTCTATGCCACGCCACTGACCCAGGGGTTGATCGAGGTCAAGCTGCGCGAGCACAACATCCGGGACGTCAACTTTCGCCCCATCCGCACCGAGACGCCCATCTCACTAGGCCCCTTCGAGATCGACTTTTTCCGCGTGACCCACTCCATCCCGGACGGAGTAGGCCTCGCGATCCGTACTCCCATCGGGACAATCGTCCACTCTGGCGACTTCAAGTTCGACTACAGCCCCGTCGACGGGCAGCGCCCCGATTTCGCCAAGCTGGCCGACCTTGGCCGGGCGGGGGTGCTGCTGTTGCTCGGCGACAGCACCAATGCCGAGACCCCTGGCTACACCCCATCGGAGCAGGAGGTCGGCCAGACCTTTGAGCGGCTGTTTGCCAAGGCGCCGGGACGGGTGCTGGTGGCGACCTTTGCCTCGAACATCTCGCGCGTGCAGCAGGTGATTGATACCGCAGGCCGCTACAACCGCAAGGTTGCTGCCGTCGGCCGGACGATGGTGAATAACGTGCGCGTCGCCATGGAGCTGGGCTGCCTGCGTGTGCCCGATGGCCTCCTGCTGCCGGTCGAGGACATCAACCGCCTTCCGCCCCGTCAGGTGGCGATTGTGTGCACGGGGAGCCAGGGCGAGCCCACATCGGCCCTCGTACGCATGGCCTATAACGACTATCGGGCGGTGAGCCTGATGCCGGGCGACACGGTGATCGTCTCGGCTCGGCCGATCCCGGGAAACGAAGAGTTCGTCAACCGCACGATCAACAATCTCTTCCGGCTCGGCGCCAATGTGTATTATGACGAGCTGTTGGACGTACACGTCTCGGGGCATGCCGCGCAGGAGGAGCTCAAGCTTCTCCTGAACCTTCTGCGGCCTCGCTTCTTCGTGCCGATCCATGGCGAGTACCGCCACCTCGTGCTGCATGCAGGGCTGGCAGAGAAGGTAGGAATCCCGCCGCAGAACATCGTCGTCATGGAGAGCGGCGAGGTGCTCGAGCTGACCCGCACGTCGGCCCGGGTAGTCGACCGGGTGGCCGAGGGTTATGTGTTTGTAGATGGGCGCGGGGTCGGTGATGCTGGTGAGGCGGTCCTTGAGGATCGGCGCATCCTGTCGCAGAACGGCTTCCTGGTTGCCAGCGTGACGGTGGATAGCAAGACGGGTAGAATCCTCGCCGGCCCCGAGATCGTGACGCGCGGCCTGGTGTACAGCCAGGAGGCGGAAGAGTTCATCGAGGGCGCCAGGGAAGTCGTCGAAGAGGTTGTTCGGGTGGCCTCCCCATCCGAGCTGCGTGGGCGTCTGCGCGAGAGCCTGATCGACTATGCGTACAACGAAATCGGCCGGCGGCCGCTGGTGGTTGCGCTCGTGATGGAGGTGTAGGGGTCGGGCGCTGTAGCGTCCGCCCCCGAACCCTCTCGGGTTCAGGGGCGGACAGTCTTCTTCGGTCGCAGGGCGAGAGCACGGCCCATTGAGGGACCCCCACCCCTAACCCCGCCCCTGCGCCACGGATTCGGTTCCATCTCTTGTTGGCGGGCAGGCCACCGAATGAATTCGGGGCTAGGGGGCCATCGGGCTGCCTGCTGGCAGCCCGATGGCCAACCGTCGACCTTCGTCGACGGGGAACGGGCCCCGTCCGCGAAGGCGGACGGTT
>DYEI01000078.1 GCA_020725765.1 Anaerolinea sp. | reverse complement strand
CTCTGCAAGCACGCCAGCGAGACCCCCCACTGCCGCGCCAGGCCCCAGAGCGTGTCGCCGGGCTGCACGACGACCTCGATGACCCGCAGGGCCGGCTCGGAAGCGGCCTCAGCAGTCGAGGGTCCCAGCCGCCCGGGGGAGAGATCGCCGGCGAGGGCCGTCGCACTGAAGGCAGGGACCGTCGGCCGGCCGATGACCAGCAGGATGATGACGTAGAGGAGCAGGCTTGTCCGAACCACACGCGCGCTACGCACGGCTCTCCCTCCTCATCCGCTCGCAGGTGTCGAGGTCGATGAGTATCTCATCGCGCAGATGCACCCGCCGCCCGTCGGGGAGCTCCACGCCTGTGACCCCCCGCCCGGGCCAGCCCGCGCCGGCCAGGAGTAGTTCCGCCGCAAGCAGATGAGCCCTTACGCTCACGAGGCCCCCTCCGACCCGGCTGAGCACCATCCTGTCCGCCTTGCAGCGGAGGCCCGGCGCGCCCTCGTTGGCCGGGCACCCGACCCGGGGGCAAGCCTCCCACACTCGCGTCCGCCGCCGGGCGCTCATCCGAGCCGCCCCCCGAGCCAGGCACGGACCAAGTGCCACAGCACGTACGCCCACGCGCCGAGCAGGCTCGCCCAGAGTAGCACACGCTCAACGAGGGGCGTCTCTCGAGTGCCGTCGTGCCAGATCACGCTGCTCACCACCCTAGCCACGGCAGTGCCAGGATCGCTACCAGGACCAGGCCCCCGACGACCAAAGCTGCGACGACCCGGTCCTGCATGTCCTCGACCGGCAGCTCGCGACCGTCGAGGGTTACGCGGATACGCTGAGGCCTGTCCGGCATGTCGGCTCCTCCCTCCGGCGCTCCAGGTCGCCGAACCGCGCATGGGCTTCATCGAACGCGAGCTCGATGGTGCCCCGCGGGCCGTTACGTTGCTTCGCGACCTCGAGCTCCGCTATCCCGGGCCGTTCGCCCGGGTCGTAGAAGCTCGGTCGGTGTAGCAACAGCACTACATCCGCCGTCTGCTCGATGCCGCCCGAGTCTCGCAAGTCGGCCAACTGAGGCCGCTTGTCAGGCCGACCCTCAGGCGCCCGTGACAGCTGTGACAGACAGAGCACAGGCACGTCCAGATCTCGTGCCATCGCCTTGAGCCGGCCCACCATCTCCTCGAGCTGTTCGGAGCGAGACGCCCCTGGATGCCTGCGGTCCCCGAGGAGATGCAGATAGTCGATGACAACCAGGCCTAGTCCATCGACTCGACGTGCCTTGGCCCACACCTCAGACGTCGTCTGGGCCGGCTGGTCGTCGATGTAGATTGGCAGACTCCCAAGCCGGGTCACGACCTCGACGGCACGTTCCCACTCCGCGTCCGTGAGCCGCCGCGCCCGCACCCTCCGGCTGTCGAGCGGCACGGTCGCACATACAACCCTGTCGGCAATCTGCGCACGGCTCATCTCGAGGCTGAAAAACGCCACCGCGTGGCCGCGGCGGGCTACATTGAGCGTGATGCCAAGGGCTAACGCAGTCTTCCCCATGCTAGGTCTGGCGGCTAGGATGATGAGGTCGGCAGGCATCAGACCCGCCAGCATCCCGTCAAGAGCCCGATATCCGGTAGGTAGGCCGAGCACATCGGCTCTATGCCGTGTCTCGTACAGGTGCTCCCATCTCTGCACCATCGCTGAGCCGATGCTCACAAACCGGTCCTCGACGAACGCGCCCGAAGTCGCTTCCCTCACGACTCGCTCGGCCTGGTTGGCAAGCTCGGTCACATCCTCGTCCGCCCAGGCCAAGGCCGCAATCCGCGTTCCCGCAGCTATGAGCCGGCGGCGGAAACTGCAATCTCGCACGATCTGCGCGTAGTGAGCCGCGTTGGCAGCCGTGGGCACACTCCGTGCCAGCTCGCCGAGGTAGCTCGCGCCGCCCACGGCATCAAGCCGCCCGGTGTCCCTCAGGACCTTGAGCAGCATCACTGGGTCAACCGGAAGACCCTCGTCCCGCAGTCTCTGCATCGCCTGCCATACGTGCCGGTGCCGGTCGACGTAGAAGTCATCCGGGGTGATGCCGGACACAACCTCCTCGAACGTCCTCCGGTCGAGAAGGCACGCACCTAGGAGACTGCGCTCAGCGGTTTCATCGGCCGGAGGCTGCCGGGTCACGGGTCATCACCTCCACCGGCGCCCGCACGGGCTGCGTAGATGTGTGCCACTAGCGCCTCGGCATCAGCTGTCATGGTTAGGCGCTGTCCCGCGCCGGCCGGCCGTTCCCGGCCGTCGTAACGTCCCTCGAGGACTCTCGCTATGACGTCCTCGCTGCGAATCGCCCAGTCGAAGTCGGCAGTCCACCCCCTGGCGCCTTCGCCACAACAAAACGGGCTCGCACGGATGCGCGTGAAGTAGGCCCGCCACCACTCCTCCTCACGGCCAGGCCTAGAGAGTCGCGCACGCAGCTTCTGCCGCCGTTTGTCCGTCAGCGTGGTGACCCGGGGCATCAGCCCACCGCAGATCTCGTTCCAGAGCTCTGCAACCCGTTGCGGTGTTACTCCGCTGCACCCTGCGTCGTCAGACGCCGCGTGTGTGTCTGTACCGGTATCGGTCTCGGATTTCGGTATCGGGATTCGGGTATCGGTACCGGTGTTCGAAACACTTGCCGAACCGTTAGGCAATGGTTGCGCAACCGTTTCCGAACGGTTACTGGCGCCAGCGGCCAAGGTTTCGCAACCGTTCCGAAGGATATCGGCCAAGGCGGGACAGACCTTAAGGGCAGCGTCAACGAGATGCCTCACGAGCGGAGTGGTGGGTAGTTGCGAGACCAAAACGGCGGCCCCTTTGACTTGGTTCGGGTTCTGCGGCGGGTCATCGGAAAGCGTCTCCGGAACCAGGACCACCTGGGTCTCGTGGTCGTACAACGCGTAGCCAGCACGGATCAGCTCGTCAAGGGCCCTGCGGAGCCGGGCCTCTGTCCACTGCAGGTCAGCCGTCATGTAGGCAACCGGGCAGTAGTACAACCCCACCATGTTCGCGTGGGGTGACGTCCGCAGGTACAGCGCCAGGGTCCTCGCGTCCTCCGACCAGCTACGGACCCGGGGGTCTTGCCAAAAACGTGGCGATATGCGGCAGTAGCGCCCTGTTGTCACGCTGCGGCCACCATCCCGTCCGGGTACTGCCTGAGTGGGTAAGGCCACCTGAGGTTGTCTTTCAGGAACACCGGCACGCCGAGGGCCGAAGCCCTGTCGAGAAGCTCCTCGACCCACCGCGTATCGGGAGCGATAGCACCGGGCCCGGTCTGGGCGCCCACGACCACCCAGTGCGCCAGGTCGAGGCGGTCGAGCGGGAACGGGCCCAGCACCGGCTCGTAACTGACCCACACGCGTCCTCTGAGCCGCTCCGTCCATTGCGCGCAGAGTCTGTGCTCGTCCCCACGGCCCGTTACCGTCACGCCAGCCCATGCGTTGGCCGGCAGGCTGAAGCTCGTGTAACGTTCGGGGCTCTTCGTCAAGAGGAGGAACGAGTGTGCCGGCGAGTGGCGGATCACCTTCAGAACGGCGTGTATCCAGAGGTCAGGCACAGCCTCGTGGAAGAGGTCTCCCATGAAGCAAGTGAGGATCCGACTCGGCCGGGTCAACCGGTAGGGCTCGTCGAACCGCTCAGGGACCAAACGGGGCCTGAAACGCTCGCCCTTCGGCCACTGGGCGTAAATGCCGAGACCGCGCTCCGCCTGACGCCTGGCCCAGCAGTAGGAGCAGCCCCGTTCGCATCCGATCACCGGGTTCCACGCAACATCCCCGTACTCGATACCGGTCTTGTGCACGGTCCCTCTCCCCGTTGTCTCTCATGCACAACAGCCTCGGCCTGCGGGCCGGTCAAAGGTCTGGCCGGCGGGGGCCGGATTCCCTCACCCGGCATCCTCGTCGCTTGGCGGGTACGTGTCCGGTGGACCCGTCACGGAGCTTTACCCTTACCCCGGCGCCACCACGCCGCCCCGCCGGCCAAAGCCGCCTACTGCACCCCGGCGGCCTCGGCGGAGGCCTGCCCGGGCGCGAGCTTGACAATCTTGGGCAGCCAGTAACGGCTGTCCGGGACGGTGTAGCCCTTGCGCTCAACCCACCTGCCCGTGATGAGCCAGTCGCCGGCCACGAGCTTCTCCCGACCCTCGATGAGCTTCTTAAGCTCCTTGTCCACGGCCTCATACTCGGCCTTGGCCGGGGCGAGGGCCTCGCGGCGCTCCAGGAGCTCGATGAGCCGAGGCTCGTCCGAGATCTCCAGGGCCTGGCCCTTGACCTCGGGCAGGCAGATGTGGAGGAAACCACAGTCCTGGCAGCAGGTGTAGTCCTCGACCGGGTCAGGGAGGGTGCCGGCGGCGACGTGGGCGTTGACGCGCTCGAGCTTCTGGCAGATGGACTCGGCGTAGTCGTAATCGAGGTCCACCCAGATGACCTTCGGGGCATAGGTCTGCTTAGAGACGAGATAGAACAGCCCGCGCTCCCGGCCGGAGTTGAGGAGGTACATCGTGAGCTGCGCCGGGTATCTGCGCATCCAGACCTGGGTTGACCTGAGCATGTCCTCGACCGAATTCACGCTCTGCCAGGTGTAGTGGGACAGCCCCTTGATCTCGACGGGGTAGGCCTCCCCGCCGACCCGGAGGATGCAGTCCAGGTGCCCGGTGAGCTGGAGGGCCGGCCACTCGAAGGCGCGCTGCTGCTCGGTGACCTCAAACCCCGCCTCCCGGAGCTGCGCCAGGGCCATCTCCTCGATCATCCGCCCGCCCTCGAAGATCAGCTCGAGCTCGGGACCGTGGAGGACTCGTTCCTGCCAGCGGGTGCGAGCCAGCACCAGGTAGCGTTCGCACGGGTGACCGCACTCGGAGGCGCGGTTGGTACGCTGCGGGTAGAGCCGGATGCTCCTCCGCTTGGCCTCGTATACGGCGGCCACGATATCAGGCAGGCTAGAAGAGGCTGTCGCCGCCGCCGGTGTCACCGCCGTCATTCTGGTCACCTCCCGCCTGGCTCGCTTTCCAGGCCTCGTAGGCCCGCTTGACCTTGCCGTAGGTGATGGGGACCATCCGCTCCGAGAGTTCCTCGACCCGGCGCTTGCCCGGGATCTCCTTGCCGTCCTTGCCCACGAACGTGGTGAGGCCGAAGAGCATCTCCTTGGCGGTGTCCGAGTCCCCGCCGGCCATCTCGAGGATCATCCGGCGTATCTCGGCCCGCTGGTCCTGAGCCTCCTGGGACATGGCGCTCTGCTGGTACTCGACGCGGGCGGCCTCGCTGCGCTTGAAGCCGGCGAACTCCTCGACCTCTTCCCAGGTCAGGTTCCGGATGCCCAGTAGCCGGGTGACGCCGTTGCCGACACAGTTGGTGTAGGCGGCTTTCCGGACATCCTGGCGGTCGATCTCATCCGGCTTCAGGTCCCTGCCGCCGCGACGGGCGAAGAACGGGTCCCTGCTGGAGCGTGAGCCCACCGCCTCGATGCTGGCGGTGCCCATGGTGAACTCGCCGGTGTAGATATAGCTGAAGTGGCCGTCGGGCTCGGTCTCGAGCACCGGCTCGTTGATGCGCCAACTGATGCCGAAGAGGCGGGCCACCTTCTCCGCCCCGCTCACCTGGAGGTAGGGCCGCCCGTTCTGGTCGACCCAGTCATGCCGGTTGGTCACCCGCAGGGCCACGCGCTTGATCCGGTTGATGGCGTCGACCCGCTTCTCTGCGGCCTGCGCAATGGCCACCAAGCTGTCGCTAGCCAGGACCGGCTGCTCGTCAGCCGGCATCACCTGTATGACGCTGCGTGTCTCCTCCATTGGTGCCCTCCCCTCTAGGCCGCCCGGTGAGCCTTGCGGGCCCACTGGCGCCGGCGCCAGGCGGCCCGGGCCGTGCTGTGCGGGCCCGCCAGGACCGCGGCCTCGTAGACTGCCCGCAGGTCGTCGCTGCGGAGGAACACGACTTCGACCATGCTCGGGTCCGCCGGGTTCACCAGCGCCCCGTAGGCCTCGAACGCGCCGTTCCAGAAGCGGACGGACACCCGCATCGTCGTGGGCGGGTAGTCCTCGCCTTGGTCGAACTCCCAGTTGCAGCCGAGGTCGATCTCGCCGCCGGCGCGGAGCAGCGCCTCGCGGCGGGCCCACTCCTCGTCCGAGGCCTCCAGCTCCGCCTCGAACGTCTCACCGCCCGAGGCCGCCCAGCAGACCGGCCCCATGCCCCGCTTGATGGACATGGGGTCGCTCAAGCGGCGGCGGCACCTCGTGCACTGTCCTGCCATGTTCAGCCCTCCCTTGACGTTGCTGAGGGGGCCTGGTACGCTCCATATGGGGTGCACCAAGCCCCCACGCTCACTACCTGGCGGCCTCTTTGGGGCCGCTTTCTCTTTCCTCCGGCTCGGTCAGAGCCAGCAGCGTCCGCACGAACTCCCGCGTCCCCTCCGGGGTGCCGAGGTCCTCCGTCATGGCCCGAAGCCACCGCCGGACCTCGTCCGCCGGGAGGACCCAGCGGTCATGCCCGAACCGGGCCACATAGCGCCACTTGAATGCCTGGTGCAGGTCGAGGGCGGAGAGGTAGGCCTCGTGCCGAGAGGAAGGCGATGCCTGGTTGGCGTCGCCGTAGATCTCGGCCAGCAGGCTCCGCAGGTAGTGCGCCAGGATGGAGAGCGCCAGGTCGGCCGGCCCCGAGCCGCCGTAGCCCCACTCGATCGAGATGCTGTGATAGCACACGTGGCTGAGGCTGTGGGCCTGGTCCGGGCCGACGACCCACACCTGCGGGCCGTCGTGCTCGGCGTCGTCGGGCTCCCGCCAGCCAATGTAGACCTGGCCGAGGTCGCGGAGGTCCTCCGGCGTGATTGGGATCTCGACCATGGTGCCGTAGTACAGCGTCCGGATCACGCCGTCCGCCTCCCCTCCCGGGCCATGAGACCGTTGAGCACCCTCTGGACCTCACGACCCGGCCGGAGCCCTCGCATGCCTGCCCGCCGGATTTCCGGCAGCACCCGAGCCCTGAGGTCACCCACAGTGCCGCGAAAGCCCAGGACCGCGTGGCCGGCGGCCAGTCGTCGGGCGTCCAGCAGAGCCCGCTGGACCTGGGCCTCGCAGGATCTGCACACCTTCCCGTGTCGGACGACTCTCCGTCCACAACCCTCGCATCGCTCACGCAGCGTGCGCACCGTGTCTCACCCGCCTCTTCGTGATGTAGCCCTTGCGCTCGAGGTCCAGGATGTGCTCCCGGGCGATCTCGCGCGGGCTCAGGCCGTAGGTCAGGCACATGACGCGAACCGTGTTGACGGCCGCCGTGGCGGCCTGGAGCGTCTCGCGGCAGATGGCCCGGATTTGCATCCGGTCCTCCTCCGCGAGATCCTCAGCCGTGCGGCTGTTGATCAGTGCCCGGCACTGGGCGATCGCCCGCGTGGCCTCCGCGAACTCCTCGATCGCCTTCCGGCCCGTGCTCATCCGGTGCAGGTCCACCCGCGGGCCGTCCAGCACCACGGCCGTCATCACGCTCCCGGCGGCCTCCTCGGCCAAGGCCATGTACAGCTCCGGGTCGTCGAGCAGGTCTCGCGCACGGGCGGCCACGTCGGGCGCCATGACTCGCTCCTCGCACTCGACGGCCGAGATCATGTTGCCGGAGTAGCTCACCTTGCGGCCGAGTTCACGCTGCGTCCAGCCTCTACGCTCCCGCGCCAGGCGAAGCGCGGTGGAAACCCTCAAGCTCTCCCCCTCCCTCCGTGGGCCGGCGCGGCTCCCAGTCCGCACGCGGCCGGTCTAGACTGATGCCGGGACGAATGTGCTTCCCGAGCGAGCCGGAGCGCAATCGGCCACGCGATGTCCACGTACCGCTGCCGACGGCTGGCTTCCCGGCCGTCGGACGACGCGGTCCAGGCCCCGCAGCGGGGACAGTGGTTCGACTGGTGGCCGGGCAGGACAGAGACCCGTCCGACCGCGGTCCTTTTGCCTGAGCGTTTCCGCACTCCCTGCCCGGGTGGTGCTTGCGCCTTCGGCGCCCGTTTCCCGCCGCCCGCGGCGGGCCAGGGTCTCTCCCGCAGGTCCTCATCCGGAGCTATTGACTTTTCGTCTCAGGCCGGCAGCGCCGAGCCTGGTCTCGGCCTGGTCTCGGGTGCCGCAGGCCTTCCCTTCGCCGAGCCCCTCCGGATTCCTTCCTATGCGGCCCGGTTCCGTGCCATTACCCGGGGTGCGCTCTCATAGGCTTTAGAGCGGACCGGGCGAGAGGCGGACCGCCGCCGGAGAGAAGCGCGCCCGGGGGCGACCGCCGCCGGAAGGAGCGTACTTGGGCGCGGACGGGCGCGGACCTCCACCGGAGACAAACGCGCTCGGGCGCGACCGCCGCCGGGAGGAGCGTGCTGCCGCTGGGCCGAGGAGCCCTCAAGGTGCTGGCCGGAGCCTGCGGGTCGGTCCTGGTCATCCTCGCGGCCGGGTTGGGGGTCTTCGCCCGGGCCTACGACCGGACCGTACCCATCATCGACGCCGCCGGGCAGCTCGCCGCCGTGGCCGAACAGCCTCTGCCCCTGGACAGCCTGGACTTCTTGACCATCCTCATCGTCGGCCTCGACTCCGTCTACCATACCGACCCCGGCGTCCGCGGGGGGGCGAGCTTCTCCGAGATCCCTCTCGACAAGGTCCGAGGCCGGTCGGACACCATCATCGTCCTCGGGCTCGACCGCCGCACGCGGTCCGTGCGGCTGCTCCACATCCCCCGGGACACCATCGTCCCCGTCCCCGGTCGGGACATCGAGAAGATAGGCCACTACATAACGTATCACTCGTTCTTCCACCTCAAGGCGGCCGTCGAGGACCTCCTGCAGGTCCCGATCCACCGCTACGTGGTCGTCGACTTCGAGGGCTTCAAGACCCTCGTCGACGCCATCGGCGGGGTCACGGTGACCGTGGACCATGATCTTCTCTACCCCGGGGGCGTCTGGCTCCCCAAGGGCACCCATCGCCTGGACGGGGCTATGTCCCTGCGCCTGGTCCGCCATCGCTACGGAGAGCGTCGGGCCGACATCGACCGCATCCAGCTCCAGAGGACCTTTCTCGTCGCCCTGGGTCGGGAGCTCGCCGCCGGCGGGTTCCGGAAGGCCCTCGCGGCCTACCTCCGCAGCCCGGACACGGTCAAGACCAACATCACCGCCGGCGAGACCCTGCGGCTCTTCCGGGAGTGGCGGGACTACGACCCCGACAGTCTCGAACACCTGTGGCTGCCGGGGCGCCCCGAGCTCCACTACTGGCGCGTGGACCCGGTGGGCGTGAGGGAGACGGTCGAGCGCTTCTGGCCTCACGACCCGGCCCCCGAGCCCGCCCCACCCCGGGACCCGGGCGACGCCCGCCCGTCCAGGCCGTCACGGCCCGAGGACCCGGCCCTCGCGACCGGACCCGGCTCCAGGCCCGGGAGCAGCGCGCCTGGCATAGCCGCCTGGGGCACTCCCGGAACGGCCATCCGCCTGAACGTGGCGGGGCTCGTCGGCGTGGAGGTGGCCCGTCTCTGGGACGTGGCCTACCGCCCCTACCTCCCGGACCCGCTGGCGGGCGTCGGCCGCCGGGTCGAGCCAGAAACGCTCGACAGCATCGACCACGGCCATGCACGCGAACGGTGGCAGGTTCCGGAGCTTTCGGACCAGACTCTCACGGTCAAAGCCCCACTTCTCG
>DYEI01000077.1 GCA_020725765.1 Anaerolinea sp. | reverse complement strand
GGGGAATGCCCCAGGGGTGGGGGTCCCTCGATGGGCAACGCCCTCGCCCTACGAGCGAAGAGGGCTGCCCGCCCCTGAACCATCCGCCTGCAGGAAGGTGCCTCTCGCGTCGTTCAGACGGCGGTATCCTCCTCCGGCGGCTTGCGAATCTTGAAGTGAATGAGGAGCGCCAGCACCGCCTCGTTGGCCATCAGGCACAGCACCGCCGCCATCGCCACCGCAAAGGGCAGGGTCAGGCCGATGCTCAGCACCGCAACCACGATCATCAGCACCGCGAGGACGAGGGTGGTAATCGGGCTGGCGAAGGTCAGGAAGGCGGCATTGCGCAGGGCAAGCATGAGCCTCGGCTCCTGCTGCTCCAGAAGCATGGGGAAGACATAGATCTGGATCAGGCACCACAGCACGCCGATCCCCACGAAGAGGCCACGGACGATCACCGGCCACTGCCCTTCAAACTGGCCGTAGAAGAAAAAGTTCGTGGCGATGATGACGCCTGCCAGCAGGTTGAGCAAGGTGAGAAGCCAGCTCTTGACGGCGTAGGTCCGCGCCCCTTCCCAGAGCATCCCGAACTCGATTGACTTGTGGTGCGCGATCTGGTTGGTGAGATAGAGCATGCCCGCCGTGATGGGCGGGAGGAGCACAAAGCCAAGCACCACGGCCAGGCCCAGCCCGGCAGCCGGCGCCAGATATCGGCCGGCAAGGGCAGGCAGGCCAAAGGCCGCAGCCACCGCCGCCACCCAGACAAGGTTGGCGCCGACGAGCGTGAACATCTCCTCATAGTAGTCCTTCAGCGCCGCCCACAGCACCCTAAGCGCGATCCCCATGCGTCACATCTCCCTTCGAAGGCTCATCGGGCACGTGGCCCGCTCGAGCGGCCTCATCCCTCCGCGCCAGCTCGCGCAACCTGCGCCACAGAGCCCGCACGGCCCGCAGGATCCGCGGCCCTCCGTACCGCTCGGCAAAGTCGCTGGCCGCATCATCCGGGCCAACCTTCGGCCCGTAGCGCTCGCTCAGATAGTAGTGATGATCGATAACCCACAGGTAGAGGTCCGCCTCCGTTCGCCCCGGAAAGTCATCCAGAATCCTGTTCCGGCGGATGGCGGCCACAATCGGCTCGTACAGCGTGTCGTACCAGTGCGCGACCGCCTCCTCGTACGACACATCGCGCTTCAGGTCCAGCCCCATGAAGTAGCGGTGCACGGCGATGTGCTCGAGGAGGACCTTGTACTGCCCCCGGGTCGAAAACCAGATCCGCTGCTGCGGCCGTAGCTCATCCAGGCGGGTCTGGTCGAGAAAGGCCGCATACTCGCGGATGATCTCCATCTGCTCCTCGTCGTCGAGTTGCTCAAAGGCCTCGGCGGTGAGGGGCACACGCGTCGCCACCCGCGTCACCCGGGCTTCGATGTAGCGCACGCCATTGGCCCGCGCCACCGACACGCGATGGTTGCCATCCCGCACAAAGTACACATCGCCAAGCTGGTAGACCTCGATGGGCGGGACCGATTCCAGCCGCTCCAGCACCGCATCCAGGCGCTTCCACCGCTCGGCGCTGGCCCCCGGCCTCGGCAGAAAGGACCGGGTAAAGTCCCGGTACCGGCCCACACTCCCGACGATCTTGTCGACGGGGATGGTCTCCGTCGTCGGCGGGAGCTGCTGGACCGCTCGCAGGGCCTTGCGCGCCTCCTCGTACGACACGAGATCGTTGCGATGCCGCCCGAGGATGGCCAGTACATCCTCAAAGAAAGCCTTGCGGCGCTGATCGCGGTAGTGAGCCTCGGAGGATGGAGTAGCAGCCACGGCGTCTCCGATCCGCAGACAACCATTTCGGCGAGTATGGCGGACGCGGTCATTATAGGTCGTGGCCGGGGAGAGTCAAAAGGACGAGGTGAGCGGGAACCGTTCGCATCCAGCCTACCCTGCGGTAACCCGCTCCGCATGCGTGTATATCGTGAACCGATTCCTCCGGAGGTATCCGGCCAGGGTGACGCCGGCTGCCTCGGCGAGCCTGACCGCCAGCGACGTGGAGGAGGAGAAGGAGGCAACCACGGGGATGCCGGCGCGCGCGGCCTTGGCGACGATGTCGGAGCTGGCGCGCCCGGTAGCAACGAGAATGGCGCCAGAGCGCCGCGCGAGGGCAGCCTGGCCGATGACCTTATCCACGGCGTTGTGCCGGCCCACGTCCTCGGCCAGCGCCACGAGCGCACCAGTCTCATCAGCGAGCGCGGCAGCGTGGATGCCCCCGGTCGCCCGATAGGCCTCCTGCGCGCGAACCACAGCTGGCACGAGCTCCCACAGCACTTGGGCTGCCACCCGGAGCTCCTCGCGGCCGACCGCGAGGTCCGCCCCGAGGGCCACCACATCCACACCGGCGCACCCCGAGAATACCCAGCGCGCCGGAGCCTCAGGGAGTGCAGCCTCCGCCTCCGGGGTGACCAGGAGACGCACGCGGTTCCGGCCGGTGAGCGGGCCCTCCCCTTCCGGAATCTCCTCCTCACCCGTTCCGCAGTGATGGAGGAGCAGGACGTCCGCCAGCGACCGGAGCAGCCCCTCGCTCAGGCAGTAACCGAGGGCCAGGGCCTTCTCCTCGCCTGGCGTGCGCATGAGCACCGCCACGGTCCGCCCATTGATCTCTACCGCCAGTGGCTCCTCGGCGGGGACTGTCGCCTCGACCGCCTCGATCCCTTCGCGAGAAACGCGCCGCGCCTGCCTCTGCTCGCCCTGCACGGCACCCCCCACACTCACCGCGCCACGCATGGCCGACTCCTCCGGGAGACTGTCGGCCATTATAGAGGGCATCCCACAGAGCGTCAATCGCTGCATGTGTTCGGGTGCAGTTCACCGTTGGGGCAGTTCGCATTTTGCCAAAGGAACTCTCTTTCTTGGGCGGTTTCGGGCGGTCGAGCGCGCCGCGGGGGCGTGGAATCCAGAATGAGAGGGGGTGTTCGCGGGCGGC
>DYEI01000076.1 GCA_020725765.1 Anaerolinea sp. | reverse complement strand
TGCTGACGGGCGATGGAGGTAATCGTGGGGGGCGAGGACCTCAAAAGGCCAAACTCCACCCCGTACAGAGAGGGCCCCCTCCCCCGGGTCGGCCTGGAGGCCGACCCGGGGGAGAGGGCGCCAGGGGTGGGGGACCCTGCCAACAGCGCAGATGAGCCTGCCCCCAGGGTCAACCGCACCCCAAGCGATCCCCTCCTTTCGCCACCCACAAGGTTTGTCGTATAATGACCACAGTGCAGGCCGCGCTGCCTCGCTGGCCATGAGAGGCCATCGGTCAACAAGGGGCGCCCTGCGCCCCGGATGGCCAGCCCGCCCGACGCAGCCCATATCCACACGGAGGCACCCTGGTGACCTACTACCGCTTTTATGTCGAGAACCCCCTTGTCGAGGAGAACGTCTTCCGGTCGATGCCGCGCGAAGAGGCGCCGCTGCCGACCTTTGCCGAGGCAAGGAACCTCCTGCCCGAGCCGTACTGGAAGGGGCACGAGTCGACCATTGCTTGCTACTGGAAGGTCTGGGAGCTGGCCTTCCGCAACCTCCGGCAGCCCTCCCCCCAGAGCGGCTTTGTCGCCAACTATATCGACACCGCCTTCAACGACTGCCTGTTCATGTGGGACTCGGCCTTTATCCTCCTCTTCGGCCGGTACGGCTCCCGCGCCTTCTGCTTCCAGCGCACCCTGGACAACCTCTACGCCCGGCAGCATCCGGATGGCTTTATCTGCCGCGAGATCGGGCAGGGCGAGGGGGACGACCGCTTCCATCGCTTCGACCCGGCCTCGACCGGCCCTAACGTCATGCCATGGACGGAGTGGGAGTACTTTTGCACCTTTGCCGACCGTGCGCGACTGGCCAACGTTTTCCCGGTGCTCCTCGCCTACCACCGCTGGCTGCGCGAGTACCACACCTGGCAGGACGGCACCTACTGGGCCTGCGGCCTCGCCTCGGGCATGGACAATCAGCCCCGCGTGCCCCCCGGCCGCTCGGCCGGGCTGAGCCACGGGCACATGTCCTGGATCGACGCCTGCCTGCAGCAGATCCTCTCGGCGCGGCTGCTGGCGCGCATGGCCCGCGTCCTCGACCGCATGGCCGACGTCGATGACCTGCTGGAGGAAGAGGCCCGGCTGGTCCGCTTCGTCAACGGGCAGATGTGGGATGATCGGACCGCCTTCTACTACGACCGCCATGGGGACGGCAGACTCTCCACGGTCAAGACCGTCGGCGCCTACTGGGCGCTGCTGGCGGGGGTCGTCCCGCAGGAGCGGGTCGCCCCCTTCATTGCCCATCTGGACAACCCCACCGAGTTCAAGCGCCCGCACCGTGTGCCGAGCCTCTCCGCCGACCATCCTGAGTACCGGGCAGATGGCGGGTACTGGCTGGGAGGTGTCTGGGCGCCGACTAACTATATGGTCCTGCGCGGCCTCACTGCCGTAGGTGCCGACGCCCTCGCCCACGAGATCGCCCTGAACCATGTCGAGGACGTCGTGCTCGTCTACGAGCAGACCGGCACCGTCTGGGAGAACTATGCCCCCGAGGCGCCGCAGCCCGGGCGTCCCGCCAAGCCCGACTTTGTGGGCTGGTCCGGCCTGCCGCCGACGGCGGTGCTTTTCGAGTACATCTTTGGCCTGCGGCCGGACGTGCCCAGAGGCCGCCTGGTGTGGGATGTGCGCCTGCTCGACGCCCACGGTGTGCGCCGCTACCCCTTCGGGGCGGAAGGGCTCCTCGAACTGCGCTGTGCACGCCGTAGCTCCCCCGAGGAAAAGCCTGCCATCGAGGCGCGGAGCACCCACCCTCTTACCCTCGAGGTTCGCTGGGCCGGCGGCAGCGAGACCGTACAGCTCTAGCCGACCTGCCGCCATGTTGGGCTCTCCCAGGGCGCCACGGGCACCGTGGCATTGCAGGCAGGTGGCTGCTCGGCGGCGGCCAATTCCCGGCTGGCGCGTCCCGTCTCCCCGAGACTCGACTTGGGCCTTTCGGGGCGCAACACGCGGCACCGTCCAGAACTCGCCGAGATGGGCTCCAGCCATGTTGCGTCCGAGATGCCCCTCCCCCTCGCCCCCTCCCCCAGGCGGGCACGGCGTGCCCGCCTGGGGGAGGGGGCGAGGGCATGGGCGCTAACTTGGGGACGCCAGCGTACTTATTCCTGCAGGTCCCCCACCCCCCGGGGCATTCCCC
>DYEI01000075.1 GCA_020725765.1 Anaerolinea sp. | reverse complement strand
GCGCGGCGCGGGGGCGGGGTTAGGGGCTTAACCCCGCTTTGCCCGCTGGGCAAAGCGGGGAATGCCCCAGGGGTGGGGGTCCCTCGATGGGCCATGTCCTCGCCCTACGACCTAAGAAAGCTGTCCGCCCTTGAATGCGCGGACAAGGGGGTCATGCCTTGCAGGAGCTAGGCAAGACCGATTCTGGCGGCCTCTCGCCCGCCAGGGGGAGCAGCGGGGCTACCCTCACCTGAAGCCCTGCGGGCTGGCGTAGCAGTACCGGCACGCATGGGGGCAGCGCATGCGATACGAGGCGATGTCCACGCTGGGGGTGCAGCCACAGGCCGGGCGCTGGCCAGGGTCCTTGTGGGTCGGCGCCGGCAGGCGCCGGGGATGCAACGCGGAGAGGAGGGCCCCGTCGACGCAGGCCGAGGGGCGAATGCCCGCCTGCACGAGGGACGGATCGGCGCAGGCGTACAGCTCGAGCCCCCGAGCCGCGGCCAGCTCCTGCAGGTGCTGGGCGATCTCCACCCGCTCCTCAGGCAGCGGGTCATACCACTCGATGCCTCGCCGGCGCATCTTGGGGTACAGGGTGGCGATGGATACGCGCACCGTCCGCACGCCGGCGGCACAGGCGGCGTCAAAGACGGCCTCGGCGAAGGGCAGGTTGGAGCGGATGGCGCCGCCCTCGCGCCAGTGCACGATGGGGTCAAAGCGCACCGACACCCTCCGCGGGTCGCCCGCCCACTCCACCAGAGCGGGGAGTTGCGCCGCTGCCTCCCGCCAGGGGGGTACGTGGGGCTCGAGCGGTCCGCCACCCAGGCCGGTGACCGTGAGTTGGAACAGGAGTTGCTCATAGGAACCGAGCAGGCAGCGCACGCCCGCCCGGTCCCGGAGGAGCGGCCCCAGGTCCTTCGAGACAAAGATGATGCTGTGGACCTCCTCGGGCCGCAGGGAGACGTGGCGGACCGGCCCGCCGTAGGGCGAAGGGACCTCTACGGAGCCAGCGCGGAGCACTTGCGCCAGCCACTCGGTGTAGCAGGCAGCCACATCGGTGCGGCGGCTGCATAGGATCACCTGCGGCGACTGCATCGGGAACGTCTCCCTCTGGCCACCTGTGCCTTGGCGATTATAGGCGCGGCTGCTCTGCCGGCCAAGCGACGGGGCCAAATTTAAGCTTGCCCCGGAATCGATGTCCCGCTGGACATAACAGGCCCTATACCACAAGACCTGGGACCTCGTGGTGCCCGACACCTCTATCGCTTGTGGTCGGGCTGCACTGGAAGCGGATTGTCAAAAGGGAAAAACTCTGCTAGAATGGGGCATGCTGTGGCGCCCAAGCCCCAGGTGCCCCGGGTAGGCGGCCACAAGCTCATAGCCCGCCCCTTTTCGTTCCATCTGGGTAGTGTCGTCCTGCACTCCTTGCCGGACGCCGGTTCACTCACGGCAACCGAGCCGCTGGACAGCGGCGAAACCACGGCGTGAATAAGCCAGAGACCGTAGTCGGCGAAGGCCCAGTGTCTGCCACGAGCGCAGGGTGCGTGGGAGTCCTTGGGGTGGCTTCCGTGTCTCCGCCGCCTGTCACGAAGGGCGGCCATCGTGGACCACAATAGCAGCGGAGAGGTTGGCGCAAGGATGGATGCGAAGCGTGTCTGGCAGACGGTGCTCGGAGAGCTCCAGCTCCAGCTCACCAAGGCCACCTTCGATACCTGGCTCAAGGATACCGTCGGGATTGCCTGTGAGGACGGGGCGTTCGTCGTCGGAGTGCGGAACGCCTACGCGAAGGACTGGCTCGAGAACCGCCTCTACGCCCACGCAGCCCGTACTCTCTCCCGCATCCTCAATCGGACGGTTGAGGTACGGTTTGTGGTAACCACCAACCACACTCCAGCTCCGACGAACGACGGTGCCGAAGGAGAGCTGTTTCGGAACGCTTCGCGGCGCGAGGCGCCTGCCGCGGCCACCTCTGCGACGACCGCGCAGCTCACGCCCCGATACACCTTTGAGAACTATGTTGTGGGCAATGCGAACCGTCTTGCCCATGCTGCCTCGCTGGCTGTCGCCGAGAACCCCGGCGTCGCCTACAACCCGCTGTTCATCTACGGCGGCGTCGGCCTCGGCAAGACCCATCTCCTGCACGCCATCGGCCACCGCGCCATGGCCCTCGGCCACTCGGTGCTCTACGTCTCTTCGGAGACGTTCACCAACGAGATGATCAATGCCATCCGCACGCAGAGCACCGAGAGCTTTCGGGGGAAGTACCGCTCCAGCAACGTGCTCCTCATCGACGATATCCAGTTCATCGCCGGCAAGGAGAGCACACAGGAAGAGTTCTTCCACACCTTCAACGCGCTGCACGCTGCCAACAGCCAGATCGTCCTTACCAGCGACCGGCCGCCCAAGGCGATCCCGACCCTCGAGGAGCGGCTGCGGTCGCGCTTTGAGTGGGGCCTCCTCGCCGACATTCAGCCGCCCGACCTCGAGATGCGCATCGCGATCCTTCGGGCCAAGGCGGAGAGCCTCGGCGTGCAGGTTCCCGAATCCGTCCTCGACTATACGGCGCGCAAGATCCAGAGCAACATCCGCGAGCTAGAAGGGGCCCTGAATCGCTTTGTGGCCTATGCGCGCATGATGGGGCTCCCTCTCACCGAGGAGACTGCTGCTGCCGCCCTGCAGGATGTCCTTCTGCCTGCGCAGAATCTGCCGCCGGCCCAGATCATCGACGCCGTCTGCCGGCACTATGAGATCACCCGCGACGACCTCATCAGGCGCCGTCGGAGCCGCGATCTGGTAATCGCCCGGCAGATGGCGATGTATCTCCTCCGCGAAGAGGGAGGCCTCTCCCTCTCCCAGATCGGCCACGAGCTCGGCGGAAGGGACCACACCACCGTGCTCCACGGCTGCGAGCGCGTCTCCTCTCAGATCGAAGAGGACGAGCAGATGCGCCGGGAGCTCCTGGCCATCCGGCAGGCGCTTTACCAGGGCCGCCTCGTCCCTGAGCGCGGCTAGAGCGCGCACCGCCGGCGAGACCGCCTGCTTGCCCCCATGTTTCGGAGTTCAGGGGCAGACAGTGCCGGGGTGGGCTCCCTCGCGTCGGGAGACCCCCTACCGTTCCCCCGTTCAGGGGCAGACAGCCTTCTTCGGTCGTAGGGCGAGGACATAGCCCATCGAGGGACCCCCACCCCTAACCCCGCCCCCGCGGCG
>DYEI01000074.1 GCA_020725765.1 Anaerolinea sp. | reverse complement strand
TACGGCGGGTGGTCCGCTGGGATGGGCGCCAGGGCGCTATCGCATGCCCCGTGATGCTGTGCAGCCCAACCTATGGGTAATGCATAGGCAGGGGGAACCATGCCATGCTATGGCAAGCCTCCCTCCGGGCAAGCGGCGTGCCGCGCCCGGTCGGCCGGGGCACCTGCCCCCGCCAAAACCCCACCCTGGACCTGGTGCGCCCACCCGCCAGCGACGTGGCCGTGCTCCCCTGCCATGCAGAAGCCGCGCTGGCGGCCACGAGCCTGGCAGGCTTGCCGCCAGGGCACATGCCCCACACCCACCCGACAGGGGGCCGTCTTCGGAAGTTGGCGGAGCGGAGTGCCGGGCTCTGCCTGTGGACAGTGCCTGGCCTCTCCACTCTGCATAGAAACTGTTCACAGGCGCATGCTGGCGGATCCGGCGTCCAGCCCCTCTGTCAGCGGCACGAGTTGCGGCCTGCGCTGCACGTATCGTGTGAGGTGTGTGAAGCCCAGGCGCCTTGCCAGCGCATGCGCCCGCTCGATGCCATACCCGAGGTGCGCGGCATCGTGCGTGTCGGAGCCAATGGTGATGCGCGTGCCGCCAAGCTCCACGTACCGCCGCAGGATGGCCTCACCCGGATACGACTCCGCGGGCAACTGACGCCAGCCCTTGGTGTTGAGCTCGAGCGCCATCCCCTTGCGGATCACGAGCCGCAGGATGCGCTCGATGTGCTCCCAGAAGCGCTCCGGGGCGAAGCGGCCGTAGACCGGTGTGCTGTGCAGCTTGGGCATGTCGAGGTGCGCCAGGGAGTCGAAAAGGCCGCTCTCAACCAGCTCTTCGACGGCCTCGAAGTAGGCTCCATAGGCACGGTGGAGGTCGTGGCGGCCAAAGTACGCCGGGTCGATGAACTCGTGCCTCACATAGTGCACCGCACCGAGGGCGAAATCCAGCGGGCAGGAGCGTAACAAGTCCGCGATCCGTGGTGCAAAGGAGGTCTGAAAGCAGATCTCGGCACCGAGAAGGAGCGAAAAGCCGGGCCCCGTCTGCTGGCGGACCCGCTCGACCTCCAGCAGGATGCGGTCATAGTCGTACCAACCGTAGCCGGGGTCCGAGGGCTCGGTATCAAAGTGATCGGTAAGGGTCACGCCCGCGAGCCCCTGCTCTCGGGCGGCGTCGCAGAGCGATTCGAGCGAGTCACGGGCATCGCAGGAGAAGTGAGAGTGGACGTGGTCGTCGTAGAGCAGTCGGCCAGACATCGTGGGCACCTCAGATGCGGTGATGGCGCAGGCCCGGGCCCGCTGCGTCGGGCATGACACGGCCGGGGCTCGGTCCCCGGCAGGCCTACCTTCGGTCACGAGCGCCCGACCAGCCACACGCCAGCAAAGATGAGAAGCACCCCCAGCCAGCGCAGAGGGGTGACGGGCTCGCGAAGCACCACGGACGAGATCAGGAGCACCATCACGTACCCCAGGCCTGCAGTCGGATAGGCCACGCTCAGGTCAAGCCTGGACAGAGCCATCAGGTAGCAGATGGAGGAGATGCCATAGCTGGCAAAGCCGAGGATCACGAAGGGGTTGGAAAAGATGCGCAGGAGAGCGCCCAGGGCGAACCGCTCGATGGCCCCGACCTGGTTCATGCCGCTCTTCATGAGGAGCTGCCCCACAACGCCCAGGCAGACAGCCCCCAGCAGCAGCGCAAATGGGTGTACCATCGTCCTCCGGCCCTCTTTCGGCAAGGTCAGCCTCCGTCCGAACAGACAAAAGCGGTGCCCGCTCGGGCACCGCGCCCCATTATAGCCTGGTCGACTATGGGGTCAAAACCCGCGTGCCGATGTTCCTCTGCCCGTTGCCCCAGCCCTGCCGCGGATCACGGACGAACAGCCCCATTCGCCCCGAGGGGTGGGATTCATCGCCTTCTTGCAGCGCCCCCACCCCTGGCCCTGCCCCCGCGGCGCGGGGGCAGGGAATCCAGGTAGGAGCTCGACTTTGGCCTTTTCAGGTCCTGGTCCCTTACCGCTTGCTC
>DYEI01000073.1 GCA_020725765.1 Anaerolinea sp. | reverse complement strand
TACGGCGGGTGGTCCGCTGGGATGGGCGCCAGGGCGCTATCTCATGCCCCGTGATGCTCTGCAGCCCAACTCGTGCACAGCGCACGGCGGGGGCGGGAATCCAGAAGAAAGGGGGAAGCCGCGGGCGGCAAAGCCGCTCGATCCCCTTCTTGGCAAAGGAGGCAACGGGAGTGCGGCAGCGGCGTAACGGCAGGATGGGAAGACGCCTCGCCAGCCGCCGACGGAGGGTCCGCCGCCCAGGCTCCTACCGGAGCGCCTCAGCCAGCTGCGCTCGCGCACCGGACCTGATCAGCGCCAACACTCGGTCACCGGGCTGAAGCTGGACGTTCCCCCGCGGGATGACCAGCTTTTCCTGACGCGCAACGGCCACCAGAATGGCATCCTCGGGCAGCTCGAGCTCCCGCACGCTGCGGCCCGCCGCCTTCGACTCGGGCCGGATGATGTTCTCCACGAGGACCGCATCGCCCCGATGCAGCCTGAGGAGGACGGCCATCTCCAGAGTCGCCATCTCCTCGCGCATGAGGCTGGCCATGATATGGGCCCCCGACACACAGACATCAACCCCCATCTCGTGGGTAAAGAGCCACTCGTTCTTGGGGTTGTTGACACGCCCGACCGTGCGCCGCACCCGGAACTCTTGCCTGGCCAGCAGGCAGACGACCAGGTTATCCTCGTCGTGACCCGTCACCGCGGCCACAACGTCGGCTTTGCGCACTCCGGCCTGCTCGAGCACCGATGGCTCGCAGCCGTCACCGACCACGATGTTCGCCTCGGGGATCTCTTTTCGCAGGCGGGCAACCAGTTCCTCGCGCTCCTCCACCACAGTGACGCGCTGCCCTTCCTTCAGCAGCATGCGCGCGAGGTCCGAACCGGTAAGGCCGCCTCCGACGATCAGCACGTGCATGCTCCCCTCCTCAGCCCAGGTGCATCATCTCGGACAGGCGACCCATGGCCGTCGCCAAGACGGAGAGATGCAGCGTATCCCCGACCTGCAGAACGGTGCCCAGTGTCGGCACCGAGGCACGGCCTCCGCGGACCAGGGCCACGACGCTGGTCTCGCCAGGAATCACCAGCTCGTTCACCCGATGCCCGGCGAGATGCGCGCTGACTTCGACCTCGATGACACTCACCTCGCCGTTGCCCACGGTCAGCACCGTCGTGACCCCGGGGTGACACAGCAGCTCGGCGATGCGCGTCGCGCCCCACTCGGTAGGAGAGATGGTCTGTATGCCCAGCCGCCGATAGATCTCGGCCCGGCGCGGGTCATAGATGCGGGTAACGACTTTGGGCACCCGGAAGATCTGGCGCGCAATCCGCGCCGAGACGACGTTGGTGTTGTCCCCGTTGGTCACTGAGGCAAACCCATCGGCCCGCTCGATACCAGCAGCGAGCAGCACATCCCGGTCAAAGCCGACGCCCTCGATCTTTTTCCCTCTATAGTTCGGGTTCAGACGCCGAAAGGCTGCCGGGTCGCGGTCGATGATGGCCACCTCATGCCCCTGCAGAGAGAGGCTGTTGGCGAGCTGCGCGCCTACCCTGCCGCAGCCAACGATGACAAATCGCATGTCCGTTCCCCCTTCCTGACCTGGCGGCGAGCGGCCGCACGCCGTACCAGCCACTTCCGCCCCTCTTCCGCCGCAAGAAGTGTCGGCGTGATTGTGAAGAGGAAAAGCCAGTCCGTGAGCCGCAACGGTGCGGTGCCAAAGACGATCTGCAGCGGCCTCAGATAGTTAATGGCCGCGATCAGCGCCAGCTCTGTAAGGATACCCAGCAGGATCAGCCGGTTGTTGAGGAAGCCGATTCTGACGATCGGCGTGCGCTCCGACCGACAGGCGAAGACATTGGCAATCTGCCCGGGTACGATGGAAGAGAGCGTCGCCGCAGTGGCCGTTGCATACAGGAGCGGCGCCTCGGCGGGTCCCGGCAGTGGCATGATCCTGCCTGAGTAGCCGCGCGTCCAGTAGACCCAGTAGAAGGCCAGCATGGCAAAGATGCCCTCGAACATGCCCAGCCAGAGGTACGCCCGCGCGAGCAGCTTCAGGTCGATAAGGTGCGTCTTGATGCTCCGCGGCGGTCCGTCCATGACCCCGGGCTCTGGCAGGTCTGCACCGAGCCCGAGGGCGGGCACCATATCGGTGCCAAGGTCCACGGCCAGAATCTGCATCACGGTCAGCGGCAGCGGGATACGCCCGCCGCTGAACACGAAAGCGATGAACGGCAGGGCTTCCGGCACGTTGCTGGAAAAGATGTACGTGGTAAACTTCTTAATGTTGCTGTAGACGGCGCGGCCCTCCTCAATCGCGCTGACTATAGAAGCAAAGTTGTCATCGGTCAAGATCATGTCGGCCGCTTCTTTGGCCACGTCGGTCCCCGAGATGCCCATGGCCACGCCGATATCGGCACGCTTGAGCGCGGGCGCGTCGTTGACGCCATCGCCGGTCACGGCCACAATCTCGCCCAGCTCCTTCAGGGCGGAGACGACCCGCAGCTTGTGCTCCGGAGATACCCGGGCAAAGATGACCTCCTCGCCGCTCTTCAGGACGGCCCGCAGCTCCTCCGGCGACATCTGCTCCAGCTCGACGCCGGTGATGATCCGCCCGCGGTCGCCCCGTAGGATGCCCACCCGCCGCGCGACCGACTTGGCCGTGAGTCCATAGTCCCCGGTGATCATGATGATGCGGACATGCGCGCGGTGACAGAGCTCGACCGCCCGGGCGACCTCCGGCCGCGGAGGGTCGACCATGGCGGTGAGCCCGAGGAACACGAGTTGCTGCTCGACCGCCTCGGCCGTACACAGCTCACCGGGCCCGTTGTATGCGTACGCCCGCTCCGCCACGGCGAGGACACGCAGCGCCTGCCGGGCATAGCGGTCGTTGACGGCCAGAATCCGTCGGCGCATCGCCTCGTCCAGGGGGCGCACCTCCCCATCGATCCGGATGTGCGTACAGAGGCCAAGGACCTCGCTCGGCGCCCCCTTCACATAGGCGACGCACCCATCCTCGCGCTCGTTGATGGTAGACATCCGCTTGCGACGCGAGTCGAAAGGCAACTCAAAACGCCGCGGCTGCCGCAATGCCAGCGCCTCTGGCTCGAGCCCATACTTGGCCGCGGCCACCAGCAGCGCGGCCTCGGTAGGATCACCCAGCACCGTCCACCGCGCGCTCTCGCCATTCGGTGGAAGCAGCCGGGCGTTGTTGCAGAGCGCTGCTGCTGTCAGCAGAGCCGATACGTCCGAATCGCCCCGCGGCGCAAGGGGGCGCCGGCGCTCCTCGATATGGCCCGTGGGCTCGTAGCCTGTGCCCGTGACCTCGAACTCGCGCCCGCCCGCCCACAGACGCCGGACGGTCATCTCGTTCTGCGTGAGCGTGCCGGTCTTGTCGGTGCAGATCACGGTCGTGCAGCCGAGGGTCTCGACGGCGGAGAGCTTTTTGATCAGCGCGTGCCGCCTGGCCATGCGCTGCACGCCCATCGCCAGCGCCAGAGTCACTGTTGGCAGCAGCCCCTCCGGGACAAAGGCCACGATGATGCCAACCCCAAAGATGAACGCCTCGGCCGTCCTCATACCCGCGATCAGAGTCGCCAGGAGGAAGAAGATAACCCCCAGACTCACCGCCGTCATGGTGATCCAGCGGACCGTCCGCCTGATCTCGCGCTGGATCGGGCTCTCCTCTTCCTGAATGGTCTGCGTCAGGTCCGCGATGCGGCCAAACTCGGTGTTCATCCCGGTAGCGATGACCACCGCGCGGCCACTGCCGGTGGCGACCGTCGTGCCCGCAAAGACCAGGTTGGCGATCTCGGCGCGGCTGAGGTCCGCCTGAAGGACCGCCTCGGCCGTCCGTCGCACGGGGGTCGACTCCCCTGTGAGGGTCGAGTTGTCGGTTCGGAGCTCGTACTCTTCGACTACACGGGCGTCGGCCGAGATATGATCGCCTTCGGACAGAAGGACTATGTCACCAGGCACCAGTTCGCTGGCAGGGATGCGCAGCTCCTCTCCACCCCGCACGACCCGCGCATAGGTCGGCAAGAGCTTTTTGAGCGCCTCAGTGGCACGCTCGGCCCGGAACTCTTGCCAGAAGCTGAACACGGCATTGATGAGGATGACGGCAAAGATCGCCACCCCCAGCTGCGGCATGTCGGCCACAAAGGCCATGGCGCCCGCCACCCACAGCAGGATGGCCATCAAGTGCGTGAGGTTTGCCAGGAACTTGCGGGCAAGCGGCGCCTTCTTCGGCTCACGAAGCTCGTTGGGGCCGTAGCGGGCCAGCCTATCCCGGGCTTCCTCGGGGCTCAGCCCGTCCGGCGAGCTACCAAGAGCGGCATAGACTTCATCTGGAGACAGGGATTCGATCCTACTTGACATATTGGGCTCCTTCAGAGACAACGCCGCTGATTCTCGCCAAAATCGGCCCCTTGTCAAGAGGCGGCTGGCCGGTATGTGTTCACACCTGCGTTCAGCGCATGAGGGGGAGGGGCTCGACTTTGGCCTTTCGGAGCGCGACCCGCGGTACCGTCCAGAACTCGCCGAGATGGCCTCCAGCCATGTCGCGTCCGAGATGCTCCTCCCCCTCGCCCCCTCCCCAGGAAGGACGCCGCGGCGTCCTTCCTGGGGAGGGGCAAGACATTACTGGGTGTTTTGTGCTCCGCTGCCGCGCCGCGGCGCGCCAGCGGAGCACAAAACACCTATTGGGAATGATCCCCTCCCCCAGGCAGGCGCCAGGCGCCTGCCTGGGGGAGGGGTGATAGCAGATGGGCGGTTTCGGGCAGTCGAGCGCGCCG
>DYEI01000072.1 GCA_020725765.1 Anaerolinea sp. | reverse complement strand
GTCCGCCCTTGAACCCCAGGCGGGCACGACGTGCCCGCCTGGGGGAGGGGTCGGAGTTGGGGGTGCCACTACCGACAAAAGCCGGGCTCGTCAGGCAGTTCGGGGCCATCCGCCTCTGAAGGGGCTTCCCGGGCTTGCTCTCAACCTGCACCTTGACTACACTCTGCCCACCAACGCGCCACAAAGGAGAAAACACCATGGCCAAGAGAGTGCTCGTCGCCTATGCTAGCAAGTACGGCGCGACCGCCCAGATTGCCGAGCGCATCGGCGACGTGCTCCGGGACGCCGGGCTCGACGCCGATGTGCAGCCGGCCAACCGCGTCAGGGACCTCTCCCCCTACGCGGCAGTCGTCCTCGGCAGCGCCGTGTACGCTGGCTCCTGGCTCAAGCCCGCGGCTAACTTCCTGCAGACGAACGAGCAGGCACTTGCAGAGCGCCCGGTGTGGCTCTTCTCGAGCGGCCCAACCGGCGAGGGGGACCCGGTAGAGCTCCTCAAGGGCTGGCGGCTCCCTCAGGCCCTTCAGCCGGTCGCCAACCGCATCCGGCCGCGCGATGTCGCCGTCTTCCACGGCGCCATCGACATGTCCAGGCTCAGCTTCCCCGAGAGGCTGCTCGTCCGGGGGATCAAGGCAGCGGTCGGAGACTTTCGGGACTGGGACGCCATCGCCACCTGGGCGGCTGGCATCGCAGAGGCTCTGGCGGGCGATCCGTGATCCACTGGGGAGGGACGGCGGGTTGGGGCAGCCTCGCAGCCTACTCCTCGGCAGGTCGCCAGGTGGCCAGGAGAAGCCGCGCCTGGATGTAGCCTTCCACAAGGCCGCGCGAGTAGCGGGCGCTGCGCGCGTGGTACCGGCCGGCTGCCAGATCGCCCTGCATCTCGAACTCTGCGGCCTGCTCCTCGTCCAGGCGGGCCGTCCAGACAGCCGCCCGCTCCATGTCGTAGAGCGACTCGAGCAGAGCGGCCGGGTCCCCGTGCTCTCGCAGCTCGAAGGCGAGCAGCAGGAAGGCGTCGGCCTCTCCCCGCAAATGCTCGGCCTGGGCTCCGGACCGGCGCGCCGCCGCAGCCTCCGCGGTGCGGCGCCGCGCGCCAAGCTCAAGAAGCGCGATCAGATCTCGGACGGTCGCCATCCTCACCGCCCGGCGGCCCTGCAGGCCGCCGATACATCGCTTGGTGCGCCTTCCTTTCATCATACTGCAGGATTGTCGCCAGCACAAGCAGGACCGCAGAGAGGAGAGCTCGGGCGTCGTTCAGTTTTGGGGCATCTCGCACTCTGCCAACCGTCATCGGCCCCCCGTCCCCTCGCCAGGCGGACGCCGCGGCGTCCGCCTGGCGAGGGGACATGCGTAAAGCGGGGGTGGAGTCTGTCCTTTTGAGGTCCTCGCCCCTCACTATGACCTCCATCGCCCGTCAGCAGTCGCGTGAC
>DYEI01000071.1 GCA_020725765.1 Anaerolinea sp. | reverse complement strand
TCGCGGCTGCCGCTCGGGGTGTCCCGAGCAGCGGTGTGTACGGCGGGTGGTTCGCTGGGATGGGCGCCAGGGCGCTATCTCATGCCCCGCGACGCTGTGCAACCCGGCTTATGGGTAATGCATAGCGCGCCGCAGGGGCGGGGAATCCACAATGGGGGGTGTTCGCGGGCGGCGAAGCCGCCCGCGAACACCCCCCACAGCGTAAGACGCCCTCTTCCCCGCCGCCGAGGCGGCAGGGAAATGGGGCAAGGCCCCAAAGGAGCGGCCCCAAGGTCGGAGACAGGAACCCTTTCAGCCTGCAGGGGCAGCAGCTTGGGTGCGACGCTGACCATGAGGGCCACGGGACGGCATTGTCAGCGCCCATGGGGATGATGAGCCTGATCCTAACCTGAGCTACATCCGCAACCGTGTGGTCGGACGGGCCCGGCGATCGGCACCCGGCCCATGTCCCTGCTACCCCTGCCACTTCCGATAGCGCCAGATGGCGCGCAGGGCCGGAAACCCATCCCGCCATGGCGAGAGCTTTTTTTCCTTCCGCGGCCAGTACGAGATGGGCACCTCATAGATCGTATAGCCGCGCCGCGCTATCTTGGCCGTGATCTCGGGGTCGAGGTCAAAGCGCTGACACTCGATGTCCAGCCCGCGCGCGACCTCAGCCCGCATCATCTTGTAGCAGGTCTCCATGTCGTGGATGTTCAGGCCATAGAGGCGGTTGGTAAGCCAGGTGAGCAGACGGTTCCCAAGGCGCACGTGCAGCTTTTGCCCGTTCAGCGAGCGCACCCCATAAACGACCTTGGCGCGACCCTCGACAATGGGCTCCAGCAGGCGCAGGAGATCGTTGGGATCATACTCCAGGTCGCCATCCTGGATGACCAGGCAATCCCCCGTCGCGACCTCCATGGCGGTGCGAATGCCGGCGCCCTTGCCCCGGTTGACGGGATGGCGGATTACCCGCAGCTCGGGCACCTGAGGGCGGAGCGTCTCGAGTATCTCGGGCGTCCGGTCGCTGGAGCAATCGTCGACAACGATGATCTCCTTCTCAACCGGCAGGGCGGCGACGCGCCGGATCACCTCGGCGATGCCCGCCTCCTCGTTGTAGACTGGGATCAGGATAGAGAGCTTCAACTTGGCTCCTCTCCGGTTGCGTCGGGCACCCAGCGACCTGCTGCCACCAGAGGCGCCAGACAGTGCCCAGGGCTCTCACGATCTCACTGCGCGAGATTTTGGAGGCTCCGCGGCGGCGGTTCACGAACTCGATCGGCACCTCGCCGACGCGAAAGCCGGCCCGCTGAACGCGGAAGAGCATCTCGATGAGGTAAGAGTAGCCCTCCGAGCGCACCGTGCTCGGGTCGATGCGCCGGAGAACCTCCAGCCGGTAGCAGCGGAATCCGGCCGTACAGTCGTGAGCTCTGAGCCCCAGCATCAGGCGCGCGAAGGCGTTCGCGCCGCGGCTCAGTGCCACGCGCCAGGCCACACAGTCCCGCGCCTTACCACCCGGCACATAGCGCGATCCGATGACCAGGTCATGCTTCGAAGCCGCACCAAGCAAAGCCGGCAGGTAGCAGGGATCGTGGGAAAAGTCCGCATCCATGGTCACGATGAAGGGCACACCCATGGCAATCGCGCGGGCAAACCCGGCACAGTAGGCCGTGCCCAGGCCCAGCTTGCCGGGCCGGTGAATCACCTGCACCCTCGGGTCTCGGGCCGCGAGGCGGTCGGCGAGGGCACCCGTCCCATCGGGCGAGTTGTCGTCGACCACGATCACGCCGAGGCCATCGAGCTCGAGGAGACGGGTGACGAGGGGCTCGAGGTTGTCGATCTCGTTGTAGGTCGGCACAATGACGGCGGCCCTGAGCACCGCCGGGTCGCCGTCTCCTGCGATGTCATCTGTCGGAACCAACCGTACCTCCCCGGCACAGAGGCCCGGAAGCTGAGGCAAGAGGGGCGCCCGCCCTGCAGCACCCCGGCGGGCCGAGAGATGATAGCATGGGGGCTGGCACCGGTCAAATCGGCGGCGGGGAAATACAAGAAAAGGGGGTGTCCGCGGGCGGCGGAGCCGCCCGTGGACACCCCCTTTCAGCAAGTTCCCCCCTTCCCAGCGGCCGCGGGGAAGGGGGCAGGGGGATGGGGTACCCTCCGGCAAGGGCCGACGGGCGGCGGCTATGGCAGCCTGTCCGCCCCTGAAGGGGGAGGGGCAGGGGTGCGGGCGCTGCCGCGCCACTCGCGCCACACGGCCGCTTAGGAGCGGCAGAGCCCGTAGCGGGAATGCCCCGCGGGGTGGCGGCAACACGTGGCAGCCAGCGCTCCCACGATGCGAGTCTGAACAGTCACGGCTGAGACCCTGCCTTCTTGACCGGTAGCCCCCTGCGATGGCCGCGCCAGCGACGAGCGATCAGATCCCATATCTGCAGCAAAAGGAATCCGTGACCTCCCACAGGTCCTCCGGCAGGCAGGCTTTGACCCTCTCCCGTATGAAGCCTGGCACCGGGCCATAGAAGGCTTCCGCAATCCCTCCCGTGATGCAGGCGAGGGTGTCGCTATCTCCGCCCAGCGAGACGGCATTCCGCACCGCGTCCTCGTACGAGGTCGAATCGAGGAAGGCAACGATCGCCTCAGGGACCGTCCCCTGGCAGGAAACGTCAAAGTGGTACGTGGGCCTGATGTCGTCGACGCTGCGCGACAGATCGTACCCAAAGCGCGCCGAGACCTCACGGCGGATCAGCTCTTTATCCCGCGCGGTGCGTGCAAGGAACACAGCCAATGCTGTGGCCTGTGCGCCCTTGACGCCCTCGGGATGATTGTGGGTGATCTCGGCGGAGCGCGCCGCCTCACGGAGCACCTCCTCGATGGTGCCGAACGCCCATCCAACCGGGCTGACCCGCATCGCCGAGCCGTTGCCCCAGCTGTTGTAGGGTGCGGGATCCACCGCCCAGAGCCAGTTCCTGAACGCGCTGCCATAGCCGGCGCGCGGGTAGCGACGCCCGAAGTCGCGCACGGCACGCAGATAGTTGCCGTCCGTCAGGATGGCCTCGGCCACAGCCACCGTGAGCACGGTGTCGTCGGTAAAGTGGGAGCGCGGGCCAAAGAGAGCAAAGTCCTTGGTCTTGATGCGGCCCCGCTCATAGACGGAGCCGATGATATCGCCGGCAATAGCGCCGATCATTCTCCGCCTCCTCTGCCAAGGGCTGCAGGTGGGTATCTGAACCAGTATAGTCGGATGGTGTTGAGAAACAAGCACGATTCCCGGCAAATGCCCGGACCTGCGCATGGCCTGCGGGCAAGCGAGAAGAGGCTGCCGCGGGCTTCTCTGGCCCGCAGCAGCCTCTTCCAGATCGAAAGCGCCCCTCCCTACGGTGCCTTCTGGCGTGGCTCTCTCTGCCGGTAGGAGCAGTTGGCCGAGAGGAGTATCTGCCGCACATACTCGTGGCTGATGCGGTCCACGATCTGCTGCTTCTCGGCCTGCTCGGCCAGGCGGTGCAGGGTCCACTTGGTAAAGTTGAGGCCCAACTCCCGCGGGCGCGTCTGCGCGAGGGCCACGATACGTCGCTTCTGCTCCTCCGTGAAGCGCGGCTTGGCGCCGCCAGCCCGCGTGCTGATGAGCCCCTGACATCCCCGCTCGTTAAAGCGATGGACCCACTTGCGCAGGTTCGCGGGGTGAGCACCGACCATCTCACCAATCTCGGGGATGCGATATCCCTGCGTCGAGAGCAGGATGACCCGCGCCCGATGCTTCAAGTCCCGATCCTCGCCCTCTACCCAACTGGCCAGCAGAGACTTCTCCTCCTCCGACAGCTCGCGCGCATAGAGTACCATGGACCCTTCTCCCCAATGGACCAGGAACACCAAGGATAACACCGGCCAACGCGCCACTATTATATGAAGGTTAGATGAAAAGAAGATGAACAGCTCAGGTGTCAGTTGTTACAGTTCGTTCATCGCAGGTTGAAGAAATGTCTGTGTGTTTTCCTTGCGAACCACGGACACCCGTGGCATAATGCGCAGGCCCCCGACGCGGCCTCGGGAGAGGCCCCGACGCATCGCGTGGCCGCCGGCAGGCCGTTGCCGGACGGGCAGCCCGGGCCGCGTTTCCCCGGCTGCGTCGGGCAGTACAGAACAGAGAAGGAGGGGGACATGGCCAGGCCCGGTGCCAGCCCCGCGAGTAGCCTTCTCTCGGTTGCCCAGAGGGCATTCGTTTCCGGCTGCTTCGGCTGCCTCGGAGCAGGCGTCGGCGCAGTCCTTGCCTTTGTGACCAGCTTTGTCTTCCTGCGGCCGCAGGCTGTCGCCCTGATCCGCAGGGTCAGCGTCCCTGCGCTACCCATCGTGATCAACGTGCAGAGCGCCACGATTGTCCCGGAGACGGCCCTCACGGTGACCCCTGTCGAAGTCTTTGTGACGGGAGAGCAGCGGGCGGAGGCGGTGCGCGTCACACAGGTCAGGCTGGGCAGCCGACAGCCCCTCTTCGTGTTTGTCCGCAGCCCGCAGGGGAAGAGCACCAGCTTTGCGGTGCGCGTCACGCTCCCCGACGGTGAGGTCAGGACCCTCGGGAGCGCATTCGCCACCGATCCCGCCGGAAAGGCCGTCTGCGTCGGGGAGCTAACCGACCTCTCGGACGTCGAGGGCACCGTGCGCATCGACGTCCTTGCCGGCACGGCCGTTCTCGGGTCTGCGGTGGTGACGGTCGTGCCATAGCAGGGGCCGCGTCGGTAGAGCGGTTGGGGAAGGGGTGATGGGCACCTGTGCCGGCGGCGCACGGGCTGGCCCGTGCCATCCCGGGCGCAGCCTGGGTGAAGCGGGCCGGCACATTCGGCCGGCCTCGCTTCAGCCGCCGGTCTTCCTCGCTCCTATCGCTCGATCTCGGGGATGCGCGTCTCTCTCAACTCGCGGCGGGTCTCCTCCGAGGGTTCCATGTGAGTGTACGCAGCACCTGGGGCGCGCATCTCTTCCATCCCCGGCGCGGGCTCAAGGGGCATGATGATCGCCAGGATCAGGTAAGCCAGCAAGCCGATGCCGCCCCCGCCGAGCGTAAAGGCCACAAAGGCCAGCCGCACGAGGGTGGGATCGACGTTGAAGTAGTGTGCAAGCCCTCCGGCCACCCCGGCGATCATGCGTTCATCACGCGAGCGGTACAGTCTCCTCATCTCATCCTCTCAGCTCGCAGCCGTCCGGGCACACCGCCCGTCTCGGGCGGATAGCGAGCAATACTGATGCCACCAGCGGCGCCATCAGAGTGGAGGACCCTCGCCTGCAACCGCACGGCGCCAGCCGCCGGGAGCATCGCATCCGGACCCGCGGGCTGCAGCTCGAGCTCGGGACGAGCCTCGAAATGCCTGGGCGCGTGTGCCTGTGCGCCATGTCGCAGGTTGCGCCTCCTGCCCCACAGGCTCAGAGGCAGGCAGGAGCGCCCTGTTGGCCGGTGCCAGGAAGGGAACGAGTGTCCCAGCGGTTTCGGGGCTGCCTACAGATTGCCCCCGTGACCCGTGCCCTGCCCGGTTCGATACTGAGCCGCCCGCCAATCGGCGGCGCAGAGCTCCATGTCGTAGAAGAGCAGATAGGTGCGCCCACCTTCCCTGCGGTAGTACTGGCGCAGGTCAGAGTACGCGGGCTCTTCGAGAAATGCGAGGGATTCGCCTTCGTCCAGCAGGCGGTAGTGTTGTCCGACTCTGCGGAAGCCACACTTCTCATAGGCGCGTTGGGCGCGGCGGTTGGGCGCGGCTACTTGCAGGCGAACGGAGGCAAAGACCCGCTCTTCGAATCCCTGACGCAGCAGAGTCTGCAAGGCGTCGGTGCCGAGGCCCTGCCCACAGAAGTCGGCGCCCAGAAAGATGCTCAGCTCCGGCGACGCCCCCTTCTCTGCCCCGACAAGGCCCATCATACCGATCACCCGGCCCTCAAGGTCAACGACAGCATAGCGCTCCACGAGGGGATCCAGGGCCTCGAGCTCAAACCACAGGTCCTTGCCGAGACGGCGCCAGGGGAGGCGGTTCCAGGAGAGGTAGAGCGGATCGGTAAAGGGGGTCCAGGTCTCGATTTCGTCCAGATCGTCCCGGGATAGGGGTCTGACGATCACCCGTGTACCCCGCAGGAGCATATCGTACCAGCTCCCTCCAGATAGGCCAGGCCATGATTCACCGGATCGGGGCGCGGCCTGGCGAGCAGCGCTTCTGTTTCAAGTGTAGGCGCTTTGGAGGGGCGTGTCAACACTGTGCGGGCGGGCTCACTGCTCGGACCTGCATTCTGCGAGCCGCGCCTCTCGGCAAACAAGAGCCCTGGGACGTCGGCTCCGTCCCAGGGCTCCGGGTCGCGCCGCGATGGCGACGAGCGGCTACCGCCTCAGATTGTAGAACGCCTTCATCCCCGGATACACGGCGATGTCGCCCAACTCCTCTTCGATGCGAAGGAGCTGATTGTACTTGGCGATCCGATCGGTGCGCGCGGGCGCGCCGGTCTTGATCTGCCCGGCGTTGAGCGCGACGGCAAGGTCGGCGATGGTTGTGTCCTCCGTCTCGCCGGAGCGGTGGGAGATGATGGCCGTCCATCCCGCTCGCTGCGCCGTCGTCACGGCCGCGATCGCCTCGGTGAGGGTGCCGATCTGGTTGACCTTGGTGAGCAGGGCGTTGCAGCTCTTCTCCTCGATGGCCCGCTCGATGCGCGCGACGTTAGTGACGAGCAGGTCGTCGCCGACGATCTGGACGCGATCGCCGAGGCGGGCGCGGAGCTTTTTCCAGTGCTCCCAATCGTCCTCCGCGAGGCCATCCTCGATGGAGATGATCGGGTACTTTTCAACCCAATCGGCGTAAAAGTCGATCATCTCGTCGCCGGAGAGGACGCGCCCTTCCCTCGCGAGGTGGTACTGACCATCCTTGTACAGCTCGGTCGCCGCCGGGTCGAGGGCAAGGTAGATGTCCTGCCCCGCCCGGTAGCCGGCCTTCTCGATGGCGGCCAGGATCACCTCGACCGCTTCGGCGTTGGAGCCCAGAGAGGGTGCGTATCCCCCTTCATCGCCCACGTTGGTATCGTAGCCGCGGCTCTTGAGCACGGCCTTGAGGGCATGGTACACCTCTGCCCCCCAGCGCAGCGCCTCGCGAAAGCTCGGCGCCCCAACCGGCATGATCATGAACTCCTGCAGGTCGGTCGAGTTGGCGGCGTGCTTCCCACCATTGAGGATGTTCATCATCGGCACCGGCAGCGTGCGCGCGCTGACACCGCCAATGTACCGGTAGAGGGGTAGCCCAAGGGCCTCGGCGGCGGCACGCGCCACGGCGAGGGACACGCCGAGGATGGCATTGGCGCCCAGCTTGCTCTTGTTGGGCGTGCCATCCAGGCCGATCATGTGCAGGTCGATGCCGGTCTGGTCCAGGGCGTCCCACCCCAAGAGAGCCTCGGCGATGGTGATATTCACGTTCTCCACCGCCTGCTGGACGCCCTTGCCGCCATAGCGGCTCTTGTCGCCATCGCGCAGCTCGAGGGCCTCGTACTGGCCTGTCGACGCGCCCGAGGGCACCATGGCCCGGCCGATGGCGCCCCCAGATAGCTCTATCTCTACCTCCACCGTCGGATTGCCGCGCGAGTCGAGCACCTCGCGAGCGACGATATCTTCAATGAGGGTCATCCGCGGTCTCCTTTCGCACTCCAGTCTGCATGTTCGGCGCGCCGGTCATCCTGCGCGCCAGACATTCGGGCGCCCTATCCCCGGCCTCGCTTCCTGCGGCGCCTCGGGCAAGGGCACACCCTCCTTGCAGGCATGTTGGCGGGCGCCGAAACAGCCCGCCAACACTCCCAGATCTACAACCCGTCCCAGGCCTCGGCCGGCCCGAGCGGCCGCGCCTCAGCCCCGCAGCCTACTTCACCAGCCCAATGTCCTTGTAGAGGGTCGCAAAGTCAAAGCTCGTCTCCAGCAGACGCTCGAAGCGCAGGATCTTCTTTTCCTGGTGGAAGCGCGTCTTGCCAAAGAACTGCTCGATGATCTCGACCGTGGTCAGCGTATCCTTCCGCACCAGGATCATGGGTACGCCAACTTCCTCGGCCCGATCCAGGATGATGGGACTCGGCTGCACGTTGCCGGTCAGGATCAGGCACTTGGTCGAGGTCTCCAGGGCAGCAAGCTGGATGTCGGGGCGGTCTCCGCCGGTGATGACGGCCTTGTTCGGCTTGCGGCGGAAGTAGCTCAGCGCCGAGTCCACGCTCATCGCGCCGACCATCAGGTTCTCGACCAGCTCGTCCACACGGTCGGCACAGCAGAGGATCTCGCCGTCGAGGACCTCGGCCAGCTCACGCACGCTGATGGAGAGGAGGACGCGCTCCTGCGGCAGGACGGCGTAGACCTTGACCCCGCGCTGTTCCAGGAAGGGCACTACCGTGCTGCGGACAAAGTCGAGCTTGGGGCGCGGCACCGAGTTGATCACCGCCCCGAGCATGCTCGTGCGCAGCACCGACTTGGCCCCCAGGATCTCATCTACGACCGAGACCGTGTTGTACTTGACGACCACCAGCTCTTTGGCCCGCAGCAGCGAGGAGACCTCGTAGCTGGGCAGCCCGAGCATGAACCCCTCCATGAGGCTCGAGCCGCCTTCGAGGATCATCACATCCTTCTCCTCAGAGACCGCAGCAAAGGTCTCCTGCAGGCGCCGCACAAAGTCATTCTTCTCCCCCCGGAGCGTCGCCTCAACGTCGGCCGCATCCAGGCAGATGGGCGCGAGCGCCGTGACCGGCTCCGTGAGGCCGAAGGTGTGCTTCATGAACTCGGCATCCTGGTCGATGCAGACCCCGCCGGTGCGCAGGGCGTTCGTGCTCACGGGCTTCATGTAGCCTACGCGGTAGCCGTCTCGGATAAAGCGCTTCCCGAGCCCAACGCATAGCGCGCTCTTGCCCGAGAAGGTCTCCGGGGACGTGACGTACAACGTAGCCATCAGGAAATCCTCCTCTCCGAGTAACCTAGGGTAACGCTAGGAACTCAGCACCAGCCGCATGTCGACCGCCACTGCCCCCGCCCCGGCTTCACGGACGAGAAGCGGGTTCACATCCAACTCGACGATCTCTGGAAAATCGGTGACCAACTGCGAGATGCGCATGATCGTGTCGACGATAGCGTCGATGTCCGACGCACGCTCCCCGCGCACGCCCTGCAGGAGGTGATACGAGCGGATCTCGTTGATCATCTCCCGCGCTTCGACCTCAGAGACCGGCGCAATGCGGAAGGTCACATCCTTGAGCACCTCGACGTAGATGCCGCCGAGCCCAAACATGATCATGGGGCCGAACTGCGGGTCGCGGCTCATGCCGATGATCGTCTCCTTGGCGCCGGTCACCATCTCCTGGATCTGCACACCCCAGATCTGCGCGTCCGGCATGTAGCGGGTGGCCCGGTAGACGAGCAGATCGAAGGCATCGCGCACATCGCTCGCGCCCATCACCCCGACCTTGATGCCACCGATGTCGGACTTGTGCAGGATGTCCGGCGAGGCAATCTTCATGACTACGGGATAGCCGATCTCCTCGGCATAGCGCACCGCCTCCTCGGCAGTCGCGGCGAGCCTGGATTTGGGCACCCGCAGACCGTAGGCCTCAGCCACCGCCCGCGCCTCTGCATCCCCGAGGGTCAGGCGCCCCTCCTCGCGCACGCGGGTAAAGGTGCGCTGCACCGCTTCGCGGTTCACCGTGAACTGCCTGACCTCCGGAATCGGCCGGTCGAGCCACCCGCGATAGTCCATCATGGCCTTGAAGGCCCCCGCCGCCCGCTCCGGGAAGGGATAGTTCGGCACCCCCTCCTCGGTGAGGATGCGAATCCCGGCCGAGACCTTTTCCTCACCCATGAAGCAACCGACGACCGGCTTGTCGTAGAGTCTGGAGAGTCTCCCGACCTCCCGGGCCGTCTCCTCGATGCGGGTCATGACCTGCGGCGTCAGGATGACCAGCAGCCCGTCGACGTTCGGGTCCTCCAGCGCCTTCTGGATGGCAAAGGCGTACCGGTCAGCCAGAGCATCCCCGAGGACGTCAATCGGGTTGTAGGTGTTTGCGGCCGGCGGGAGCCTGCCCTGCAGCGCCTCAATGGTCTCCTTCGTCAGCGGGGCTAGCTTCAGGCCCGCAGACTCCAGCGCATCGGTCGCCATGATCGCCGGGCCGCCAGCGTTCGTGACCACGGCAATGCGATTGCCCCTGAGCAGCGGCTGGTAGGCGAAGGCGATAGCATAGTCGAAGAGGTCCTGGATGGATCCTGCCCGCAGCACCCCCGCCTGCCTGAAGGCGGCGTCGTAGGCCCGGTTCGAGCCGGCCAGCGACCCGGTATGCGAGGACACCGCCCGCGAGCCTGCCTCGGTGTTGCCGGACTTGACGGCGATGACAGGCGTCCGCCGCGTGACGCGACGCGCGACCTCCATGAACCGTCGCCCATCCCTCAGACCCTCAACGTAGGCGATCATCACCCGGGCATGCGGGTTCCCATCCCAGGCCTCGAGGAGATCCACCTCGTCGACGTCCGCCTTATTCCCGAGGCTCACAAAGTAGGAGAACCCGATGTTGTTGGCCAGCGCCCAGTCCAGGATGGCCGTACACAGCGCTCCGGATTGCGACATGAAGGCGATGCCGCCCTGCGGCGGCTGCCCGGCCGCGAACGAGACGTTCATCGGCTGTACGGTGTCGATGATGCCAAGACAGTTCGGACCGACTATACGGATGCCATACTCCTTGGCGATGGCAACGACCTGTCGCTCAAGCTTGATCCCTTCGAGCCCGGCCTCTTTGAAGCCCGCCGTGATGATAACGACGCCCTTGACCCCCTTTTCCCCACACTGCCTCATCACATCCGGCACGGCCTTGTTGGGGACGACGATGACCGCCAGGTCAATGGGCCCGGGCACATCCAGGACCGTCGGGTAGGCTTTGAGCCCCAGGATCTCGTCGGCCTTGGGGTTGATGGGATAGACCTGACCCTTGTACCCGTACTGCAGCAAGTTGCTCAGCACGCCGTAGCCCAGCTTGCCGGGCTCGCGCGCCGCGCCGACGACGGCAATGGCCCGCGGCGCGAAGAACATATCCAGCATTGCGATACCCCCAGATACGATTGGATGGCGGACTCGGAGGGATTCTACGCTTTCGGGCCAGGTTAGGCAAATAGTGATGGATTTCACGAGCGGAGCGAGCCCGATGCTGGCATGCCGAGCCGGTGCTAGCATGCCACAGGTGCGGAAGCATGTCAAACGCTGCCACTCGGCGACCAAAGCGGGCAGACGCATCTGGAGAGCAGCCCCGCCGCCTTGCATCTGGTCCAGCTTTGGGCTGTGTCGGCCAACGTCCCGGCACTGCTCTACCTGTTGCGAGGACCCCTGGGCGGGGCGGCAGCCAGGCAATCCGCTCCGCTGCCTCCCGGCCCGAGCCTGAGGTGGAAGGTTGGTGCCGCACCGGACGGGCGCGGGGCGTGTAACCTGGCAGCGAGCCCGCCAGGCTCGGCCAGCCGCCAGTAAAGCCCCCGTATGGGAGGCCCCCGCACCCGCCCCTGCCCTAGGCGGACTCCGCAGCGTCCTCCTGGGAGGATCAGAGGGACCGCTTGTGACCCGCGGACCAGCTGCCCTCGCGAGCCACCGGCCCTCAGGCTACCCCTGCCTCGTGAGGCGCGCCGCGCCACGCGTGCCTTTGGTCCCCAGCGGGCGCTCGCTGGCCAGTCGCTGGAGGGCGCGGGGAATCTCCTCGGCGTACTGTGGGAGCCACTGGGCCTGGGCGACGAGCATCTCGTCGGTCATCTGGCTGATCTCATAGGGGTCGCACACCGCACCGACGAGGGGGTCCATCATCATGGCCTGCTTCAGGAGCTGGACGTCGCCCCGCACCGCAGCCTCGACGGCCAGCCGTTGCACGCTCACCGAGGCGTTGCAGATCGCCGCGCAGCCCAGCGGCAGGTCGCCAACCCGCGGGATGCTGATGCCGTTCCGGTCCACATAGCCCGGCACCTCGACCACGCAATCATCCGGCAGGTTGGTGATACAGCCGCGGTTCACAACGTTAAAGTGGCCCCGGTAGACCCGGCCCGTCTCCAGGGCCTCGATGATCCAGCTCCCGTGCTCGTGCGAGCGGCTCTCGTAGCTATAGACCGGGGGCTCCTCCGCCAGCATCCGGGGCGCCTCGGTCACGAACCAATCCCGTGCCTCATTGCAGACCCGCAGGTAGCCACCCGTCTCCCCGTGGATCCAGGAGGAGAGATCGATCCAGCGATGGATCTCCTCCGGCCGCTTGCGGTACCAGGGCACATACTCGGAGAGGTGGCCATTAGACTCGGTCGAGTAGTACCCGAACCGCCGCAGAATGTCGATGCGCACCTTCTCCGTCCTGCTGTAGACCGGGTGCTTCTCAAAACCCTCCAGCAGCCGGCCGGTCCAATCCTCCCCCTCGTAGCGCACCTGGATATACCAGGTCTGGTGGTTGATGCCGGCGCAGATGATATCGACGTCCCTGGTCGTCACCCTGCGGTACTCGGGGCTCGAGGGGTCCTTCCCTTCGTTGACCAGGAGCTCGATCACCTCGGCTATCTGCTGATGGCCTCCCTGCACGCCATGGCACAGGCCAACCGTGTTCACGCCCCCGTACTTGTTCGCAGCCCAGGTGTTCATCGCGTTGGGGTTGGCATAGTTCAGGAAGAGCACGTCGGGCTTGGCGACTTCCCTGATATCCTTACAGAAGGCGAGGATTTGGGGGATATTGCGCTGCCCGTACATGATCCCGCCCGCGCACAGCGTATCGCCGACGCACTGATCGATGCCGTACTTCAGGGGGATATCGATATCGAGCTGAAAGGCCTCCAGGCCACCGATGCGGGTCAGGTTGACCACATAGTCGGCACCCTCAACGGCCCGGCGCCGATCGGTCGTGGCGATGATCGCAGCCGCCAGGCGGTTGGCCTTCACGTCACGACGCACGAGGTTTGCGACAAGGTCGAGGTACTGCTCGTTGATGTCCATCAGGGCAAGGGTCGTATCCGCCAGCTCGGGCACCGAGAGGATGTCCTGAATCAGCCGCCGGGCAAAGGTCACACTGCCGGCACCGATGATGGCTACTTTGATGGACATGGTGGGTCTCCTTGTGTGGAACACGAGCACGGGAAGAACGCCAGTCTGCTGCGACAAGGGTGACACTATGACACATTCTACGCAGGGCCTGGCCAGAGAGCAAAGGTGTCAGGACCAGCATCGAGCCACACGGAGCGATGGGCGTAAGGTTCGCTTGCGCTCACGGATTATGTAACAGCCAGCCCCCTCGGCATCCTCGCCCTGAGCCCCTCGTTTGCCCCTTCGGCCCGCCCCGTACTACAATTCCCCCGTCGCCGTCGCTTGCCCAAAGGAGGCCTCCCATGTCGATCCTTCCCTTCCGACAGGTGCATCTGGACTTTCACACCTCGCCGCTGATCCGCGACGTAGCCGCCGATTTCGACCCGGACGAGTTTGCGCGCACGCTGAAGGGTGCGGCCGTCAACTCGGTGACCATCTTTGCCCGCTGCCACCACGGCATGTGCTACTACCCCACCCAGGTAGGCCTGACGCACCCCAGCCTGAAGCGCGATCTCCTCGGCGAGATGATCGAGGCGTGCCACCGGCACGGCATTCAGGCGCCCATCTACATGACCGTCGTCTGGGATGAGCACGCCGGCACCGAGCATCCCGAGTGGCGACAGGTGAGCCGCGATGGCCGGCTGGTCGGCCGGCCGCCCTTGAGCGGCGAGTGGGGCTGGCAGTGGCTGTGCATGAACACCCCTTACGCCGACTATGTGGCCGCCCTGACCGAGGAGGTGTGCCGCCGCTACCCGGTCGACGGGATGTTCTTCGACATCGTCATGACGACCTACCCCGGCTGCGTCTGCACCCACTGTCTGCGCAGCATGCGGAAGATGGGGCTCGACCCAACGGTTGACGCGGAGCTGCGCCAACATGCGCTGACCGTCGAGCGACGCTTTATGGGCCGGATGACGGCGCTCGTCCACTCCTTCCACCCGACGGCGCGCGTGTTCTACAACTCGCGGCTGCGACTCGACCCGGACCCCACGGCGGGCATGCGCGGCGAAGCACAGCATTTCACTCACTGGGAGATCGAGTCCCTTCCCTCCGGCGGCTGGGGCTACAACCACTTCCCTCTCTTTGCCCGCTACTACCAGACACTGGGCAAAGAGCTTCTCGGCATGACCGGCCGCTTCCACCTCTCGTGGGCCGACTTTGGTGGCATGAAGAACCCCGCAGCGCTGGAGTACGAGTGCTTCCGGCAGCTCGCGCTCGGGGCGGCATGCTCCATCGGCGATCAGCTCCATCCGCGGGGGCGCCTCGACCCGGCTGTGTACGATCTGATCGGCTCGGTCTATCGTCAGATCGAGGCGTGCCAGCCCTGGTGTGTCGATGCAACTCCGCAGGCCGAGATCGGCGTGCTCATGCCCGGCGCTGTCGACCATCACTTCGCCTCCGATGCACGGGATATCCTCGAAGGCACCATGCGCCTGCTGACCGAGTGCGGCTACCAGTTCCAGCTGCTCGATAACGCCGCCGAACTCACGGCCTACCAGCTGCTCATCGCTCCGGATGCTGTCGCCTTTGGCGAGCCCCTTGCCAGCCGGATAGGGGAGTATCTCGCCCATGGCGGTGCCCTGCTCCTGTCCCACCGCGCCGGCCTGCGAGCCGACGGCACCGCCTTTGCACTGGAAGAGATCGGGCTGGACTATGTCGGCCCCGCCCCCTATGCGCCCAGCTACTTCCACGTCACCGCGCCGGCGAACGCCATCACGCAGGGCATCGCGCCGACCGACTATGTGATGTACGAGGCCGGCTCCCGGGTGAAGCCGCGCCCGGGGACGGAGCTGCTCGTAGAGGAGGCCATCCCCTACTTCAACCGCACCTGGGAGCACTTTTGCTCACACCAGCACACGCCGGTAGACCGGCCGAGCGGCTACCCGCTGGTGACGCGGCATGGCCGGGTCATCTACTTCGCCGTGCCGGTGTTCCACGCCTATCAGGTGTACGGCAACCGGGTGTACAGGGAGCTGGTGCGGAACGCCATCGCCTCGCTCCTCCCGGAGCCGTTGGTGCGGGCAGGGCTGCCCTCCGCGGGTGAGGTCACGCTGCTCGCCCAGCCGCGCGGGCCGCAGGGGAAACGTCTGGTCTGCCACCTCCTGTACTACACGCCGCAGCGTCGGGCGAGCCGGATCGACATTGTCGAGGACGTGGTCCCCCTTTACCGCGTGAGCCTTGCCGTTCGTGCCGGGTTTACCGCGCGCCGCGTGTACCTGGCGCCGCAGGAAGAGGACCTGCCCTTCAGGCAGGAGGGAGCGTATGTGACCTGTGAGGTGCCGGAGGTGCGCGGGCACCAGATGGTGGTGATCGAGTAGCCCTGGTTCGCCCTGTCGCCCCCACCCCCGCGCCCCTCCCCCGAGCGGGCACGGCGTGCCCGCCCGGGGGAGGGGTCATTCCCAATGGGCGGTTTCGGCTCCGCCGGCGCGCCGCGGCGCGCCAGCGGAG
>DYEI01000070.1 GCA_020725765.1 Anaerolinea sp. | reverse complement strand
TCGGGGGTGGGGGCATTACAGCACGAGCGGCGCCGTACGACCGCTGACGGGCAATAGAGGCAGTAGTGAGGGGCGAGGACCTGAAAAGGCCAGACTCCGGGCTCCGCCTGCAGGAGCGCCGTCACTTCCCCCCGGCTGGAAGGGTGGGGAAGGTCTCGGGGTCGAGGCGGCGGCGCTCGATGTTTGCGGCGTCGGTGATCAGCACGCGGCGTGTGGCCATGAACCAGTCGCAGACGGTGCGGAAGCGGTCGGCGGGGGTTAGCAGTGGGGTGATCTGCACCCCATGGACGTCGCGGCTTACCCCGTAGGTGTACACCGGCTGGTAGAGCACAAGCCCGGGGGCCTGCTCCACAAAGCGCCGCTGGAACTCCCTGTAGAGCTCGCGGCGGCGCTTTGGGTCCGCCGTGCGCCGGGCTTCCTCCATCAGCACGTCGCTCTCGGGGTCGCGGAAGGCCACATAGTTCTGGCCATCGCCGGCGGCCTGGCTCGAGTGCCACAGCGGGTAGGGGTCCGGGTCGGCGGCGGGGAGGTTCCAGCCGTAGAGAACGGCGTCATAGTTGCGGGCGTACAGGTGGTCGCGGACCAGGGCGGTCATCTCGACGCTCGCCGGCGTCACGCGCACGCCGATGGCACTCCACTCGCGCGCGATCTCCTCGATCATTTGCATCCGGACCGGATCATCGTTATTGGTTAGCAGGGTGAGCTCGAGCCGCACGCCGTCGCGGCTGCGGACGCCTGTGCCATCGTCGTGCCATCCCGCTGCCTCCAGCGCGGCAGCCGCTGCGGCCGGGTCGTACCGGACTCGCTGCGCCTCGGAGTCGAACGCCCAAGAGTCGGGCAGGATGGGGGTGTCGACGACGAGGCCCTGCCCATCGAGGAAGCGGTCCACCAGCGCCTGGCGGTCGATGGCCTGCCACAGGGCGCGGCGCACGGCCACATCCTGCAGGAAGGGGCGCTCCAGGTTCAGGAAGACCATGGCATAGCCCGAGTAGGGGGCGGTGTAGAGGTTGAGCCGGGCGTCGCGGCGGAGCTCTTTCAGCTCCTCCGGAAGGAGCTGGCCGATGCCGGCGACCTCACCCCGGCGGTATGCGGCGAGCAGGCTGGCACGATCCGGGTAAAAGTTGAGCCGGATGCGGGCGATATGGGGCCGCGGGCCGTAGTAGTCCTGATTGGCCTCGAGCAGCACATAGCTGGCTGTGGTATCGGCCACCCGATACGGTCCCGTGCCCACCGGCTGGGCGTTGAACTGGCTCGTTGGCAAGAGATCTGGCGCCACGGTCGAGAGCACGTGCGACGGGATGAGCGGCTGGGTAGTGTACTCCAGGAATGGCGCAAAGGGTTCGGGCAGCGTGAACACCACCGTGTGCTCGTCGGGAGTAACCACGGTCACAGGGCGCCACAGCTCGCTCAGCTCCGGCGGCCCCTGGTAGCCCGGGTCCTGGATGGCCTGGATGGTGAACTTGACGTCGGTCGAGGTCAGAGGGGCGCCGTCATGCCAGCGGACGTCCTTGCGCAGATGGAAGGTATAGCTCAGCCCGTCCTCCGAGACCTCCCAGCGCTCGGCCAGGTCAGGGATGATGACGCCGTGCGGGTCGGTGGTCGTCAATCCGCTGAATACGAGGGCGACGATGTCCTGGTCCACGGGGTTGTAGTGAGAGAGGATCGGGTTGATGTAGCTCGGGCTGCCGACGAGCCCCTCGACGTAGGTCCCACCCCTGTCGGGGACTATCGCCGTAGCCAGGCGTGCGGCTAGCAGCCCCACCGCGGCGATCAGGCCGACGACGGCCAGGGCCGCAATCAGAGCCCTGGAGCGCATCCGTAGCATGCCACCCCCTAGGCAGCGCTCTGCACAACCACGCTCAGCAGCGAGACGATGCCAAAGAGGATAGCGAGACCGATAGTGATCTGATAGAGGGTTTTCTCAAGTCCGCGCCGTGTGCGGTAGATCGATCCCTCGCCGCCGAAAAGGGTGCTCAAGCCTCCGCCCTTGGCCTGCAGTAGCACCGCGATGATCAGAGCCACGGAGACGATGATCTGGATGATGTTGAGGTAGACTGTCACCTTACCTCCTTGGAGCTCCATCCCGGCGATCGCCGCCGGGCCGGGTCAGATTATAGCACAGGGAGAGGGAGAGGGCAAGAGGCGGGCTGACAGTTGACCTGTTACCGGGGCGGCGCACGCCGCTGGGGAACGAGGCCGTGATACTACACTATCCGAGGCCCGGGCGTCAGCGCCGTGCCCCGGGGCGTCTGTGCAGAGAGCAGCCCTTCTGGGACTTGCGCCCTGCTCCCGGGACTGTCTTGTCACCCGGGGTTTGTGCCGCCTTGTCCGCCCGTTCGCCACACCCGGAGGGCCCTCGCGATGACAGCGCTACTGCCCGGCTATGGCATTGCTGCTCTGGACTGGGACCCATGCGTATCGCCCAGGCCCCGGCGTATGCACCGTGGCGGGATGGAGCCCCACAGCGGGTGTACACTACCTTGGGGGCAGGCTCATCTGCGCTGCTGGCAGGGCCCCCACCCCCGGGCCCCTTCCTTCAGGGGCGGACAGGCTGCTTGAGCCGCCGTCCGTCGGCCCTTGCCGGAGGGTACCCCATCCCCATCCCCCTTCCCCTTCCCCGCCGCCTGCGCGGCGGGGAAGGGGGCGTCTTATGTTGAGGGGCTGATGACGGCTGGCAGAGTGCGAAATGCCCCAATGCTGAACTGCATCCCCCAGAGCCCTGCCCTTGACCTCCCCCTTGGCACGTGCTAACATCCTTCCGCATGTCTGTACGGCGGATGAGGGTTCAGGTTCGTATTCCGCGAATGGCACGGAGGCAGACTGTTGGCAGCTCGGCGGGTCTGGCCTTATTGCGGTTGTGGCATAGCCCGCCGTGCGGTGCGCCCAGGAAGGCCCCAAGATCCAGGAGGCGCTGTGCGCTTTGGCTCCCCGCGAAGGCCAAACGCAAGGGGCGCGGTGGGGCAACACGTGGCAGCCGGCGCTCCCAGGATGCGAGGCTGAACAGCTACGTATGGAGGAGGGCCCTTGTTCTTCGACGTCCTGACGACAGCGGCGATAGCGGACGAGCTTGCCGGGCTCGTCGGCGGCCGTGTGCAGGAAGTGGTGCTCGTTGACCCGCTGACGGTTGGCCTCGAGTTGTATGGCGAGCACCGGCGCCGCTACCTGCTGCTAAGCGCACAGCCGGCGCACCCGCGGGTGCACCTTGTGAGCGACAAGCTGCGGCGCGGCCCCGATAGGCCCTGTCCTTTGCTTCTGCTGATGCGCAAGCACCTGCGTGGAGCGCGGCTCGAGGGCGTGGCCCAGCCGGGCTTTGAGCGCATCCTCGCCCTCGAGTTTGAGGGCGGGGTTACCCTGCTGGCCGAGGTCATGGGCCGCCGCTCGAACATCCTGCTGCTCGCGCCCGACGGCACGATCATGGACGCCATCAAGCGCGTCACGCCCGAGCAGAGTCGCCGCCCTGTGCTGCCACACCTCCACTATCAGAGCCCGCCACCCCTCGACAAGCCCTCCATCGCCAGCCTGACGTCCCTGCAGCTTGCGGGGCTCCTCGAGGCAGGCGAGGGGCCGCTGTGGCGCCGCCTGGTCGAGGCCATCGCTGGTATGAGCCCGCTGCTGGCCCGCGAGGTCGTCTATCGGGCAACCGGAGAGGCGACGGCTCCCGCTGCGGATACCGAGGCGCTTCTGCGGGTATCCCGTGAGCTGCTCTACGAGTTGCCATTGACCCGTGCCTGGATGCCCTGCCTGGCCATGGAGGGGGGCGCCCCCGTGACCTATGCGCCCTACGATCTCACCCACTTGCCCACCCGGCGCCCCATGCCTGGCATGAGCAGGGCGATCGAGGAGTATGCGAGCCTTGCTACCGGCCGGGAGCCGTACGCCGTTGCCAGGGAGACGGTGCGCCGTCTGATCGAGCAGGCTCGGGACCGGGAGCTCAGGCGAAGGGCCAGCATCGAGCGCGGGCTGCGGCCCGAGGAGGAGATCAATCGCCTTCGTGAGGCCGGCGAGTGGATTCTGGCCTACGCTACCCAGATCGCTCCACGCCAGCAGGAGCTTGTCGTCGAGGGCCTCGATGGCCGGGAGATGCGCATCTCCCTCGACCCGGCACGGACGCCCGTCGAGAACGCCCGACGCTACTTTGCCGAGTACGAGGATGCCCGCGCGGCGGCTCAGGCCGCCCCCGAGCGCCTGGCAGAGGTTGACCGCGCCCTGGACCGCCTGGCCCAGCTCGAGACCGACCTGTCCCTTGCAGAGAACCGAGCCGAGATCGACGAGGTGCGCCATGCTCTGGCGCAGGCCGGGTACCTCCGCCGCGAGTCCCGGGCCACGACCCGCCCGGCCGGTCCCTTGAGGCTTGAGACGGAGGAAGGCTTCACGATCTGGGCGGGGCGGAACAGTGCCCAGAACGCTGCAGTCCTCGCCCGGGCTGCGCCGCACGATCTCTGGCTTCATGCGCGGGGGGTGCCGGGGGGCCACGTGGTCCTGGTGACCGGGGGCCGGGAGGTGTCCGAGGCCACTCTCGTCCGCGCGGCCGCGTTGGCTGCGTACTACTCGGCCGCCCGCCGCGAGGCTCGGGTGCCCGTCGACGTCACCGAGCGCAGGCACGTCCGTCCGATCCGGGGCGCGGGGCCGGGGCAGGTTACCTACCGGGAGGAGCGGACCCTCGTGGTCGAGCCCTCGCCCTGGCTGCAGCAGAGCTAGCGGGTTCGCGCAGGTACTGCTGCATGTGCCCGGCCTGGAGGCAGGACGCGGCGAATTTAAGGTTCGCGCCTATTGACAGAGATGGGATTCTGTTATATAAGGGGGCTAGCGACCGCCGAACCGTTGGAGGAAAGGAGACCGTATTCCCATGGCCAAGGAATGGGAATGCATGGAGTGTGGCTACGTTCATGAGGGTCCTCGCCCGCCGAAGCGTTGCCCGGAGTGTGGGGCCGACGCCGAGGATTTTGAGCTCTACGAGTATGAGGACGATGAAGACCTCGAGGACGAGGACTGGGACGAAGACGAGGAAGAGGACGAGGAAGACTGGGACGAAGACGAAGAAGAGGACTAGATCGGGCCCATCGCTCCTTCAGGGTTCATTATACAGGGTCCGTCTCACAACATGAGGGCACCTGATTTCTGCCGCAGGTGCCCTCATCGATTCTTCACTGAGCCCCTTCGATCGTCTCCACGGAAGTAGTTTCCCCCGCCGTGACGCGATAGCGAACCGCTGCGAGCACGCGGGTGTGGGTAACCCAGCGGCCCGGCTCCACTTCGGCTGCAACTGTATAGTGGCCCGCTGGCACCCGGTCGAAGGCAAAGGTGCCGTCGGCGGCTGTCGTCGTCAGGAGGCCAAAGGGCGCGTTCTCGCAGGGGTTCTCGTCAAAGCCCTGTGCCAGGGAGAGCTCGGAGCAGAGGGCAACGGCGGCTCCGGCCACGGGCCGCCGGTGCAGGGTCACCCGTCCGACCAGCCGACCATACCGCACGGGTCCGGGCTCTGGCAGCGAAGGCAAGGCCGCCGGACCGACAGCGAGCGCTGAGACCTGGTTGTCGCCGAGGCCCGAGGTCGCCTCCTGATAGGTGAGCCAGCGTTCCCCATCGTGTACCGCGAGGCCGAAGCGGGTTCCAACCCATATCCTTCCGAGGCTGTCGAGGGCGAGGGCAGTAACCCGGTCGCTGGGCAGGCCTGTGTCAGTATCGACGTAGGCGCTCCAGCTCGTTCCATCGAAAACCGAGACGCCATGATAGAGGCTACCGGCAAGAATACGGCCGCCGGCGTCGGCCGCAAGGCCGCGCACAAAGCCGACCGTCTCCAGGGGGAAGTGCCTCCAGGCGCTGCCCTGCAGCACGCTGAGGCCCCGCGCATGTCCGACCCACACCCGGTCCAGCGGGTCGACCAGGAGGCAGTCGATCACAGTATGCCCCGGACTTCCAGCCCCGGTGTGATGGTGCCAGGTTTGCCCATCGTAGCAGGCGACTCCAGCGTCGGTAGCGACCCAGATGACGCCCCGCGAGTCGCTGGCCAGGTCGCGGACCATGGTTGGCGTCGGGCCGTCAGCCTTGCCAAGGGGTATTGTGACCCATCGTCCTCCGTCAAGGACGGCGAGGCCCCGATAGTAGCCCACCCAGATGCGCCCGGCTGGGTCGATTGTCACTGCGTCCTGCTCGCCTCCGGGCGCGCGGGGCAGCAGGTCGCGCAGCAGGCGGCCGTCGCATATGCGCAGGCCGGGGGCCAGGATGGCGTTTCCTTCGCGGTCGACGGCGATGTCTCGCACGATGTCGGGCACGCCAAAGACTCGCCAGCCGGTGTTCCCGAGGACCGTCAGGCTCCCCTCGCCCCCGGCCCATACCGAGGGCATGAAGGCAACCGTCTCCGGGGCTGGCTCGTCTGGTGATGGGCTCGGTGCGCGGAAAGGGGCCAGACGCAGGGATGCAGTGGCTGTTGGTGACGCGACCGAGGGCTCGCGGGCTTGCAGCGAGATCTCCTCCGGTCGTGACCAGGGCGCCCCACACCCCGCGCCTGCAAGGATACCGACCAGGATCAAGCCGAGGGCTCTCCAGGCTACCCGCGCCGCATGGCGCATCGCCGGAACCTCCGCTCTGTAGGTCAGCGCTCAGTATTATAGCACAGGCCCTGTACCTACGCCAGGAATCGCGTTCGGATGGGCATATCCCACAATCGTCGGTGCATTTCGGGACTGACCGGTGCGTGTCGGCTCCATAGTTGGGCCACACCGGTTGCGCTGCCAGGTAGACGCATATCTGCCGCCTGCGGCAGTGAAAGCCCACCGGCAGATGGGCCATGTCCAGCCATCAGGAAGGTCAGCGCCTGCCCAGCACCCTGTCATTGCGAGCCAGCCCGCAGGGCTGGCGAAGCAATCCCGCCTCCCGTTTCGCGGGATTGCTTCGGCGGCTGACGCCGCCTCGCAATGACAGGCCGGCGTCACTGGTAGCCAGCCCGCAGGGCTGGCGAAGCAATCTGGCCTCCCGTAGTCGCGAAATGGTCGCAGTCTGCACCGACGATTCTGGGATGCACCCCTTGGCTGCGGCCAAGCCCCAACGGGCTGGCCAGCCGTCCCTGGGCTCCGGCGCACGCTCTGGCCACGCTGCACCCCCCACCGCCGAGGCGGCGGGGAAGGGGGCGTCCTATGTTATGGCGGGGGTGTTCGCGGGCGGCCAAGCCGCCCGCGAACACCCCCGCCTTTACCCCGCCCCTGCCACGCCTATCAATCACCCACAAGTGGCCTGGGGGTAG
>DYEI01000069.1 GCA_020725765.1 Anaerolinea sp. | reverse complement strand
GAGGCAACAGTGAGCGGCGAGGACCTCACAAGGCCAAACTCCACCCCGCTTTTCGTATCTCCCCTCCGCAGGCGGACGCCGCGGCGTCGGCCTGGGGAGGGGACGGGGGAGGGGCTGGTGGCGGCTGGCAGAGTGTGAACTGCCCCAATAGTGCCCCAATCGTGAACGGCACCCGTGGCAAACGGGCGGTTAGCCACAGCTCGTCTACTGTGCTATCATTGGTGCACACTCATCCATCTGTAAGGGGCTGATGGCCGATGAAGGCTGTGATGATCAAGCGCGAGTGCATCTTTCCGGGTAAAGGCGGGGAGAGCCTGTCCGACGAAGTCAGGGGTGCATTGCGGGCTCTGGCGCGGAGTGAGCTGTTCATCATCCTGCTCGATGCTGGACCCGAGGGGCCAGCCCCCAGCTCGGCGTCGATCGCGCGCTCGGCTGCTGCCCTCGAGGCGGCGGGAGGGCGCGTGGATGCGGTAGTCTGGTGCCCTCATCCGGCCGGCCATGGCTGTGGCTGCTGGAGCGGGCATCCGGGCCTGATCCTCGAGGCAGCCCGGCGCTTCGATCTGGAGTGCAACGAGTGCTATCTCATCGGTGTGTCGCAGCAGGATATGGAGATGGCGGCTGCAGCGGGCGTGAGGCCGCTGCTGTACCTGCAGGGACGCACGATCAGAGAGGTGCTCGGGGACCGGAGCGTCCACAAGGACTTTCCGGTTGCCAGGCAGCTGACGCAGGCGGTCGAGTACATCCTTGCCGAGGAGCAGACGAGCGCTCAGCTTGGCAGGCCGCGTCAGGCCGTGCCGCCGCCGCCCCCTGAGGAGCCACGGCTGCCTCTGGCGGGTGTGCCGATGGTCACGCCCCTCTCTCGAAACGCCATAGCCGCTCACCGCCGGGTGCGCCTCCGGCCGCGCGAGCTGGCGCGCTGGCTCGGCCTTCTGATCGTTGGCGGAGTGTGGCTGAGCCTGGGGATCGCCTACCTCCTGACCCACATCTACCGCGTGCAGCCCCTTCCCGACGTGGCGTGGTATATCACACTGCAGTTCATTCCGCGCGTGGTGCGAGGGGTTCTCTTCATCCTGACCGGGGTGGCCGTCGTGTTGCTGGCGAGCCGGAGCTTTTTCCACGCCTTCGGCAACGGAGCGTCCAGAGCCCGACGCTGAGCGGGGGAGGGGGTGTTGCACAGCTCCACGTCGTGGCGGTGCTGAACCGCAAGCGGAGCCGGCGCGGGGACGTAGCTCTGCGCCGGCTCCGTGGCGACCATGCGTGACCTGGCTCGAGGGTGCCGCCCTACCGCCTGCGGAGGTCACCTATGAACCAGGAAAAGACCCAGTTGACGACGCTGAGGACCAGTGCGCCCAGAAACGCTGGCACAAACCCCTGCACCTCAAAGCTCACCCCTACTGCCGAGCTGATGGCCCCGGCGAGCCAGAGCATCAGCGCGTTGATCACCAGGGTGAAGAGCCCGAGCGTCAGAATGATGATGGGGCTCGTGATCAGGGCCAGGATCGGCCGCACCAGGGCGTTCACCAGACCGAGAATCAGTGCCACGATCACATAGGAGAGCCAGCCGCCCGAGGCGCGCAGGCCGGGCTGCAGAAGCTGGACGGCGATGTAGAGCCCTACGGCGTTGACGAGCAGGCGAAGCACGAGCCTGCGCATGGGCGAACCTCCTTAGGGTGAGCAGGTCGGCTCCGGGCCGACCATAGCCTACTCGATGTAGACCTCGACGTGCTCCGCGCCCTCTTCATCCTCTACGTCGACGATGCGCCCCTCCGTTCCTTCGCGGATGGCCCTGGTGATCTGCTCGAGGTCGATGCCCTCGGTGTTCGGCGCGAAGCGTGCTCCCAGCCTCAGCCCTACCTCGACCAGGCCAAGGGGGATGCTGACGTTCACCTTCTGCTTGCCGGTACGCAGGTCCGTGACGCGTACCCGGAACCAGCGGGATGACCGGCCCTGCCCGGCCTGCGCCTCCCGCTCCGTTCGCTCGAGGGCATCCAGCAGCCTGCCTCCCTCCTCGGCAGTGATCTGCCGTGCCTCGATCATCCTGAGGATCTGCATGCGCTCCTCTGTGGTAGCCATTGTCTGCCTCCTTGCGGCCCTTCACGCGTTCCCGCCGGCATGGCGAGACCGGTGCCCATGCCCCGATTCCGGGCTGTGGTGCCGTCGTGTGCGACACGCCGCGCGGGAGACGATCCCGCTTTGCCAGAGTGTGCTATCGGAGCCACAGGACCAGCTGGTCCAGCCTGCGCCCCGGCAGAAAGTGCCGCTCCCGCAGGGCCTGCAAGGCCTCGGGGTGGCCTGTCGAGACGTTTGCGGCCACCGAGCGGGCGCCCCACCGGCCGAGCATGGCCAGCCCGGCGTCGGCCAGCGCGCCTTCGAGCCTGCCCCTCGCGTCCGGACGGACGGCGAGGTCCAGCCGTGCGGCCCGGCGCGCGTGGTCGGCGAGCAGACTCACCACGCCGAGGAGCTCGCGCCCGTCCTGCACGGCCCATCGTCCGCTGAGCCGCCCGACCAGAAGCCCTTCTAGCCACTCGCCGATGCGCTGCCTCAGCGGGGGGCGGAACGAGCCTGGCCCGAGCGGTCGCACGCGCTGTACGGCGGCTGGGGTCGCAGCTCGCGCCAACTCAAGCAGTGCCGGCCAATCGCCGGTGCCGAGGCGGCGCAGGTGGATGTCGGGCTGGGTCGGGAACGGCAGGAGGCCCGGTCGCAGCAGCTCTACGATGGTGTCGAACCGCTCAAAGCCCAGGCGGCGGTAGAGGCGTTGCGCCGGCTCGTTATCCACGCGCACCTGCAGGACGATCTGCCGCCCGCCATGCCGTCTGATTGCCTCCAGAGCCTCCTCAACCACGCGGCGTCCGATACCACGCCCCTGATAGTCCGGGTGCACGGCGACGTTGCTCATGAACCACCGCCCGGAAGCGGCGTCTTCCAGGTTGATGCTGGCGTTGCCAATGAGGCGGCCGTCCTGTTCCCAGACAAAGCCGCCGGGAAAGGTCGTTATCTGCTCCACAACTGTGAGCAAGGGGCCGAGCATGGCCAGTTGCCGCATCTCGGCCACGATGCCCCGCCCGACCTGGTCCAACTCACCCCGGAAGGCGATCTCGATCAGGTCGGCGATGGCGCCCATGTCGCGTCCCGGATCGACGGGCCGGACGTGGCCCTCATCGCGCCCCGCGCCAGGAGATCCAGGGGTCATCCTACCTCCGGCCGGCTACATGTCCACAACAAGCATCTGGTAGCCGTTCAGCGGGGTGTAGTATAGCACCGTGGGCGTGGGCTGAAAAGAGCCTAGATGTTGGAAAGGGCCTGCAGCGCCTCCTCGGGGGTCAGCTTGCCATCGGCCAGGTCCTGCAGAACGGCGCGGCGACGCTCTGCCACTGCGGCGCTCTCGTCGCGCACCTCGTAGCCGAGGGCGCGGATAACCTCGTTGAGGCGCGAGCGCACCGCCGGGTAGGAGAGGTTGAGCTCCTCTCCAACCCGGTTCAGCTTGCCCTCGCAGCGGATCAGGGTCTCCACGAACTGGAGCTGATCTGGACTGAGCTGGTAGAAGCGGCCAAGCGAGAAGTGGCCCTCTATCGCCGTGTCGCAGTGGCGACAGTATAGACGAACGACCTCGAGCGTGTCCCGACAGATGGGGCAACGACCGATGACCGGGTTCATGGCATCTCTCCTGGCACTACCTGACGCCCTATGGGGCTGACTTTTCGCCCCATGCCAGACTTGCCTATGAACATCATAGCACGTATGCTACAAAAAGTCAATAAGGTAGGTGAGTAATATTCAGGCGGATGTCAAGAGTATTGAGGATGCCAGAAAATCCGGTCACTCAGGAGCCGTAGCGCTGCTCAAGGTGTAGGCGCCAGGCCGCCTCAAAGTCATGCCGGGTGATGCCGAGGACGCTCTCCACGGCTGTCCAGCCAGGGGTGCCGGAGGCGATGGCCCGAAGCAGCGCCTGGAGCCGCTCGCGGGGGTAACGTGTGGTCAGGAACTCGCCCAGGGCATAGGCGAGGGGATGGGTCGACTGCGTGTCTGGAAGGGTCCGCAGCTCGCGGGCCCGGCTGATAGTGCCGGGCGCCTCGAGGCTCAGGAACTGACGGTAGCTGCCATCGGCCAGGCTCCGCCGCAGGGCGCCGGACCACTCTGGGATCCAGGCCTCTGCATGGTAGGTCGCCAGACCCTCCACCAGCCATCGGTCCCGGACGAGGGGGCGCGAGTCGCCAAGCAGGCTGCTGAAGAGGGCCCGCGCGATGGCCAGTCGGAGATTGCGGGAGAGGACGGCCCGTCGCTCGCTGGCGGACCAGAGCTCGAGGGCGAGGTGCGGGGAGGGCACGATACTGCCCCCGTCGACACTCGCACCGTAGGGCAACACGCGGATGGCGATCCGCTCTTCGAGGCCGGCGACCTCCTGGTCGGCCCCATACAAGCGCAGCAGCCTTGCGTAGAATGCCTCGAGGTCCGGTGCAACCTCGGCCACCAGACTGCGATCCGGCCCCTGGGCCAGGAGCGAGAGATGGGCGGTGTCCAGTGCTACCGGTGCGCCCCAGGCTTCCAGGGTAGGCGGTGTGTGCCGCCACTGTCCGTCCACCCGGCGGAAGTGCCAGTAGGCGATGCAGCCGGTCCGCACGCCACCTTCCCAGAGCCTGAGCCGCGCCACCGCCCGGTCCGAGGCGAGCTGCACGGCCTCTACGATGACGCGCGCGCCGGGCCGTGCCGCATACCAGGCTGCCTCCCGGGAGAAGCACTGCTGGTGGTAGCGCAGCCACGGGGCGTAGCGGCTATCGAGCAGGTCGTAAAGCGCCTGGGGCTGGCCAGCCTGGAGTGCCAGGACTTCACTGTCTACCTGCGTCTGAAGAGCGGCCCGTGCAGCCGAGAGGCCCTGTCGGGCCTGACAGTAGAAGCCCCCCCCGACGGTACCGAGCACGACAAGGAGGGCCGCCAGCGTGCGCAGGCGTCGCCGGGGGGGCGGTGCCGGCTGTGGCGAAGCTATCTCCGAGGGATCGCCCGAGGACCATCGGAAGCGAACGCCCAAGCGATTCCTCCGGGGTGTCGGTTGGAAGCGTTGCGTACCAGGGCATCGGCTCGCCAGGGGGCGCCGCCCGGCGGCGCGGTGGGCCTGGAGTGGTGTCAGTCGTTGCCCTGCGTGCGCAGGCTCTCGACATCCCCGGCGATGACGCGGCGGGTCGTGCCGTCGGGCAGGGTCACGCGAAGGGCGCCATCCGGGTCAACCCCGCTGGCTTTGCCCTCGAAGGTGCCTTCGGTGGTCGTTACTTGGACGGACCGCCCGAGGGTGCCCAGGTTTCCTGCCCACTCTTCGAACGGAGAGACCCCGGTGCGCAGGCGGTCGTAGCCGGCCTCGAGCTGTCGAAGGATCGCCTGCAGCAGAGGACGCCTCGGCACGGGATGGCCAAGCACCTCCCGAAGGCTGGTCGCCTGCTGACGCAACTGCGGCCATGCTGCCGGGTCGACGTTGACGTTAATGCCGATGCCGAGTACGGCGTAGAGCCGGTCGCCGACATGGCCGAGCTCGCTGAGCATCCCGGCGAGCTTTTTCCCGTTGAGGAGGAGGTCGTTGGGCCACTTGATCTCCGGGCGCAGGCCGGTCTGCTCCTCGATGGCGTGCATACAGGCCAGGCTGCCGAGCATGGTGAGGAGAAACGCATCGCGGGCGTCAAAGCTGGGGTAGAAGATGAGCGAGAAGAGAAGCGCCTGTCCGCGAGGCGCCAACCATCGGCGCTGCAGTCGACCGCGTCCTGCCGTCTGCTCTTCGGCGATAACCAGTGTGCCCTCGGGGGCTCCGGCCAGCGCGAGGCGACGGGCCTCATCGTTCGTTGAGCCGACCGTCTCGTAGTAGACGATGTTGCGCGCCAGCCAACAGGTGCCGAGCCCCTCGGCAATGAGGTCGGGTGAGAGCCTGTCCGCTTCCATTGGTGGGGACTTTACTATAGGTGCGCTGTCGCGTCAAGCGCTTTTGGCGGGGGGTGCAGTTCACTGTTGGGGCAGTTCGCACTCTGCCAGCCGTCACCAGCCCCTCCCCCGTCCCCTCCCCCGGGCAGGCGCCCGGCGCCTGCCCGGGGGAGGGGTGAGACAGATGGGCGGTTTCGGGCGGTCG
>DYEI01000068.1 GCA_020725765.1 Anaerolinea sp. | reverse complement strand
GTGATGCTGTGCAGCCCGACTTATGGGTAATGCATAGCCTGAAGGGGAGCGGGGTGAGGGCGACGCGCAGCAACCGGCGCTGCCGGGATGCGAGGCTGAACGGTCCGGTTGCGGGTGGTGCACTGACTCGCAATGACGGCAAAGACGCTGAGCGGACCGCTGCTCTCAAGTCAGATATGCAGACACCGGTTGTTGTCCGCTCGCCCAATTGCGGCTATAATGCTCACAGGAAAACCCGTGCACACAGTTGAGGCAGAAGGCGTGCGGCAGCGAGACCCCTACCAGGCGGCGCTGGACAAGGCATGCCGCGAGCTGCAGCGGTTGGACCCCTATATCGCGGCACTCCGGAGTGGCGGCCGGGCCCTGAACCGCGAGTCAGGGCAGGCCGTCGAGCTGGCATACTGGGGACACGACATCGAGGTCACATGGGAGACGGGCCACGTCTGCTCGCCCGCCGGAGCGCCCCTATCCCCAACAGCGCGCCTGATCGTGTTGCACTATCTCCTTACCGCCGATGGGACCCCCCTGGCCGACCGCTGGCTCTCTTTCCGTGAGCTCCCGGACGGCCGCGTGTACGACACTGCCTTCCGCAGGCGGGCCTGCCAGCCCCTTGCACGGGTCTTTGGCCAGCGGCCGGCAGCCTTTGCCGAGGCGGCACGGCGCCTTGGCGGCGAAACCCTGTACTTTGGAGATGCCTCGTTCCTCTTTCGCGTGCTGCCCCGCGTGCGCGTCGCGGCCATCCTGTACGCGGCCGACGACGAGTTCCCGGCTGAGGCAAACCTCCTCTTCGACGCTTCTACCCGCCACTACCTGCCGATCGAAGATGTCGCCGTGCTCGGTGGGCTGGTGGCCGGAGAGCTGATACGGGCATCGAGGCAAACACACTGAGACACGACACAGGAGCACCCCGTATGCTTGACGATTCGGGCCGGTTCGAGTTCACAGGCGAACTGCTCGACCTGGTCGAGAACGTCTGGTGTCATTTCCAGGAGAGGGAAGAGCCGGCGGACACTCCGATTGCGCGCCTCGCCGGGCTGTTGTACGTGGTAGCAGCGCTTCGGCAGGATATCGAGGCCATCTGGTCGCTCCTCGCCACACGGCCCGAGCTCCGCGGCATTGACGTGGCCGGTCTGCTCCACGAAGAGATGGGCCCTGTCGGCGAGGATACGCTCGCCTGCCTGAAGGCCGAGATGTACCGGCGGCGCTGGCTGGACGAGGAGTAGCTACTCGCAGACCAGCGGCAGGTCCTCCAATCGGACAAGGTGAACCCCGGGGCGCCCCGGCCACCGGGCATCGGCCACAATGCGGCCAGCGGAGGTGAGCCGCGCCAGCAGCCGCTCCATCCGCCAGGGCTCCCAGCCAAAGAGGCGCGAGATCTCGCTGGCTGCGACGCACACCGCGGCCTCCAGATACTTCAGGGTCAGAGCATCCTCCGCAGCCACAGACGGGATCGATCGCGCCTCCTCAGCGAGCCACGGGTACTGCCGGAGCACCAGGTCGTACACATAGCAGTAGCCCCAGGCACTCGCATCGGAGACGCCAACCTTGACGATCTTGAGCCCAGCCTGCAACTCGGTGATCGCCCGGTCAAAGCGCATGCAGTTGGCCTTGCCGTTGAGCCCTGCCAGCTTGCGCAGTCGCGTCGTGGACAGTGGCCCCTCCCGCAGGAGCGCCTCGTAGACCCACTTGGCCTCTGCCGTGAGCCGGCCCTCCGCATACTCCTGCAGATAGTCGTCTTCGCTCCCATAGTTGGGCGAAAGGGCGTAGAGGTGCGGCAGATACGCCAGCGAGACGAGTGTTGGGCTCTTGCAGAGCACTTTGCCATAGAAGCAGGCCTTGCGGGCTGGAAGGGTATCCTTCCAATCCCACGCCGTGCCGATCCCGGAGTCGTCATGTTTGCCTTCGAGGGTTCGCGCCTCGCCACAGATGGCCTCCCAGAGCGTGGGCATGGCAAAGCCGTGGGAGGTGAAGAGGAAGCAGAACCCGACGCTGTTCACAAACTCGAGCGCCTCCTCCTCGCTGCGCACCCGCAGCTCGGGCCGGCGCCGCCCCCGCACCTCCCTCAGGGCTTCCACGCGGGCGGGATTGACCGTGACGGTCATGGTCTTACTCGCCTCCCACGAGCTCCCCGATGACCATCTTTCCGACCAGCTCTTCCGGTCGCATCTGCCGGGCCCGTGTCAGCGGCACGCACTGCGTGCGCAGGGCCCGTAGCATATCCGCAGGGCTGCCCTGCCGGTTGCGCCGCCCAGCCTGAGTCGGGCATGGCGACAGCACCTCAATAAAGGCAAACCCCGGGTGCGCCAGTGCCCGACGCAGCGACCGGATGAGCAGTCGCGTGTGCCACACCGAGTATCGCGCCACGTAGGTCGCTCCTGCGGCCTCGACGAGGCGACAGAGGTCGAATGGGCGCTCTGTGTTGCCCTGTGGCGTCGTCGCCGTCCGCGCCCCTACCGGCGTCGTCGGCGTGACCTGCCCGCCGGTCATGCCGTACGTCTCATTGTTGGCACAGATCACCGTCATCTCCAGGTTACGCCGCGCCGCGTGGATCAGATGGTTGCCTCCGATAGAGGCCAGGTCGCCATCGCCGCCGATGACCACGACCTTCAGCTCCGGATTGACGAGCCGGGCACCGGTCGCAAAGGCCAGCGCCCGGCCATGGGTCACGTGCAACGTGTCGGCCGCGATGTGCGGACTCGGTATCCACCCCGCGCAGCCAATGCCGGAAACAAACAGATACCGCTCCAGAGGCCACGGCGACTCATCAATCGCCCTCAGGATCGCCCCAAGCAGAATCCCATGGCCACACCCCGGGCAGAAGGGCGTTGGCAGGGCCTCGTTGCGCAGCAGGCGACGGATCGAGGCGTTGCTTCCGGGTTTCACCGCCGCTCCCTTTCCTCGATGACCGCGAGAAGCTCATCCGGCTCGATGATCTCGCCATCGGTCCGCTGGTACCCCTCGGCCGCGGGGACGATGCGCTGGACCTCGCGAAGCACCTGCCCCCGGTTCATCTCGGCCACGATAACGCGCCGTGCCCCAGCCGTGTGCCGCGCCACCTCCCGTGACGGGAACGGCCACAGGGTCGCCAGTCGGAGGAGCCCGACCCGTCGGCCCCGGCCTCGCGCCATGGCGACCGCCCGCAGCGCGCTGCGCGCCGTAAAGCCATAGGCGATCAGGAGCACGTCGAGCGGGCCCTCCTCACAGTGGTAGGCCACCGTACGACAGATCTCGTCCTCGTGCGCCTGCACCTTGCGAACCAGGCGCTCCACCAGCGTTGCCTGTGCCGACGCGCTCGACGTGCGACGGAATCCCCAGGCATCGTGTGTCGACCCGGTCACCAGCAGCTTCTCGCCCTGTCCAAAGGCAGGCATCGGCGGCACCTCGGCATCGCCAAAGGGCGGCCGGCCCCCCAGCCGCCTGCGACGATAGACACGGACCGTCGGCTCGATCATCAGGCTCTCGCGCAAGTGCCCGACCGCCTCATCGGCAAGGAGGATCACCGGCACGCGAAAGCGCTCGGCCAGGCTGAAGGCACGGATCGTCTCGCTGTACATCTCCTGCACTGACCACGGGGCCAGCGCGATCAACTCATAGTCACCATGCGCCCCAAACCGTGCCTGCATGACGTCGCCCTGCGCCGGCCGCGTGGCCTGCCCCGTCGACGGGCCCGCCCGCTGAACGTCGACGATGACCAGGGGCGTCTCGGTGATCAGAGCATAGCCGAGGTTCTCCAGCATGAGGGTAAAGCCGGGTCCAGAGGTAGCCGTCATGGCCAGGGCGCCAGCCCACGAGGCACCGATGCAAGAGCCGATGGAGGCTATCTCATCCTCCATCTGGATAAAGACCCGGCCGGGCAGCTCGGCAAAGCGCCGGCAGATGTGCTCCATGATCTCAGAGGCCGGAGTAATGGGGTAGCCCGCGTAGAAGGTGCACCCGGCAGCGATGGCTCCCTCGGCACACGCCTCATCGCCCTGTAGAAAGGCCGGGCCGGGCGGCAGCACACTCGACAGGCTGATGATCTCGGGAGTTGCGGACATGTTCGCCACGCGCCTTTGCGTTCCCAGACGGGCCACACAAGCCCTCAAGCGCGGCCCGCGACCGACGCACCGATACCTCAGGCTACGACCGCCCTCGCCAGGCGGTGAGCGACACGGCGTGCTCCCGCTCGTGGTCGACGCCGAGCTGCAGCAGCCTGCTCAGACGGCCGTGTTTGCCCCACGGATAGATCATCCAGTCGTTGAGCTGAGCCTCGCTGAGACCTGCCAGATGGGCCAGGAGCTCGCTGCGCACAACCTCCAACTCGACCAGCACCTCATGCACGGGCCAGTTGCGCCGCTCCTCAACCGCTCGCTGGTTCCATTCGTCGCGGTCAGCCAGGCTGTCAAAGCCCTCAATACGGTAAGGGGTAGTGCCCGCCAGGTAGGCCCGGACCGACTCGAGCGTCTGTCGCTCCCACGCGGCAAGATGCCCCAGCACATCCTGTACGCTCCACACCGGGCCTTCGGCGCCGGGCTCTTTCATCCGATCCGCTGTCAGCCCCTGCACCGAGCGGAGGAGCGCCTCGCGCCCGGCGGCCAGCTCGCGGAGCAGGCGATCCTTCTCAGCCATTCGCGACCTCAGCCAGTCGATTTTGGGGCTTCCGGCCACGCATTATACGCCCGCCAGCAGAGGCGGGCAAGCGTGCCGTTGCCGGGGGTGCAGTTCACTGTTGGGGCAATTCGCACGTTGCCAGCCGCCGCCAGCCCCTCTCCAGGCGGACGCCGCGGCGTCCGCCTGGAGAGGGGAGATATTTGGAGCGGGGTGTGGCGGCGGGGGTG
>DYEI01000067.1 GCA_020725765.1 Anaerolinea sp. | reverse complement strand
GCAGGCGCTGAGCGCCTGCCTGGGGGAGGGGTGATGACAGATGGGCGGTTTCGGGCGGGCGAGCGCGCCGCGGCGCGTTCGACCGCCCGAAAAGAGTGTTCCCCTCCCCCTCGCGGACGCATTGCATCCGCGAGGGGGAGGGGTCAGCGGGGTGAGCGGTAATAGTGCGCTGGCAGCCAGCGTCGCAGCGAGTCTGAACGGCCAGCACGCACTCTCCGTGTTGACACCGGACGGCTACCCGGATACCCTCTGCTCCATCTACATGCCGAGGTGAAGCGCTCCATGAACGAAGCCACCCCCCGCATCAGCCTGGGCATCGGACATGTGAAGGAGCACCTTGAGGACCTCGTCTCCGAGCTTGAGGAGCCGATTGCCATCACCGTGGCGGGCCGACGAAGGGCGGTGCTGGTGCCCTACAGTCAGTATCTGCAGATGGTGCAGGGGTTGCGCGAGGCTGGGGAGGCGGCCGAAGAGGATAAACGAGGGCCAACTGAAAGCGCGCTCTGAGCATCGGGGGCCGCACGGGCAGCCCGAGGCAGTGTCGGAAGGAGCTCTTCGTGTGGTGCGGGGCTACGCCCGCCGCCAGCGCGGCAGACTCATCCCCCCGCGGCCGGTGCTCGCGGGTACAACCAGTGCTGAGCGTGTCTCCGTGCGACCGTGCCACAGGCTATGCAGGGAGACGTGCCGTCCATGCCGAACTGCACGGCCGCCTGGTTCCGCCAACACATCCCGCGGCGGTAGCGCCTCCTCGGCCGCTACCGCGCGAGGCCCCGGCTCCGCTTTCTCGAGGTCGGCTCCTACGTGGGAGGATCGGCGGTGTGGCTCAAGAGCCACATCCTCACGCACGCAGCCTCGCGGCTCTACTGTATGGACACTTTCGCAGGGAACGACGAGCACCGTGAGATGGCGCTCGACCTCAGCTTCATGCAGGAGCGCCTTGTCGCCAACGTGGCGCCGCTCGAGGACCGCGTGCGGGTGTTCCAGGGGCCGTCTCGGCAAGTTCTGCACAGCCGCAGGCTGAGGTCCGGTACCTTTCACTTCGCCTACGTCGACGGCCCCCACCGCGCAAGTCCACAGGGGCGCCATGCCAGTCTGTCGCCTGCTCCGCCCGGGCGCGCTCCTCATCTTTGACGACTGTCGTTGCATTTACTCGTACCTTAGGGCCTCGATCGGGTCCAATGCCGCTGCCCTCGCAGCCGGGTAGATACCGAAGAAGAGGCCCACTCCGACAGACACGCTCAGCGCCAGGATCACGCTCTCGGGGGTCACCAGGACGCGCGTTCCTCCCAGGAGTGGCGTGACCACGTGTGCGCCGGCGCACCCGACAAGGACGCCGATCAGACCTCCTGCAAAGCTGAGGACCATCGCCTCAACCAGGAAATGCGCCAGGACGTCCCGCCGCTTGGCCCCGACGGCCTTCCGGATACCTATCTCTCGTGTCCGCTCTGTCACGGAGACGAACATGATGTTCATGATGCCGATGCCTCCCACCACCAGCGAGATGGCGGCGATGCTGCCCAGGAGCACGGTGAACGTCTCGGCCGACTGCTCCACCATTTCGACGACCTGGGTCTGGTCGCGGATCACAAAGTCATCGGCCTGGCTGCCTATCAGACCGTGACGGGCCCGCAGGATGGCCGCAAGCTCGGCCTTCGCGGTCCCAATCATATCGGCCGACGTGACCTGGACATTGATAGCCCTCAGCGAGGTGTTGCCCGCCCCGCCAAACCTGATTTGAGCGGTGCTCAGGGGGATGAACACCTGATCATCGAGGTTCTGGAAGCCGCCAACCCCCTTGGCGGCCATGATGCCCACGACCTGAAAGCTCTGACGGTTTATTCTCACCGTCTTGCCCAGCGGCTCTACGAGCTTCCCGAACAGCTCCTCGGCAGCAGAGGCCCCCAGCACAGCCACCTTGGCCTGACTGGCAAGGTCCAGCTCGTCCACAAAGCGACCCCGCGCCACCCTCCAGTTGGCCACCGTAAGATACTCGGGCGTGACCCCGAGCACGGTTGTCTGCATGTTCCTGTTGCCATAGGCAACCGTGGCATCCAGCGAGTACTCGGGAGCCACGGCGGAGACGGAGCGGGCGACCTGGCGAATTGCCAACACGTCGTCGTTCGTCAGGCTCTGCGTCGCGGCTGCCCTCTGGGACACGCCCCGGTAGAACGCTGCCCTGGGCGAGATGACCAGCAGGTTGGAACCCAGGCTCTCGAACTGCTCCCTGACCTGCGCCTGGGCACCCGCACCAGCGGCCACCAGGGCGATGACCGCCGCGACTCCGATGACGATGCCCAGCATCGTCAGGCCAGAACGCAGCTTGTTGGCCGCCAGAGACTTGAGGGCTAGCCGCAAGCCCTGGAGCAGCTTCATCGCCCCATCCCTCGCATGCCACCAGGAATCATCGGGCTGACAAAGCGTGTGCCCGTCGTCGACACTGACTCTGCCTGGTACTCGACCAGCACGCGATCTCCCTCATTCAGGCCCTTTCGTATCTCCACATAGACGCCGTCGCTCAGGCCGAGGAGCACAGGCGTCTGGATCACCGCGCCACGGGCAGAACCCTGCACGAGCACGACCGCTCCATCTTCGCCCTGCTGGACCGCGAGCGCCGGGACCAGCAGCACGTTCTCCGCCCGGCCGACCAGTATGCTCACATTCGCCGTCATGCCCGGCTTGAGGCCAACCTCGTTGGCCCTCTCAAGGCTTACAGGCACCTCATAGGTCAGGATGTTCTGCACCAGCTTGCCCTGCAGGGGCACCTCCAGGACCTGGCCCGAGAAGCGGCTGCCTGGAAAAGCGTCGAAGGTGATCGTTGCCTGCTGACCGATGTCAACCTTGCTGATATCCGTCTCATCCACGATCGCTCGGACTCGGAGATTCGAGAGGTCAGCGAGAGCCACGACGGTCATGCCCGAGGACACCAGGTCGCCGACGGCAGCACCGACCGAGACAACCGTCCCATCGAATGGAGCTCGCATGGTAGCCGCCTCAAGAGCAGCGCGTGCCTGCTCAAGGGCAGCCCTCGCGGTGACTACCTTGGCTTCGGCGACCTCAATATCCTTCGCGGCGGGGCCGGCCTCCATCTGTGCCAGGTCGGCCCGCGCCTTGTCCAGATTGTACTGTGCCTGGGCTACCTGATATCTGGCCTTGGCCAGCTCCGCCGGGTCAGGACCGGCCCGCACCCTGGCCAGATTCTCTTGCGCCTCCTTGTACGCAGCTTCGGCCTTCGCCACCTGATTCTGCGCGCTGGCTAGCGTCGCCTCGGCCTTGGCGCGGGCGGCCGTCAGCCTCTCCTCAGCGGCCAGCATATTGCTGTACTCCCAGTTCAGCTTCTCCTGGCTGATCTCTCCTCTCTTGAACTTTTCCTGGGCCTCCCCGTAGTTGTTTCTATACCAGATCGCCTCGTACTCCAGAGTGCGTAGCTGCGCCGCGTTGCTCGTGTCATTCTGGACGGCCACTAGCTGGCTCTGCGCGCTCTGGAGAGCCACTGCAGCCTCCTGGACGGCGCGCTCTGCCGCTGCCACGTCCGGGTTGCTGACGATCTCAAGGTTCTTCTGGGCTTCGGCGAGAGCCACCTCGGCACCCTGTACCGCGAGCCTGGCCTTCGCGAGATCCAACTCCGTGTAGGGGTTTCTCACCTTCTCCAGATTGTCCTCCGCGACGGTGAGCTCGGCCTCGGCCTGAGCCACCGCACGCTCCAGGCTGGTTGCGTCGATGCGCGCCAGCACCTCACCAGCCCGCACCTGCTGACCAGGGGCCACATTCAGCTCAATCAGAGGTACCCGGTTGACGTCAAAGCCCAGGTCTGCCTGTCGTGGCGCATAAACCTCCCCGGTACAGGAGACCGTCGCCACCACATCTCCCCGTGTGACAACGAAGGCCTGCAAGTTGCCCGCTCCCTGCCCGGCGGTCGCGCGCCTCCACATCGCTACCCCTGCAAGTACTCCCATGAGAACGACTGCGCCCAGAGCCCCAAACCCCAGCGTGCGCCTGGGCGGCGGCCATTTCGCCATGTCGAGAATGCGGCGACATCCGGCTGTCGCCGCCGCCAGCACATCTCGAACCGCACGGGCAACAGACCTGCCAAGCGAAGCCCCTGTCAGTTCCTGGCCAGCCTCCGACAGCACCCTCATACGACGCGAAGGCCAGGAGGACGAGGACCTGACGGTATCGAGCTCCCCGTTCATGATTCTGCCCCCTCACGGTGCGCCCTGCGACGCCAGTCCGATCCCCCTGAGCGACTGTATCGAGCGAGCTGTGACGCTGCCGTCCTCGTTGTCCGTACCAGTGACCACCACTTGCTCCCCAACCGCCAAGTCCTGAAGCTCCACCACGGCAAGCTTTTCGATGAGCGTCGTGTCGGTAGTGATCACCCGCATGGTCTTCCCGTCCATGTCCACCACCAGGACGTCGCCCTCAATTGCCTCGATGGCACCCACAACACCATCGCCACGCAAGGAGCCCCCTCGTAACCCCCGCTGCTGCGCCAGGCCCGAATCCACAGGCAGCTCACCCCTCGCGACCGAGCGCCCTGCCGCAAGCTGCTGCCTGGCCTGGGTTGCCCTCGCCTCGCCGACCGAGACGCCATAGAGGTAGCCTCCGCCGGCAGACGCGGCTGCCACCAGCAGGATGCCGACAAAGACAAGGATCCGCTTGAGCATACCATCCTCCTCATGCCACCATGAGTACCACAACAGTGGCAAGGCGCACACCACGCCCAATTCTAGCAGATTGTTGTCAAGATTCTGTGAAGGAGGGACTGTTCTCGGTTCTGCCGGCCCTCGGCCCACCAGAACTTGTTCTGCTTGTGACTGTTCAGACTCGCATGCTGGCAGCCCCGGCTGCCGCTGCATTCTTGCCCCCGCGCCTGTCCCATGAGAGGGCACGAGATGCCGTCTCGGGGGGAGCCGTTCTCCATTGGTGTATGGGGCTCTTGGTGCGCCGCGGCGTCCGCCTGGGGGAGTTCAGGGGCAGATGGAGGGGCGTACGGGCGCGCGCCGCTAGGCCCACGCCTCGGGCCCGGCGGCGAGGGTCTCGTTGTCGTCAGCGTAGACGAAGCGCAGGTGCACCCGCTCACCGGCGAGGATGCGCGGCAGCCAGTAGATGGCGTCCGGCCACATCCGCTCATAGGGCACCTGCGCCACGTCGAACCATGCCGGGATGATCTCGGCACTCTCAGCAGGGTCGCCCTCCCACCGGTTCGCCAGCACGAGGTGCATGACCTGGCTCCACTCGGGCCGCGCTGGAAAGAGGAACTGCAAAGAGCCGGCAGGCCGCAGGTCCTGCACGCTGACCATCACACCGGTCTCCTCGGCCAACTCGCGGATAGCCGCCTCGCCGACCGTTTCCCGCGGAGCGACCTTTCCGCCAATGCCGCCGTACTTGCCGGCACCGAAGCCGCGCTTTTTGAGGCCGAGGAGCACCTGCCGGGGCGGATCACCCCGAACCAGGAAGCAGAGCGTGGTCTCCTGCACGGCGCCTTCCCTACCCCTTAACCCGCGCCACGAGCACATCCCGCTGCTTGATGACCCGGTCAACGCGGTGTGCCAGCGCGTTGTAGGGAGGCGCATCGAGCACTTTGAGCGAAGGGACCGCCTCCGCTACGGCCAGCATCTCAGACCGGCCCAGGCGGGTCGACTCCCAGGCCAGCGCCATCGCCCCACCGGGCTGCAGCATTCCGGCCCAGATGGGGAGCGCCTCCTTCAGCAACGGGACGACCTGACCCTCGTGCTGGATGCCATAGGGGAGGTCAGCGACAATGAGATGCGGCTTTCCGAACCCGGCAATGAGCGCGGGCGACTCGAGCGTGTCACCCGCGGCCATCACGCACTTCCGAATGACCTTCTTACCAATGGCAAACTGCCACCTGCGGCCCAGCTTCCGCAGTCGCTCTTCCTTCACCTTGCAGGCGATTCCCTGTTCACGCGTGTACTGTCGGAGGAAGGCCGCTGCCAGTTCGATGGCATGTGCGCTCTGCTCGACGCCCGCAACATCGGCCCCAAGCACGAGCCCGACGAAGAGCGTCGTGCATCCGCCGGCGAGGGGATCGAAGAGGCGCAGTGAGGTCCACGGCTGATGCGCGTACTGGCTTGAGAATCGTGCGACATTGCACAGGAAGTGAGTAAAGAGCTCGTTGGTCTTGCCCCTGTAACGCCGCGTCATCGGCAGGTCCGGGGGTAGCACCGGCTGGAAGGGTGTCTCAAGCGGTCGCAGAAAGGGCCCCGGCTCGTCGCCGAGCCGGTCATAGTACTCGAAGAAGGCGCTGGTCATGGCCAGCATGCCCAACTCGCGCAGCGCACGCTCGTCTGGCACCCGGCCTAGCTCCAGCCTCAGGTAGGCCTGGCCACCGAGCTCCACGGGGCAGAACTGCAGGATGTCCTGGCCCAGCGGGCTCAACGCCAGCTCCTGTGGCGCCAGCGCACTGGCGAGGGCGGCATACTGTGTGCTTCGCTGAGGGGCTATCTGGGCAACGAGAGCGGTCATCATTCGGCTCCGGAAGAATCAGACGCCCAAGTATAGCCGGCTGGGCCAGCCCCGGCAAGCGAGTGATGCCAGGTAGATATATCCCACAATCGTCGGTGCATTTCGGGAGTGAGTGGTACGTGCGGGTCCCACAGTTCGGTCACGCCGACTGCACGGCCAGGGAGCCACACGTCTGCCGCCTGCGGCAGGAAGCTCACTGGCACGCGGATCATGTGTGCCTGACAAGGAGATGGGGGCTTGCTCACACCCCGTCATTGCGAGCCAGCCCGCAGGGCTGGCGAAGCAATCTGGCCTCCGGCAGTCGCGAAATGGTTGCAGTCTGCACCGACGATTCTGGGATACACCCATGCCAGGTCGTTCACGCGGCGGCTGTGCCACCTCCGCGGGAGGCGGCGCGCCGGCGCACACCTTTCCCATTGACAGGGCAACGCCCGGCCTCCCTCTCCACGCACGAGGCAGACGGCTCGCGCCATGCCGCGCCCCTACGCCGGCACGATCCCCAGGATGACCTCTTGCCCATCGACCCGCTGGCGCTCGGTACGGGCCTCGGGCGGCGGCGCGCCCTCGATCAGCCGGTGCGACAGCGTCTCCTGCTGGATGTACCCGGCCCACTGCCGCAGCACATCCCGCAGCTCGCCGGTCGCCTGAAAGTACGTGACAATCGGCTCCTCAATGCGCAAGTCGGCATCCCGCCGCATCACCTGCAGCCGCCGCACAACCTCCCGTGCCAGCCCCTCGCGCCGGAGCTCCTCCCCCAGCACGGTCGACACTCCGGCCAGGTAGCCGCCCTCCTGCGCCACGGCATAGCCCGCCCGCTCGACCGGGACCAGCTCCACCTCCTCCGGCCGGAGCTCGACCTCCTGCCCGTCCACTGCCAGCGTTGCCGGCCGTCCCGCCCGGAGCGCCGGAGCCAGCTCGGCGCTCCGCGCGCCCGCCGCTTCGCGGATGCGCAGGAAAAGCGCCCCATACCGCCTCCCCAGCACCGCCGGGTTGGGCCGCACCTCATAGCGCACCAGCTCGGCCTCATCGGTCGTCACACGGACGTCCTTGACGTTCAGCTCATCCCCGATGAGGTCGCGAAGCCGCTCAACCCGCTCACGCTCGTCGGCGCTGCGGACACAGAGCACCGCCTCGGCGAGCGGCTGCCGCACCTTGAGCCCCGCCCGGGCCCGCGCCGCGTGGCCCAGGCTCGCCAGGTGCATGGCCAGGCGCATATCGACCTCAAGCTCCCGGTCAATCAGCTCCAGGGCGGCTTCCGGGAAGCGGGTCAGATGGACGCTCTCCGGCGCCCCTGCATCGACGGAGCGGACCAGGTTCTGATACATCGCCTCGGCAACGAACGGGGTAAAGGGCGCCAGCAGCCCGGCGAGGGTCCTCAGGCACTCGTACAGAGTCGCGTAGGCCGCCGCCTTGTCGGCGTCATGCTCGCTCTTCCAGAAGCGGCGACGGGAGCGGCGCACGTACCAGTTCGAGAGGTCATCCACGAAGGCCTCGATGCGCCGCGCGCTGCCGGTTATGTCAAAGCCAGCCAGGCCCGCGTCGACCTCGGCGACCAGCCGGTTCAGCTCCGAGAGGAGCCACCGGTCGAGCACCGCCCGGCGCCCCGGCGGCACCACCTGCTCGCCGGGCACATAGCGGTCGACGTTCGCATAGGTCACAAAGAAGGCATAGGTGTTCCAGAGGGTGAGCAGGAACTTGCGGAAGGTCTCGCCGACCAACTCGGTCGAGAACCGCTTGTCGGCCCAGGGCGCCCCGGCTGTGTAGAGGTACCAGCGCATGGCGTCTGCACCATAGCGCTCCAGCACCTCCCACGGGCTGATCACGTTGCCGAGGGACTTGCTCATCTTGCGCCCCTCGGCATCCAGCACCAAGCCGAGGACCAGGCAGTTCCGGTAGCACTCCCGGCCGAAGAGCAGATTCGAGATGGCGTGCAATGTGTAGAACCAGCCGCGCGTCTGATCGACGGCTTCGGAGATGAAATCCGCAGGGTACTGCCCGGCGAATAGCTCCTGATTCTCGAACGGATAGTGCCACTGCGCGTAGGGCATCGCCCCCGAGTCGAACCAGGTGTCAATGACTTCAGGCACGCGGCGCATCGTCCCGGGGCAGCGCTCGCAGGGGAAGGTTACCTCGTCGATGTAGGGTCGATGCAGGTCCAGACGGCTCAGGTCGCGACCGCAGCGCTCCTCGAGCTCGCGGACACTCCCGATGCAGGTCTGCTCGTCGCAGGCGCCGCACTGCCAGATGGGCAGGGGAGTCCCCCAGTAGCGCTCGCGGCCCAGCGCCCAGTCGATGTTGTTGGCCAGCCAGTTGCCGAAACGGCCGTCCTTGATGTGCTCGGGGTACCAGCTGATCCGCTGGTTCGTCGCTACCATGAGATCACGGATGGCCGTCGTCCTCACCAGCCAGGTCGGCTTGGCGTAGTACAGCAGGGCAAAGTGACAGCGCCAGCAAAAGGGATAGGTGTGGGGATGCCTGCCCAGGTAGTAGAGCAGCCCGCGCCGCCGCAGGTCCTCCTCAATGAGCGGGTCCGCATCCTTCACAAACATCCCCGCCCAGGGCCGGACCGCCTCAAGAAAGCGGCCCTCCAGGTCCACCGTCTGGAGGACCGGCAGCCCATACCGCCGGCCGGCCTCCAGGTCGTCGGCGCCAAAGGCCGGTGCGATGTGCACGACACCGGTCCCCTCGTCGGTAGTCACAAAGTCGGCCGGGATGACGTAGGCATAGTCCCCCTGAACCGGCAGAAAGCGGTACGGCGGCTCGTAGTGCAGGCCGACCAACTCGCGGCCGTAGACCGTCTCAACGACCCGGTACTCGCCCCTCAGGGCCCGCTCCAGCAGGGCCTCGGCGACGATCAGGCGCTCGCCATCCTGCTCGACAATGGCATAGCGCACATCGGGATGGACCGCCAGCGCGACATTGGCGGGGAGAGTCCAGGGGGTAGTCGTCCAGACCAGGAAGGAGGTGCCCGGCCGGTCGCGCACCGGGAACCGCACGTAGGCCGACGGGTCCTCCGCCTCCTCGTAGCCCTGCGCGACCTCATGATCGGAGAGGGCAGTACCGCAGCGCGGGCAGTACGGCACGACCCGGTGCCCGCGGTAGAGGAGCCCCCTATCCCACAGCTGCCGCAGGATCCACCAGACCGACTCGATGTACTCGTTGGTCATGGTGACGTAGGGGTGCTCCATGTCGATCCAGAAGCCGATGCGCTCGGTGAGGCGAGTCCACTCCTCTACATAGCGAAAGACCGACTCCCGGCATCGTTCGTTAAAGCGGGCCACCCCATAGGCTTCGATCGCCTGCTTGCCCTCAAAGCCCAGCTCCCGCTCGACCTCGATCTCGACCGGCAGGCCGTGACAGTCCCATCCCGCCTTGCGCAGCACCAGGCGGCCCTTCATCGTCTGGTACCGGGGGATCAGGTCCTTAATGGCGCGGGTCTCGACGTGCCCGACGTGCGGGCGGCCGTTGGCCGTCGGCGGGCCTTCATAGAAGACAAAGCGCGGCGCGTCCGCGCGCTCGCGGAGGCTCCTGGCGAAAACGTCTCGCTCCCGCCAGAAGCGGAGGACCTCCTCCTCCATGCGCACCCAGTCCACCCGGCTGGAAACGGGCCTGAACACGGCCTACCTCCGGTCCAGGGGCGGAAGAGCAGCTCAGGCCAGGGTGCTCCCTCATGCACGGCCGGACGTCCCCGCCGGCGTATCCTGCTTTCCACCCCCTCAGTGTCCCAACAGCTCCACGCTGCGCGCCCGCGGAACCTGCCGCAGCGTGTAACGGCCAAAACGCCTGAGGAGCGCCAGCGCCCGATCCCGCAGCGCGGCCATGCGCGGCTCGCGCGCCTTCCAGGCGCCCTGGAGCTGACGGATAACGAGCTGGCTATCGCCGCGGACCTCGATGGCCTCGGCCCTGGGATCGAGGCCCTGCCGCTCCAGCCACCCCAGCGCCTCGTTGAGCCCGGCGATCAGGGCCTCGTACTCCGCCTCGTTGTTCGTCATCCATGGGCCAAGGCGGAGGTGCCGGAGCCGGATCACCTCGCCGTTGCGCGAGAGGTGATAGCTGCCGTACCCGGGGCCCGGGTTGCCCCGGCTGCCGCCGTCAAAGTGCAGGATGAGATGTGTCGCCATGATGTCCCCTGTCTCGAAAGGCCGCGACGCGGCCAAAAGGAAAGGCCCTCGCCCCCGCGGGGACGAGAGCCGCCATCCAGCTTTGTGAAGGCCATCGATCGGCCGCCCATGGCCCCTGCCAGCCCCGGCGTCCGGCTGCAACAGACTATGTCCCACGCCCCTCGGCTGGTTCACCCGCTGCGTGCGGGCGCAGCTCCCGCGGCGTGATTATCCCATGGGGGCTGAGGCCTGTCAACCTGCTTGACCGGTCAGCCCGGTTGTGGTACACTTACCTATGCTTGCCCCTGTAGCTCAGTGGATAGAGCGGCGGCCTCCGGAGCCGTGTGCGGCAGTTCGAGTCTGCCCAGGGGTACTCTTGCGCAAATCCCCATCTGTGCTCGTTTCCGGCAGTGCTCCGCCCCTTCCCCTACCCCGCGCGCGATCGCCAGGGTGAGCGGTTTCCTCATGTTGCTACTCGAGTGCGGATGCGGACCAGCCCTCCCCAAGAGAGCGCAACGTCGATCACAAGCCTTCTTTGCCGAAGGCCCCCAGAGGCGGGTCCATGGCCCATCGAGCGACTGAAGGTCCGCGAAACCGTGAAGCCTATCATCGGTCTCGCCTGCCTCGCGGGCATCCTTGCCAGACTCGCCCAGGCCAGCGGGCAACACGCCGAGGTCAGCGCGTGTTCAGACTCGCGTTCAGCATATGGGACGGGGCAGGCTGCTGGTAGCCCTGCCCATCGCGATCGGCCTTGCGCCGGCATATCGGGGAACCCGTCCCTCTTCAAGTGCGGAAAGCCTTCTTCGGTCGTGGGGCGAGGGCATGGCCCGTTGAGGGTCCCCCACCCCTGCCCCTCCCCCAGGCAGGCGTCCGGCGCCTGCCTGGGCGAGGGGTGATGAAAGATGGGCGGTTTCGGGCGGTCGAGCGCGCCGTGGGCGTCTACGCTCCCCGCGAGGCCACTTGTGGGTGGTGCATAGCGCAGCGCGGGGGCGGGGAGTCCACAATGGCCCTCCATAGCATAAGACGCCCCTTCCGCGCCGCCTCGGCTGCGTGGCCCAGATACATGGGTTACACATGGTGACTGTCTTCACAGCGCAGGTCGATGCGAGCGATCAGAGGGCTCATTGACGATCGGCAGCAATACCTCCGCATATGGCCGAGGACCTGGACGATACCGACTCGCCGGCGTCTGTATCCCCAGAGCCTCGTGAGGACGTTCAAAGCTGTAGATGTCGCGCCAGGGGGTGGTGTGCGACCCGGGCAGTGTAGGCGCGGCCGGTGCCCAAACGGTCGGTGAAGTCTCAGAGTAGAGTGCACCAGACCGCGCGAGCGATTCGCCCAGGCCCTCCGGCTTGCACCTGCGCAGCGCGCGTGCTAGATTATCCCTCGGAATCTCCGGGAGGAGGACGCCGATGGCTGCAGGAAGGCTTCTGCGGACGACGCGACGCGAGGCTCTGGGGGTCCTGTCCGGGTTTGTGCTCTCCCTCGCTGGGTGCACTCCCCGCCAGCCGGCCGCGACACGCACAGTCGCCGGTGCTGTGGTGGCACTCCCGCCACCCCAGACGTCCGGCGCTGTGCCCTTTGAGGAGGTCCTGCTGCGGCGTCGCTCGGTGCGGCAGTTCGAGGAGGACCCGCTCACCCAGGAGCAACTCTCCCAACTCCTCTGGGCCGCTCAGGGTCTGACGGACCCGCGCGGGTTCCGCACGGCGCCCTCCGCTGGCGCGCTGTACCCCCTCGAGCTGTACCTGGCAACGGCCGACGGCGCCTTCCACTACGCCCCCTCCAACCACGCCCTCCAGGAGGTAGCCTCCGAGGACCGCCGTCCGGACCTGTGGCGGGCAGCCCTGCGGCAGGAGGCCGTCCGGCAGGCGCCGGCGGTCTTTGCATTAGCTGCGGTGTACGAGCGCACGTCGGCCAAGTATGGGGCCCAGCGTTCGCCCCGCTACGTACACCTGGAGGCGGGGCACGCTGCCCAGAACCTGCTGCTGCAGGCCGTGGCGCTTGGCCTCGGCGGGGTCCCCATTGGGGCGTTCGACGACGAGGCGGTGCAGGCGGCGCTCGGGCTCGCCGTGGAGGAGAAGCCGCTCTACATCATACCGGTCGGGCACCCGCGGGGCTGAGGGTGGAGATAGACGTGCGCGTCGCCCGTGGCCTCAGACACGACCTACGGGCAGACTTGTACGTCGACGTCGTCAACATACAGGGTGGTGATCCCCCCATAGCCGTTGTTGTACACCTCGAACCGGAGGAAGAAGCCGCGTCCGAGGAACGGCATAAGGTCATAGTCGACATACGCCCACGCCTGCCCGTTCGAGGCGGGCCAGGTCAGGCGTAGCGGCTCCGCGAGGACATGCCCGGAGAGGTCCATGAGCCAGCAGTACTGGCTGTCATTCGGATCCCCGGAGACCGGATAGTACCAGAAGCGGAGACGCGCCGAAGATGCACTGCCCGGCAGAGAGATCCACTGCTGCGCCGAATCCCATCCGGACGTGTTCGGCTCGTACCACTCGATGCCCAGACGGACCGACCGGCAGCAGCCATGGTACCTCGCCGTCGTGTACTCGGCTCTCCCCTGCAGCGTCCACCCGGTGCTGTACTCGAATCCTCCGTTCAGGACCAGGTGACTGCAGGGACCCGAAGGCGGCGTCGGCGTGCGCGAGGGTGTCGGGCTGCCCGTTGCGGTCGGCGTAGGCGTGCGAGTCGGAGTCGCCGTCAGAGTCCGCGTGGCCGTGGGCGTCGAGGTCGGCGTGCGCGTAGGCGTGGGAGTCGATGTCGCCTTTGGCGGCAGCGTCGCCGTGGGCGTTGGCGTGACGGTTGGAGACGCAGTAGGAGTTGGCGTCGCCGTTACGGCCAGGACCTGCACACTCCCCCCCGTGACGCTGTGCGGGATGCTCGCCACGGACGAGTTTACGAGCTGCGACCCCACAAAGCTGACCGAAGCCACACCGGCAGCCCTGGCCGCAAAGCGTATGGTCGCCAGCACACCACTGCCGGTGAAGGGAGCCGAGAGCACGGCCATCACGGCATAGTCGATCCGCCCGGCAGCATTGTCCGCCTGGTTCAGGAAGGGTCCATCTCCGGCGAGTATGCTCCCCGGCGCGACCTGCACCCCGGGTGTAGCCGGGTCTTCATCGATCACCTCGACAAGCGCCGGGTCGAACTGCAGGTGAAGCTCGACACCATAGAGGTCCACCACATCCGCGAGCCGGACCTCCACCACCGCTTCTCCCGCCAGCCCAATCTGCTGCCCAGGCGGCTCCAGCCAGAGCCTTGCCGCCGGAGCGGCGTGCGCCCACAGGGCAAGCAGTGGCATCGTCGCGATGATGAAGGCTGCCATCCAGACGTGATGTGCCCTACGAACCATAGCGCCCCTGCCTGAGCGGTGTTGGCCCTTTGGTCCCACGACCCCATCGTACGGAGCCGTCTATTATTAGACGTGCCCGCCTGCGCTCCGTTGCGGGCTGTGTACCGGCGGATGGCGGCCTCAGGTCGATGAGACAGAGGCCGGCTGCTGGCAGCTATGCCCGCCAGGATCGGCTTTGCACCAGCTCATCGGGGAACCTCCTGCCCCAGGCGGACCCATCCGCTACCCGCAAGTGGCTTCAGGGGCGGACAGGTCCCTTCTTGCCCCACAGGACGACGGCCGAAAACAGGGCCTGAAAGGCTCCCTACGCCGCACTCAGGCCCCTCCAGGCCAGCGCTTCCAGGGCGTCCAGCCTCGATTCTGGCTGCCTGTCCGCCCCTGAAGGGCTGTCCATTACCCACAAGTGGCCTGGGGGCAGCGTAGGCGCCCGTGGCCTGCGCAGCATCTCGCGGAGCCGCCCCCACCCCT
>DYEI01000066.1 GCA_020725765.1 Anaerolinea sp. | reverse complement strand
GGGGGGATGGGGTAACCTCCGGCAAGAGCCGAGGGAAGGCGGCGAAAGCAGCCTGTCCCCCCTGAACCCCTATCCCCGGGGCCTGCCGGCCGGGGGAACCGCGCTCTGGAGCCGTGACCTCCGCTCGCGCGAGGGCAAGATCAGCCGCAGCACGCCGCTGATATGCAGGCCATCAGCCACGCGAGATGGGCCCCGTAGGCATTCACCCCTCCTTCAGCTTCCTGCCCATCTGCCGTCGCAGCGTCTCATAGCCCACGGCGCGATAGAAAGCGATCGCCTCCTGATTGAACTCGTATACATTCAGCTCGACAGAGCCCGCGCCCTTTTCGATCGCCCACGCGTGCACGGCGTCGAGCAGTCTCCGCCCGATCCCTCGGCGCCGAAACCCGGACCTGACGCCAATGGCGTCGACAACCGCATAGCGTCGGGGGACGAAGATGGGAATAGCGGGAGCCTCCCGGATTGCCGCATGGGCCAAGCCGATCACTCGACCGTCCACCTCGGCGACGAACAGGGCCACGCTCTCGTCGGCCAGCAGCCCGCGGTAGTAATCCCACTCGCGAGCGGGGCCTTTCGTCTTTCGGAATACGTCGGGCAGGTGCTCCGCGTGCAGGGCGTCCATATCGGCGAGCAGCTCACAGACGGCATGATAGTCTGCAGGACCTGCCCTGCGGATGCTGACTTGCATGGCTGCTCCTCTCACAGTAGCCTGTGAACGGGCGCTCGCAGGCGGGACCTGGCCAATGCCTTAACCGTCATTGCGAGCCAGCCCGGCGGGCTGGCAATGGGCGGCCCGCGAGCCGGGCGGCTCGTGAGCCGCCCCTACGTGGGTGTCGGGGATTGCTTCGGCGGGCGGCGGATCGCTCGCGGCTGGCGCCGCTTGACCTGGAACAGGGACCCGTCCACCACGCTCGTGGCCCAGGCAGGCAACTCCGTCCCTGGCCGCCGCAGGCCCAGGGCATGGCGAACTGCCCTCTCTGGCTGCGCCCGTTGGCGCATGATCTACGTTCAGACTTGGGTACCGGGGCCCTGGTCGCCAACTCCTATGGCCGTCAGGTCCACGATCTGGGGCCCTGCCCCGGTGTAGCTCGTGATCGAGCCAGGCACGCGCAGGCGCGCGTCACCCTCGTACAGGCGGCGCAGCGCCTCCCACTCCGGCACGTCACCGCCGGCCAGCTCCGCGACCCGGTCGAGGACAGCCAGGTCATCGGCAGACAGCTCCTCATCGCGGGCGTCGATGATCCCCCAGCAGTCCCAGGGCAGGAGCTCGACCCTGTTCAGCGCGGCCACATCCCGCACGACGTTGCCCCGGACGAACCACAGGCCATGCATGTCCGCGATGCCGAAAGCGTCCGGATCGGCCTCGCCCGCCCGGCAGAGCCGCCAGCCCTCTCCGGCGACCACGAACTGGTCCCGGGGGGCGTCCAGTGGGTCAAAGCTCAAGGACAGCTTTTCGCGCTGCAGCTCATCGAGCTGGGGATCGACCAGCACCCAGCGGCCCTCGGCCGCGCTCCAGTACTCGCAGACCCAGTGGTCCTCGTAGTGATTGGGCAGGAAGTACCGCCCAAAGCCACAGCGGGCCCGCGCCGGGACGCCCTGATGGCGCAGGATCGAGGCGAGCATCAGCGCATAGTCGCGGCAGATGCCGATCACGCGGCGCTCGGGGTCGCGGGGCACGGACAGCGGCCGTCCGTCCAGCTCGAGGATGCGCTTCAGCCTCCTCTCCGTCGACCGCAGCTGCAGCTCCTCCCGGCGTTCGTCCGGGACCTGCAGGCCGTAGGCACCGGCCCAATAGAGGTGGACCATCACACCCTGGATGATCCGGGACAGCGCCGCGACGTCGCGGGGAAGGCCATCGTAGAGCCCGGCATACCGCCCGGGAGCGCTCATCGAGCTGTGCGTCCGGAAAAAGCCGAGGGGGTCCGCCATGGCAGTTTGCTCCTCTTCATCGAGCCCGCTACCGCGCCCGCGGGCGGCCGTCACGCCTCACGGCGCGCCTCTCCGGCTCGGCGGCGGGCTGCCCCCCTGCGCCTTGCCAGACATCCTGGCGATCAGATGGGTGATGATCACAGAGGATAGCACAAGTGGGTAATGTGTCAAGAGCGGCTGGGCAGTTAGGTGCAGCTCGCTATGGGGGCAGGCTCATCTGCTCTGTTGACAGGCCCCCACCCCCTCGCCCCATAGGCGCCAAATTGGGGGCCGCCGACGCGCTGCTCTCGATGGGTGCCCCCACCCGTGGCCGCGCCCCCGCCGCGGCCTATCTATCACCCACAAGTGATCCAGGGAAGCGCAGGCGTGCGCGGCCTGCGCAACACCTCGCGGAGTTGCCCCCTCCCCTGACCCCTCCCCCACGCGGACGCATTGCGTCCGCGTGGGGGAGGGGAACGTTTTTTGGGGCGGTTTCGGGCAGGCGAGCGCGCCGCGGCGCGCTCGCCTGCCCGAAACCGCCCATCTGTTATTACCCCTCCCCCAGGCAGGCGCCGGGCGCCTGCCTG
>DYEI01000065.1 GCA_020725765.1 Anaerolinea sp. | reverse complement strand
GCTGCGGGTATAAGGACGAACTGGCATGTCAGCACCCCCCACTCATGCAGAGTGTGGCCATTATACCTTAAGTGTATCATGTGCGCAAGTCGATCCATGCAACAGTCTCCGGCGCGGGGGCGGGGTTAGGGGTGGGGGTCCCTCGATGGACAACGCCCTGGCCCTACGAGCGAAGAAGGCTGTCCGCCCCTGAAGGGGAGAAGTGCAGAGGTGGCGGTCTCGCGTGGCTCGGCGTAATGCCCACCCCAACGGGCGGGGCCCACGACAGCATACCTCCATCCCATGCGCTGAACGCGAGTCCGAGCATGTACCGCCGCTTTGACACCGGTCGCGCTATGCGCTAGAAATAGAGTCGCAAAAGAAGGAGGTAAGCTTGGCCGAGCAGCAGCTCCCTCTCTTCCAACGACCCGCCGGGCCGCCATCCGGGGAGGACCAGCCTTCACCCAGGCTGGCCTCACATTCACCACTGCGCGCTGCCATCGCCGCCTTTGGCGATCACATGCAGCGCGTCCGCTTCAGCCAGAACACGATCAAGTCCTTCCTCGGCGACCTGAGCTTTCTGGAGCGGTACCTCGGCAGCGACGCCGAGATCGGTGCAATCGCCACAGGCGATCTGCGGCGCTTTATGGAATACCTGCGACACGGCCGCGGCGTCCCCTGCACCTCCAAGTCCTATGGCCGTCGCCTGACCACGCTCAAGGTCTTCTTCGGCTGGCTGGCCGAGACGAACGTCCTCGGCCATGACCCGGCGGCGCCCCTCGTGCACGAGCCCGCGGCCTCTCCCCTACCCCAGGTCCTCTTCGATGAGCAGGTCGAACGCGCCCTGGAGGCAGCCCGCAGGCTCGCCGCCGACCCCAAGAACCCGGACCCGCGCCCCCTGCTGCTCCTCAGCCTGATACTGCAGACCGGCATGAAGAAGAGTGAGTGCCTGGCACTGCAACACGCAGACTTTGATCTCTCCGACCCCCAGGCCCCCGCCGTATGGATACGCTACAAGGACCCCCGGCGCCGCCATAAGGAGCGCAAGCTCGCCCTCGACCCGTCGCTTCCCGCCCTGCTCCGCACTTATGTCGAGGTCTATCGCCCGCGTCCGACACTCTTCCCCTGTACGGGCCGCAATCTGGAGTATGTCCTGCGCCGCATTGCCCAGTTGGCGGGGCTTGAGGGAGGACTCTCCTTCGAGATGCTCCGCTGGACGTGCGCCTTGCGCGACTTCAAATCGGGAATGGACCCGGACCGGCTGCGGCGCAAGCTGGGGCTCTCCGAGATCTCCTGGGAAGAGACCCTGGCCAGGCTACAGGCCCTCGCCGCCAATCCTCTGTGACTCCTCACCAGGAGCGGCCCGGGCAGCGCCTCGCAGCGAGCGCTTCGGCCTGCTCCAGCTCTTCAGGAGTGTTGACATTGAAGAAGGAGAGCCCACGGGGGTCAAAGACCTCAACCTCCGCCCGCTCCACATAGCGCACCCTGACCCGACCGAGGAAATGAACGATGCGCAGGTCGCCTGCCCGCAGGAGCCCTTCGATCGGGCCAAGGGTGGCCTTGGAGTAGATCGCGTGCAGAGGTTCCAGGGCGCCGTCGAGGTTGGGAATCACGACATCATAGCCCGGGGAGAGGAGGATCATATAGCGCAGCAGCCGCAGGTCGAGGAACGGCATGTCGCAGCCGACGACCAGGGCATGCCCGTACCGCACGGCCTCCAGCCCGGAGTGGATCCCCCCCAGCGGCCCCATGCCCGGCCACCGATCAGGGATGACCGGCACGCCAGGCCGCGCGCAGGTGGCGGGGTCGCCTCCGACCACGACCACGTCGTCGGTCAGCTGGCGTAGGGTGGCCAACACCCGGTCGATCAGGCGAATGCCGCCAACCCTCACGAGGGCCTTGTCGGTGCCCAGGCGCCGGCTCCGGCCGCCTGCCAGCACGATGCCGCTGACTTGAGGCATGGTCCCCGCTCAGAGTCGCAGGTAGCAGATACCAACGGTGCCGGGCCCGGTATGCACGCCAAGGGCAGGAGTGAGCTCTGCGATCAGGGTCTCCTCTGGAGTTATCTCCCTCTCGACCATGCTCCGCAGCCGACTGACCTCATCCAGCGCGGCTGCGTGCAAGTACGCCACCTTGACGCGCCCGCCCGGCCCCGCCTCCGCCAGCATCTTCTGCACCATCGCCGCATAGGCCGCCTGCCGGCTTCTCGCCTGACCCAGAGCGACGATGACCCCATCCTCCATGCTGATCAGCGGCTTGATGTTGAGGAGCGATCCCACCAGATGCTGGGCCTTCCCAATCCGGCCGCCCATGTAGAGGTAGCGGAGCGTATCAGCGGTCTGGATCATGCGCACGCGCGGTAGCAGGCTGCGGATCAGCTCCATGACTGCATCGAGCTCTGCGCCGCGCTCGCAGGCACGCGCAGCCTCCAGCGCCACCCAGCCATGGCACATGGCCACGTTTCGCGTGTCGACAACCTCCACGGTGAGGCCGGGGAGCGCCTCGCGCGCCATCTCGCGCGCCACCGTCGCCGACTGGTACGCGCCACTGCCGATTGAGGTCATATGCACCGACACGACGGCGCTGGCTCCCTCATCCGCCGCCTGCCGGAAGGCCTCGAGGTAATCCCCGGGGCCGGGGTTGGCCGTCGTCGGAAGCGTGCGGGCACGGGTGAGGTCCTGAAAAAAGCGGCCTGGTGTAAGGTCTACCATGTCGCGGTAGGCCTTGCCGCCCATGTGCACATAGTATGGGACAGTGATAATGCGGTGCAGACCCGGCAATGGCTCTGGTATGCAGGCACAGCTGTCGGTAACGATCCGGACCCTGCCCATCGCTGCCTCCTCGCTCACCGCAACGCCGGCACCCGCGCCTGCCTCAGGCGAAAAAGATGCGGGGATGCCCATGCCGCGGGCCGGCACCCCCGCATCAACGAACATCACTCCTTGCGCGACGCCTCGCTAAGCTCCCTGAGCCAGGCGGGCCTCCAGGTAGTCCACCGCCTCACCCACCGTGGTGATCTTTTGCGCATCTTCGTCCGAGATCTCGCCCCCGAACTCTTCCTCGAAGCGCATGATCAGCTCCACGAGATCGAGCGAGTCGGCCTCCAGGTCCTGCCGGAACCTGGCCTCGCGCGTCACTTTGGCCTCATCCACGCCGAGCTGGTCCACAATGATCCGCTTCACCCGCTCGAAGACGTCGCTCACCGCTGCACCTCCGTTCAGCTTGAGATGGGACCATCCTGCCAGGCCCTGTGCCGGCCCTGCTGAGGGCTTCCGAGCTATCTGCCGCGCCATTATACTAGTGCCTGATTCGCCCGTCAACCGCTCGGGTGCCTCCGCCGGTAGAGCCTCCACTATCGCAGCCTACAACACTGAAAGAGGCGTTTGGTTGCGGCTGTTCGGAGGCTACCGCGCTTCCCGGGGCACGGGATCGGGCTACACGCTCCGCGCCCGCCAGGCACCGAGCCATTCCTGAGGCTCCGTCGCCTCGTGGCCACGGAGGCGGGCAGGTTTTACGGCTTTGCAGAGGGTTCGGCAGGCCCTCCGGCGCTGGCAAAGAGAATCGCAGGTTCAGCCCGGCGTTGCCCCTCTACCTGCCCCCAGGACCGCAGAGGAGCCATTCTCTATGGGTGTTGTGGGCTCTGCTGGCGCGCCGCGGCGCGCCAGCAGAGCCCACAACACCCCTGATCGTCTTCCCCCTCCCCGAGGTGGACGCTGCGGCGTCCACCTCGGGGAGGGGGTTCAAGGGCGGACAGCCTTCTTGGGTCGCAGAGTGAGGGCACGGCCCATCGAGGGAGCCCCACTCCTGACCCCGCCCCGCGCCACGCTATCCATTACCCACAGGTGGCCTGGGGGCTCGTAGGCGCCCGTGGCCTGCACAGCATCACGCGGAGCCACCCCCACCCCTGCCGCTCCCCCAGGCAGGCGCCGGGCGCCTGCCTGGGGGAGCGGCAGGGGTGGGGGCACTCAATTGCAGCACATCGCGGCCGCCGCTCGGCGTGTCCCGAGCAGCGGTGTGTACAGGGGTGGTCCGCTGGGATGGGCGCCAGGGCGCTGTCTCATGCCGCGTGATGCTGTGCAGCCCGACTTGTACATAGCGCGCCGCGGAGGCGGGGAATCCAGGTTGGGAGGGGGGGGTTCCCCGACGAGCCGGCGCAAAGCCGATCCCCACGGGCAGAGCGACCACCAGCCTGCCTCCGTTCCATCCGCTGAAGGCGAGCCTGAACACGTACGGGCCAACGGCGTTTGACGCTGCAGAGAACTGGCATTATACTCACCACATCACTTGTCGGAGGGAAACAGGGATGCCGGGCAGAGTAGCAGCTGGCAAGCAGCTCTAGGGTTCTGCGCATCCCTGATTCGCGCCTCTGTGATACAGGCGACGAGCCGCGGGAGCGCATGCCCCGCGGCTCTATCGATTCCCAAAGACAGGTGAGGCATCATGCTGCAACTCTCTTCGATCTCCAAGAGCTATGGAGATAACCTCCTCTTCGAGGACGTCTCCTTCATCGTGAACCCCGGCGACCGGGTCGGGCTGGTCGGTCCCAACGGCTGCGGCAAGACGACCCTCCTGCGCATCATCGTGGGCGAGGAACAGCCCGACGGCGGCTCCGTGCGCACGTCCCCTCCCGATCTCCGCATCGGTTACCTCGGACAGGGCATGACCTGCGCGCCCGAGGCGACGGTAGCGGACTACCTGGGGCTTCCCTCGGAAGAGTTGGCGGCAGCGGAGGATCGCGTAGCCGCGGCGGCCATGGCGCTGGCGGCTTCTGACGATGCCTTGCGCGAGCAGCTTGTCGCAGTCTATGACCAAGCCCTCGCCGACCTCGAGCGCATCGCTGAGGGGGAAAAGCGCGCCCGCGAGGCGGCCGCGGTCCTCGCGGGGCTCGGCCTGCAGCGCCTGGCCCTCGAGACGAGGGTCGCTGTGCTCAGCGGCGGACAGAAGACGCGGCTTGGGCTGGCCCGGCTGCTGCTCGACCGGCCACAGCTCCTCCTGCTCGATGAACCAACCAACCACCTGGACTTTGAGGCGCTGGAGTGGCTGGAGGCCTGGCTGCGAGGCTATCGCGGGGCGGCGCTCATCGTGTCCCACGACCGGACCTTCCTGGATCACACGGTGTCAACGATTCTCGACCTCGACCCGCTCACGCACAGGGTAACCGCCTATTCCGGCAACTATAGCGAGTATGTCGCGGCAAAGCTGCGGGAGCGCGAGAAGCAGTGGGCCGCCTACAAGGATCAGCAGGAGCGCGTCGCCCGGGTACAGGAGGACATTCGCCGCCTCAGCAGCTATGCTGCCTCGATCGAACGGGGAACGATCCACTATCATCAGCGCAAGATCGCCAGGGGCATCGCCCGTCGCGCCGTCGTCCAGAGGCGAAGGCTCGAGCGCGAGCTGGAGGAGACCCGCGTTGAAAAGCCGGCGCTCACCTGGCACATGAAGCTCGAGTTCGACGATACCCCTGAGAGCGGGCGCGACGTCGCCATCCTCGAAGGCGTGGCCGCGGGCTACGGAGGTGTGCCGGTCGTGAGCGAGGTCAGCGAGGTTGTGCGGGCGGGCGAGCGTGTGGCGCTGGTCGGCCCCAATGGCTCCGGCAAGACGACCCTGCTACGCGTCCTGGCCGGAGAGCTCGAGCCTCTGGCCGGGAGGGTACGCCTCGGCGCAGGGGTGCGCGTGGGCTACTATGCGCAGGAGCAGGAGGTGCTGGACCCGGCCGCGACGCCATTCGAGGTCATCGCAGAGGTGAGCGGTGCCTCGCAGACGGAGATACGCACCTTCCTGCACCGCTTCCTCTTCACGGGCGACGAGGTGTTCCTTCCCGTGGGCGATCTGAGCTTTGGTGAGCGGGCCCGCCTGGTGCTGGCCCGACTGGTGGCCACAGGGTGCAACCTTCTGCTGCTGGATGAGCCCATCAACCACCTGGATATCCCTAGCCGCGCCAGCTTTGAGCGCGCCATCGCCGGGTTTTCAGGGACGGTCCTGGCCGCCGTGCATGACCGCTACTTCATCCAGCAGTTCGCGAGCCGCATCTGGCATGTCAGTGGGGGCAGGGTGGCAAGCTATCTGGAACTCGAGGACCTGCCCCGCGGGTAGTGGAGGTTCAGGCGGTGTGGGCACGCCCCGAGCGCGAGGGATGCCCCTCGCCTGTCGAACCGCCTTGCAGGCGGCGCGGCGACGGCCACGCCAGGGTGTATCCCAGAATCGTCGGTGCAGACTGCAACCATTTCGCGACTGCCGGAGGCCAGATTGCTTCGCCAGCCCTGCGACCTGGCTACCAGTGACGCCGGCCCGTCATTGCGAGCCAGCCCTGCGGGCTGGCGAAGCAATGACGGGGTGTGAGCAGGCCCCCATCTCCTTGTCAGGCTCACATGATCCGCGTGCCAGTGAGCTTCCTGCCGCAGGCGGCAGACATGTGGCTCCCTGGCCGTGCAGTCGGCGTGACCGAACTGTGGGACCCGCACGTACCACTCACTCCCGAAATGCACCGACGATTGTGGGATATACCCGCCACGCCTTGGTCCGGGGGCGGGGCTGTGGTATCATGATACGCGGTAAGGCTGCCGGTATTGGCTCTCACCAGTGGAGGGGCAACCAGGTGAACGGCACAACGGTACCTGTCGTCTACTTCGACCGGCCCGGTCCAGAGAATACCGAGGACACACTGCGCCTCGCCCGCGCACGGGCCGATGCACTCGGCCTGCAGCACGTGCTCGTAGCCACGACCTCCGGCGCGACCGGCCGGCGGGCAGCAGAGGTGTTTGCTGGCTACCACGTCGTGGCCGTGACGCACTCGACCGGCTTTGCCCGACCGAACGAGCAGGAGCTCTTGCACGAGCACCGTGAGGCCATGCTCAAGGCAGGGGTTGATATCCTCACCTGCCAGCATGCCCTCGGCGGCGTGAACCGGGCTGTGCGCAAAAAGCTGGGCACATACGAGCTGGATGAGATCATCGCCTATACGCTCCGTGTGCTCGGCGAGGGCACAAAGGTTGCCTGCGAGATCGCAATGATGGCCGCCGATGCCGGCCGGGTGCCAACCGGTGAGACGGTGCTGGCCATCGCTGGCACGGGCCGCGGCGCCGACACGGCGGTGTTGCTCGTGCCCGCCAACGCCCAGCAGTTCTTTGACCTCAGGATTCAGGAGTTCATCTGCAAGCCGGCCTTCAGAGGATGAGTCTTGCCTGACGAGCCCGTAGGAGAACCCATCATCGTCGCCCGGGACGTGACCAAGGTGTACCGCCCCGGTCAGGAGAGTTCGGTTGCGCTGCGCGGGGTCAACCTCACCGTGCACCCGGGAGAGTTTGTGGCCATCGTCGGGCCGTCAGGCAGTGGCAAGTCGACGCTGCTCAACCTTTTCGCCGGCCTCGACCGCCCCTCCTCGGGGAGCATCTGCGTGCAGGGCCTCGACCTCAGCACCCTGAATGAGGACCGGCTCGCCCGCTGGCGGGGGCAGGCGGTCGGCATCGTCTTCCAGTTCTTCCAGCTCCTGCCGACTCTGACGGCCCTGGAGAACGTGATGCTGGCCATGGAGCTGAGCGGACGCTTCCGGGGTGACCGTCAGCGGCGAGCGAAGGAGTGCCTCGCCGAAGTCGGGCTTGCAGAGCTTGCCGATCACCTTCCCTCAGAGCTCTCGGGGGGCGAGCAGCAGCGCGTGGCGATCGCGCGTGCCCTGGCCAACGACCCGCCCATCCTCCTCGCCGACGAGCCAACGGGCAATCTGGATTGGGACACCGGTCAGCGGATCGTCGAGCTGCTGGCGGGGCTGAGCGCCCGGGGCAAGACGGTGCTCCTAATCACCCACGAGCGCGACCTTGCCGCGAGGGCGACGAGGGTTATCGAGATGAGGGATGGAAGGATCATCGGGGGCGAGTGAGCACAGGGACGCGCGGGCAACAACCCTCCTTGTCCGTCACGCCGAGCTGCTCATCACCATGGACGATGCCCGCCGGGAGATCGCGGATGGTGGCGTATACGCCGCGGGCAACCGCATTCTGGAGGTTGGCCCCACGAAGGACCTGCCGCAGCAGGCCGACACGGTTGTCGATGCGCGGGGGATGCTCGTCCTGCCCGGCATGGTCAATACCCATCACCACCTGTACCAGACCATCACGCGGGCGCTGCCCAGGGTCGTCAATGCCGGGCTCTTCGACTGGCTGATCGCGCTGTACGATGTGTGGCGGGGGCTCGATCCCGAGGCGGTCTACACGGCGGCCCTCGTCGGTATCGCCGAGCTGCTGCTCTCGGGCTGCACCACCACGACCGACCACCTCTACGTTTTCCCCAACGGCGTCTCTGTCGACGACGAGATCCGCGCGGCTCAGGAGCTGGGAATTCGCTTCCACCCCTGTCGTGGCGGCATGTCGTTGGGCATCTCGCAGGGAGGGCTGCCCCCGGATGAGCTGGTGCAGGATGAGGACACCATCCTCGCCGACAGTGAGCGGCTGATCCTGCGCTACCACGATCCGCACCCGAGAGCGATGCTCCGGGTCGCGCTGGCACCCACCTCACCCTTTTCGGTCACAGACGGGCTCATGCGGGAAACCGCAGAGCTGGCGCGGCAGCACGATGTACGCCTGCACACCCACGTCGCGGAGGCCCCGGAGGAGGAGGCGTTTACGCTGCGGCGCACGGGGCGCCGGCCGGTCGAGTATCTGGAGGACCTGGGCTGGCTCGGTCCGGACGTGTGGCTGGCCCACGCCGTGCACGTGAGCCCGCCAGAGATCGCCCGCCTGGCACGAACCGGCACCTCGGTGGCTCACTGCCCGACCTCGAACATGCGCCTCGGTTCAGGGGTGGCACCGGTGGTGGAGATGCTGGCGGCAGGCGTGGCCGTCGGGCTGGCAGTCGATGGCAGCGCTTCTAACGACTCGTGCCACATGCTCGCAGAAGCGCGACAGGCCCTGCTCCTGCAGCGGGTAGCCAGGGGTGCCCAGGCGATCGGTCCGCGAGAGATCCTCGAGATGGCCACAAGGGAGGGGGCGCGGGTCCTCGGCCGTGACGATATCGGCACCCTCGCCCCGGGCCTGGCGATGGACCTCATCGGGCTGCGGCTCGACCGCCTCCCCTACGCGGGCGCGCTACACGACCTGGCAGCAGTGCCCGTGCTCTGCGCCCCGCAGACGGTCGATCTGGCGATCGTCGATGGGCGCATACGCGTCTGGGAGGGCCACATCGTGGGGCTGGACCTTGAGGGACTGGTGGCCCGGCACAACGAGATCAGCCGGCGCCTCGCGGCGTAGGCCAGGCTATGCATTACCCATCAGTCGGGCTGCACAGCATCACCGGGCATGAGATAGCGACCTGGCTCCCATCGCAGCGGACCACCCGTCGTACACATCGCTG
>DYEI01000001.1 GCA_020725765.1 Anaerolinea sp. | reverse complement strand
TGTTATGGAGGGGTGTTCGCGGGCGGCGAAGCCGCCCACGAACACCCCCTCCTATTCTGGATTCCCCGCCCCGCGGCGCGGGGGCGGTGTTAGGGGTGGGGGGCCCTCGCGTTTGGCCTTTTCGGAGAGCCCCCCTACATGCGCCGGACGGCCAGGGCCAGATGGCTAGCGGGGCCGGCCCAAGTGGCACAAATGTTGCTCGTCTGAGCCGGGCCGCGCTCTCGCTACACTGTACGAAAGAGAGGAGCACCATGGGGGGCGGTCTGGGCATCCTCGGTTGGATCGTGCTTGGCGGGCTGGCCGGGTGGCTGGCAAGCCTGATCACTGGCAGGTCGAGGCGGCAGGGCTGTCTCATGGATATCGTCGTCGGTATCGTCGGCGCCCTGGTCGGGGGGTTTCTCTTCAACGCGGTGACGGGAGTTGGCGTCACGGGCTTTAATGCGTGGAGTCTGTTCGTGGCGGTCATTGGCGCGGTAATCCTGATCTGGATCCTGGGGCTGATACGAGGACGAAGCTAGTGGGCCAGTCCTGCCCAAGCTGGTGAGGAGGAAAGGTGGAAAGACCCGAAGAGCATATGGAGCCGCACGCCGTACACCATGCGCGCTATCACCGCCGGATGCCGCAGATGCGGTGGTTCTCGGCCTTTGTCCTTGGTGCCGCGGTGGGCGGTGTGATGGGGCTGCTCTTTGCACCCCGCAAGGGAAGTGAGCTGCGAGCCTCGCTGAGCGAAGCGATGCCGCGACGGGGCGTGTCTGGCGAGTTCCGGGAGAAGGTGCAGGAGATGGTCAGCTCGGGGCGTACGACTCCCAGCGAGCTGGCCAGTCGAGTGCAGCGGGAGCTGGAGGAGCTGCGATCGCAGGCCATCGCTCGCCTCGGCGACGCGAGGCTGCGGGCCAGGATCCTCCAAAAGGAGGCCGAGCTACGCTACCTGCGGGGGCAGGAGAAGCTGCGGGAGCAGGTGTAGCCAGGCTGCCGGGCCTCTCGGGCCCATGAGTGGCCCCTGCTAATGTGGCGGGGGAAGAGACGATGCTCTTCCCCCGCTGTGTGCTTGCCACTGGAAGGCTGCCGGGCCGGAGATGCAGGGACTCTTACGGCTCGCGAGCCAGGCCGGGTTGGAGCCGCAAGCCCGGCGACGCTTCGGAAGGAGATACCTGCCGAAGCAGGCTGCCGACAGTTTCCAGGAGATGCTCGAGGTCAAAGGGCTTGCCGACATGGGCCTGCACCGGCAGGCGGGAAGCCACATCGGCCAGCCGTGGGACCGCCGAGAGCAGCACCACCGGCACCCTCGCCAGCTCCCGATCGCGCCGCAGGGCACGGAGCAGATCCTCCCCCTTGCTCTCGGGGAACACCAGGTCCAGGAGGATCAGCGACGGCCGAATGGAGCGCAAAGCCTCCAGTGTGCCGGGAGCTGCGAGAGTCTCCGTGGCGTATCCCTCGGATTGCAGGAGATCGGTCAGGCACTCAGCCGTTGCCTCGTCGTCCTCGACGATCAGGATCAGAGGCTTGCACATTACTTGATCTCCTAGCTGGATTCGGGGCACGGATGGTCGCTGAGCGGGAACGGAGGCCAGGGAGCGGGCGCATTATAGCATGCGAGTCGGGCGGGAGTCAATCCCCGTGCACGGGCTGGAGCACTGGCGGCAACGCTCGCAGGCCCCGGGTGACCGCCTGTCCTGCCGCGCTGAGGTGCAGCGCCAGAGCCCGGGGGAGCGTGGTAGGGGGAGTCGGGGAGGAAGGCCTGCGTGCCTCAAGCCGCAACGCGGCACCCGCCTGAAGTGACAGTGCCCGGCCCCAATAATGCCTTTGGGGAGCATCCACTTGACGGTGAGAGCCTTCGGGAGGCCCCCCCGCCCAAGGCCAGGGTTAGGGCCCGCCGATATAGTCGTGTTGCTCGGCCTGGTGGCCATCGTCTACGTTGCCGCACAGATTGCGTCGGGCGCCCCGGCGGTAGTGGTCGGCCCCGATATCAGCCTGGCTCCCGGCGCATTACCGTACTACTCGGCGCTCTCCGTCGGTCGGATGCTCGCTGCCTATGGGATATCTCTGGTCCTCTCCCTGGCCTATGGCTATGTCGCGGCCCACAGTGCGACTGCTGCACGGGGCCTGCTGCCGCTCCTCGATGTGCTGCAGAGCGTCCCCATCCTCTCTTTCCTGCCCGTCACGCTCGTGAGCCTGAGCGCCCTCCTGCCCGACCCCCTGGCCGTGGAGCTCGCCTCCATCATCCTGATCGTCACCAGCATGATCTGGAACATGGCCTTCAGCGTGTACCAGTCATTCTCTACGGTGCCAAGGGACATCCTGGAGGCCTCGTCGGCCTTTCGCCTCAGCTCCTGGCTGCGCTTTCGCCTGATCGAGCTGCCCTTCGCCACGCAGCCGCTGGTCTGGAACAGCATCCTGAGCTGGGCGGGGGGATGGTTCTTTCTGATGGCGGCCGAGAGCTTTACGCTGGGCGAGCGGGATTTCAGGCTGCCGGGCCTCGGCTCCTACCTGCAGAAGGCCGCGGAGACCGGCGATGCGGCGGCCGCTGCGCGTGGCATCGTGGCCCTGGCGCTCACTATTATCATTCTGGACCAGGTCATCTGGCGGCCGGCGCTGGCCTGGTCGGAACGGTTCCGTATAGGAGCAGCGGAGCCGGAGGAGGTGGCGCACTCGTGGCTATACGATGTCCTGAGTCGATCATGGCTGGTCGAGCAGCTGGTGGTGCGGGTGTGGCGCCCCTTCCTGCGGGCGCTGGATACGGCCCTTGGACGTGAGGCCGCGGCACCGCCGGGCGCGAGGCGGCAGGAGCCCCGGCGCTGGCCGGCAGTGGTGATTGGCACTCTGCTGGCGCTGGCTCTGGGATACGCCAGTCTGCGGGCGCTGATCCTCCTCGGGCAGCTGTCGCTTGGGACGTGGCTGGCCATCTTTTCCGCCGCTGGGGTGACGTTGCTCCGGGTGATCGCAGCCCTGGCCATCGCCGCCCTCTGGACGGTGCCCGCAGGCGTCCTCATCGGTACCAATCGGCGCGTCGCCGCAGCAGCGCAGCCGGTAGTCCAGGTGGTCGCCTCGATCCCGGCGACTGCGCTGTTCCCGATCATCGTGGTGGCGCTCCTGGGCCTGCCCGGAGGGCTCAATGTGGCCGCCATCATCCTCATGCTGCTGGGCACTCAGTGGTATATTCTCTTCAACGTCATCGCGGGCACGGCAGCCATCCCGCGCGAGCTCGAGTATACGGCCGACACGCTCAGGCTGGGTCTCCGACTGCGCTGGACGACACTTCTGCTTCCCGCTCTCTTCCCTTACCTGATCACTGGCCTTATCACGGCGAGCGGCGGGGCCTGGAATGCGAGCATTGTGGCCGAGTACGTCGTCGTGGCAGGGGAGACGCGGCAGGTGCCGGGTATCGGCGCCCTGATCTCTCTGGCGACGGCCAACGGGGACTATACGCTGCTTCTGGCTGCGACTCTGACTCTGAGTGTGTTGGTCGCCGCCATCAACCAGCTGGTGTGGCGGCGGCTGTACGCGCGGGCGACGGAGCGGTTCCGGTTCGAGTGACACACGCAGGCGCTCCCGAGCAACAGCTGGAGCGCCAGTGAGGGGGATGGTTCCCTTGGAAGGACAGGAGGTGCTGGTTGAGCTCCGGGACGTGACCAAGACCTACGGGCGGGAGCCGAACGTGTTCGTGGCCATCGAGCGGGTCAACCTGCGCATACAGGCCGGCGAGTTCGTGGGCATGCTGGGGCCTTCGGGATCGGGCAAGTCGACGCTGCTGCGTATAATCGCCGGCCTCACCCTTCCCAGTGCTGGCGTGGTACTCTATCGCGGGCAGCGCCTCGTTGGTGTGAACCCTCACGTGGCGATTGTCTTTCAGACCTTTGCCCTCTTCCCCTGGCTGACGGTGCAGCAGAACGTGGAGGTGGGCCTGCAGGCGCGGGGCGTGCCGCCGGAGGAACGGGAGCGCCGCGCGCTGGAGCTGATCGACATCGTGGGGCTCGATGGTTTCGAGAGCGCCTACCCCCGGGAGCTGTCGGGTGGGATGCGCCAAAAGGTGGGCTTCGCCCGCGCTATGGCCGTGGAGCCAGAGCTCCTGCTGCTCGACGAGCCCTTCTCCGCCCTCGATGTGCTCTCGGCCGAAGCACTGCGCGGTGAACTGGTGGAGCTGTGGCTGGGGCACCGCGTCCCCATCCGCGCTATCCTCATGGTCACCCATAGCATCGAGGAAGCGGTGCTCATGGCCGACCGCATCGTGGTGATGGACAAGGATCCGGGTCGGGTCGTCGACGAGGTCTATGTGGACCTGCCGTATCCCCGCCACCGCAAAGATCGCGCCTTCCAGGCCATGGTCGACCGCATCTATGCGGTGGTGGCCGGGGAGACCGAGGCGCCGCCCGAAGCCCTCGGAACCGCACCGGGCATCCCCGGGCCTACGGTGGCGCTGCCCGAGGCCAATATGAACGCCGTGGCCGGCCTCACCGAAGAGCTTCTCGAGGCCGGGAACCGCGAGGACCTGCCCCGGCTGGCCGAGCGGCTGAACCTCGAGCTGGACGACCTCCTCCCCGTGGTGGATGCCGCTGAGATTCTGGGCTTTGCCCGGGTCCGCCGCGGCGACATCGCGCTCACTCCGCTGGGAGAGACCTTTGCCGAGGCGAGCATCCTGGCCCGCAAAGAGATCGCGGCCGGGCGCATCCTGCGCATCCCCACCATTCGCTGGATCTACGAGGAGCTGCAGGCGGATCCAGACGGGCGCCTGCCGAGCGGCTACTTTCTGGAGCGGCTGCGCGCCGACTTTGGCGAGTATGCCGAGGAGCAGCTCTCCATCGCTATCGGCTGGGGGCGGTACGCAGAGCTTTTCTCCTTCGACGACGCGACCGACGAGCTGTTCATCGAGGCGCCGGTGCCGACACCTCGCTAGTAGCCGGCTGCGCAGCCATCCTTGCGTGGGTCCGATCCGCCCTGCAGGACGCCGGTCTCCGGGTCGATGCGGATGATCTGCCCCCCGCCCATCGTCTGCGGCGCAGCATTGGTCTTGATGACGTGGCCGCGTTTCTCAAGGCGCAGACGTGCCATGTGGCTGAGGCCGGTCTCGAAAGCGACCGTCGTCCCCTGCTGCCAGTTGAACCGGGGTGCGTCAAGGGCCTCCTGAACGTCCATGCCAAAGTCCAGCAGGTTGCAGAGGACCTGTACCTGCCCCTGCGGCTGCATAAAGCCACCCATCACGCCAAAGGAGAGGCGCAGCTGGTCTCCCTCGAGCACCATGGCCGGGATGATGGTGTGGTAGGGGCGCTTGCCCGGGGCGATACAGTTGGGGTGAGCCGGATCCAGGCTGAAGAGTGCCCCCCGGTTCTGCAGCACGATGCCGGTTCCCGGCACGGCAAGCCCGGAGCCAAAGCCGTGGAACAGGCTGGTGATGAAGGAGACGGCGTTTCGGTGCCGGTCTACCACCGTGAGGTAGGCGGTATCGCCGCGCTGACCCGGCCGACCCGGCGGGAAGCCCTCGCTGGCGTGCGCCGGGTCGATCAGCGCCCGCCTGCCGTCGAGATAGCCAGGCGAGAGCAGCTCCTCGACGGGCACGGCGGAGAGGGCCGGGTCGGCGACGTACCGCAGGCCGTCGGCGAACGCCAGCTTGATGGCCTCGATCTGCAGGTGCAGGGTCGAGTCGAAGCCAAAGCGCATGGAGGGCAGATCAAAGCCCTCGAGGATGCCCAGGGCCTGCAGTACGACCAGCCCCTGGCCGTTGGGAGGGCACTCGAGCACGCGGTGGCCGCGATAGGTCACCTCGATGGGGACCTCCCAGGTGCTGGTGTGCGCGGCAAGGTCCTGAGCCGTGAGCAGGCCGCCCCTCGCCTGGACATAATCGGCGATGCGTTGGGCGAGCGGGCCCCGGTAAAAGGCCGCAGCGCCGCCTTCCGCGATCTCGCGCAGTGTGCGGGCAAGGTCGGGCTGACGGAAGAGCTGCCCGATGCGGGGTGCCTTACCATCTACCAGGAAAGTGGCTGCGGCGCCGGGATCGCGCCGCAGCTTGTCGGAGGCCTGCGCCCAGCTCTGGCCGATGATCTCCGTCACCGGGAAGCCCTCCTCGGCGTAGCGGATGGCTGGGGCGAGCGCCTCGGCGAGCGAGAGGGTGCCATAGGCCGTCAGGAGCCTTTCCCATCCGTCCACGGTGCCGGGGACGGTGATGGTGAGCGGGCCGATCTCGGGCATGCGCTGGCCAGCCAGCTCGACCATGCGCTCTCGTGTCGCTGCCGCAGGCGCCCGACCGCTGGCGTTGAGGGCAACGATGCGTTGCTCTCTTGCCACGTATACCAGGGCGAAGGCATCGCCCCCGATGCCGGTCGACATCGGCTCGACGACGTTCAGCACGGCAGCGGTAGCTACAGCCGCGTCGATGGCGTTGCCCCCATCCTGGAGCACGCGAAGCCCGGCCTGGACGGCCAGCGGCTGACTGGTTGCCACCATGCCCTCGTTGGCCATGACGACCGACCGGTGCGAGCAGAAGCGTCTCGGCATTGTCACACCTCTTTCCCTGGCTCGTCCGCGAGCGCGGCCTGCAGTGGAGTGCGCTCCACCGTAGAGTATACACCCTGGTGCAAGGATGGGTGCAGAGGGGATATGGCCGCCCGCTGGAGTGCGGTCCCGCTGCCGGCCTGTCCTTCCTTCAGAGGCAGACGTGCTGCCTCGGTCGCTATGTCCTGGCTCTTGCCAGGAGAGCCTCCGTTCCCCCGCAGGCGCTGGCTTTGCCAGCGTGCTCCCTTTCGTAAGTGCCCCCACCCCCTCGGCTTTGGCCTTTCGGAGCGCGACGCGCGGCACTGTCCAGAGCCCGCCGAGATGGCCTGCAGCCATGCTGCCTCCCAGATGCCCCTCCCCCTCGCCCCCTCCCCGGGACGGACG
>DYEI01000064.1 GCA_020725765.1 Anaerolinea sp. | reverse complement strand
TATGCCTGAGGCGGGGTGTTGGGCGGCGGCGCGCTACGCGCGCCGCCGCTAAACACCCCGCTTTGTGTATCTCCCTCCAGGCGGACGCCGCGGCGTCCGCCTGGGGAGCAGACGACGGAGGGGCTGATGACGGCTGGCAGAGCGCGAGATGCCCCAATATTGGACGGCACCCGAGTCCAGCGACGCGGTTGACATAGCGGCCCATTTTGGCTAAGGTTTCATAATACCATTATCATCCGAGCCTGCGCCGAAGCAGGTGGTTTGCTCCGCGCCGCGGGAGACGGCAGGACCAGGTGCGCCGAGCTGGGCCGAAGGAGGGCACGGCGATGCGACAAGTCGTCATCGAGAACCCGGTTGTGAACTCTCCCTACGACGAGCCCCGGCGGCACTTTCGCTTCTCGGACGATGGCATCACCGACGAGATTGTCGAGGGCCGTCGCCCCAGTTCGTATTTCGTACCCGTCCCTCAGCCCCGCAAAAAGAACCCCAAGCAACTGGCGTTTGAGACCGAGTGGACGCAGGACCGTGTTGAAGAGAACAGGCTCGTCAACCAGATCCGCGAGCGCGTGAAGCTGTGGCGGCAGGGCGGCTATGTGGGTGTGACGGCCACCACAAGGCGACTGCTGGAGTACTGGACCGATCCCCTCCGCGAGAACAGGCTCTTTTTCTGCCAGATCGAAGCGTTGGAGACCATCATCTATCTGACAGAGGTGGCTGGCAAGTATGGCGATGCCTGGATAGAGAACAGGCTACGCGAAGCGAACGACGAGTGCAACCCCGGTCTGCCTCGCATCGCTATGAAGATGGCCACCGGCACCGGCAAGACAGTCGTGATGGCCATGCTTATCGCCTGGCACACCCTGAACAAGGCCGCCAACCCGCAGGACGCACGCTTCTCCGACACATTCTTGGTCGTCACTCCCGGCATCACAATCCGCGATCGGCTTCGCGTGCTCTTGCCCAACGACCTGCAGAACTATTATCGCCAGCGAGACATTGTCCCAGCGCAGCTGTTCCCGCAGCTGGCGCAGGCCAGGGTGCTCATCACGAATTTCCATGCGTTCGCCCTCCGTGAGAAGGTCGCTGCCAGCAAGCTTACGAAGGCCATCCTGGGCGAGGGGAAGGCGGGGGCGTTTACCGAGAGTCCCGGCGAGATGGTGCGGCGTGTGTGCCGCGAGCTGGGCAACAAGCGCCATATCGTGGTCATCAACGACGAGGCACATCACTGCTATCGCCGCAAGCCCGATGGCGAGGAGCTGCGGCTCAGCGCCGACGAGCGCGCTGAGGCCCGGCAGCGCGACGAGGAGGCGCGAGTCTGGATCTCTGGCCTCGAAGCGGTCAAGGCCAAGCTTGGCATCAGGGTCATTTACGACCTGTCGGCTACGCCTTTCTTCCTCCGTGGCTCCGGCTATCCGGAAGGGACACTCTTTCCGTGGGTCGTCTCCGACTTTTCCCTCATCGACGCCATCGAGGCCGGCATCGTCAAGGTTCCCCGCGTGCCGGTGGCCGATGACTCGATGGCCGGCGATCAGCCTACCTACCGCGACTTGTGGCTGCGTATCCGCGAGCACCTGCCCAGAAAGGGGCGCAAGACGGAGGAGCTCGGCGGCGAGCCGAGGCTGCCCGTCGAGCTGCAGGGGGCCCTCCATAGCCTCTACAGCAACTATGAGAAGTATTATCGCCTGTGGGAGCAGAACGCGGAAGCCCGTGCGCGCGGGGTCACACCGCCAGTCTTTATCGTGGTGTGCAACAACACAAACGTTTCGAAATTGGTGTTTGATTACATCGCTGGTTGGGAGAAGAAGATCGGCGACCGGACTGTTGTCCAGGCCGGTCAACTGCCCATCTTCCGCAATGACGATGGCAACGGAGGCTGGCTGCCGCGTCCCAACACCATCCTCATCGATAGCTCCCAACTCGAGTCGGGCGAGGCGATGAGCGAGGAGTTCAAGCGCATCGCCGCGCGCGAGATCGAAGATTTCAAGGCCGAGTACCGTGCGCGGTTCCCCGGCCGCGATGCCGAGCGGCTGACCGACGAAGACCTGCTCCGCGAGGTGATGAACACCGTGGGCAAGCCGGGCAAATTGGGCGAGCACGTCAAGTGCGTGGTCAGCGTCTCCATGCTTACCGAGGGCTGGGATGCCAACACCGTCACCCACATCCTCGGCGTCCGCGCCTTTGGCACGCAGCTCCTCTGCGAGCAGGTCGTGGGGCGCGCGCTGCGCCGCACGAGCTATGCCACCAATGCCGCCGGCCTCTTCGACCCCGAGTACGCCGAGGTCTACGGCGTGCCGTTCTCGTTCATCCCTTGCAGCGGGACCACTGCCCAGCCCAAACCGGGCTCCGACCCGAAAAGGGTGCGCGCCCTCGAGGCCCGCATCGCCTGCGAGATCACCTTCCCCCGCCTGCTGGGCTACCGCTACGAGTTGCCGGGCGAGCGGCTCGCAGCCCGCTTCACGCCGGACTCGCACCTCGCCCTCTCCACGGCAGACATCCCGACGCGCACCGAGAACGCGCCCATCGTGGGCGAGTCCAGCATCCACACGCTCGACGATCTGAGACGCCGACGGCCGAACGAGGTCGCGTTCCAGCTCGCCAGGCACACCCTGGAAAAGTACTTCCGGGACGACGATGGCAACCTCAAGCCGTGGCTCTTCCCCCAGCTGCTGGCCATCGCCAAGCGCTGGCTGGCCGAGTGCGTAACCCTGAAGGACAACACCTTCCTGCAGCTCTTGCTCCTGATCGAACTGGCCGATGCCGCCGCCACCCGCATCTACCACGCTATCGTCGCCACCGCGGACGGCTCGGCCACGCTCAAGCCCATCCTGCGGCCCTACGACGTCGTGGGTTCCACGCGCTACGTGGATTTCGATACCACGCGCCCCGTCTACGCGACGCGTCCGGAGAAGTGCCACGTCTCCCACGTCGTCGCCGATACCAACTCCTGGGAGCAAAAGCTCGCCGAAACACTGGAAGAGATGCCCGAGGTGCTGCGCTACGTCAAGAACGATCACCTGGGCTTCGCCATCCCCTACACGCTGAACGGAGAGGAGAAGAACTACCTGCCCGACTTTATCGCCTGCATCCACGATGGCCGCGGGCCGCGCGACCCGCTGAACCTGATCATCGAGGTCACCGGCGAGAAGAAGGAGGACAAGGCGGCGAAGGTTGCCACGGCCAAGACCCTGTGGGTACCTGCTGTGAACAACCACGGGGGCTTTGGCCGCTGGGCTTTTGTCGAGATAGACGACCCTTGGAACGCGCAGAACGTCATACGGGCGCACGTGCAAGCATCGGCTGCGCAGTCAGCCGCATCACAGCCATTGAGGAGACGCAGCGATGGCCTATGAGTCCGTTCGGATCAGGGAACTCGTCGATCGTGCCGTAAGCCACGCGTGGAGCATTCCCGAGTTCCAGCGCGGGTTCGTCTGGAAGACGACACAGGTCCGGGATCTGGCAGAGTCCCTTTGGCTCGACTATCCCATCGGCAGCCTCCTGGTGTGGAACAGCCACGACCATGCGGAAGAACGCGCCGTGACCGATGCCCAGCGGCCGAGCCTGTGGGTCGTGGATGGCCAGCAGCGCGTAACAGCGCTGTGCATCCTGTTCGGTCGCAAGCCGTATTGGTGGGAGAGCGGCGAAGAGTGGGAGCGCACGCTCAAGAAGTACGACATCCGCTTCGACATCAATGCGAAGGAGCCACCCTACTTCTGGGTCGCCAACGCTGCCATCCGGAGGGTAAGGGGAGACCGCTACATCCCTCTGTCGAGGCTGCTCGTGCTCGACACGGAAAAGCCCAGCGACCAGCAGGAACTGCAGCGCCTGGCGAAAGAGATCAAGGCGCAGGGCCTCTGCGACGGCATGGATGCGATGGAGGTCTACACCCGCCTGGACCGCATCCGCAAGATCCGCGACAAGGATGTCGTCACGATCACCATCGACCAGGAACTCGAGGACGTCGTCGAGATCTTCTCCAGGCTCAACAGCCGCGGAACTCGTGTCACCGAGGCGGACATCTACCTTGGCGTCGTTGCCGCCAGGAATCGGGGTTGGGTGCGCACTTCGTTCCTGCCACACGTGCGCAAGCTGGCCGAGGCCGGGTTCGACGTCAGCCCCAACCTGCTCTTCCGCACTTTGACAGGCGTTGGCGCCAAGAAGGTGCGCTTTAGGGAGATACCGGACGGCTTCTGGAACCAGGAGAACGTCCAACCATCCTGGGATCGCACCAAGGCTGCCTGGCAGCGGCTGATTCACCACTTCCGTGACTATGGCATCCTCAGCAACGATCCCATGCCAACCGAGGCTGCCCTCGTTACGATGGTCGCACTGGCCGACAAGTTCCCCGCAGGCCGGTTCGAGACTTCGCTCTACTGGTTCCTGCAGGCATCACGCTTCGGTCGCTACAGTGGCTCAGGCACCACCTCCCTGGACGAAGACCTCCGTGACGTCCAAGAGGCCGATTCCCTCGACAACGCGGTTCGCCGCCTGCTGCGCCGCCTGCCGCACACCACACCGATGGACGCAGAGGACTTCCTGCGCGACTATGCTGACAGCCGCTTCGGACGGTTCATGCTCTACCTGCTGGCCTACCGCAATAAGGCCCAGGACTGGGACAGGAGCGGGCAGAGGCTGGGCTTCGAGGGCCTGGAGCTCTTGGTGGACTTTCGCCCACAATGGCATCACATCTTCCCCAAGGCCTACCTGCAGAGCCACAAGGTGCCCGAGGACCTGATCGACGCTCTCGCCAACATTGCTGTGATCAGCCCTACCACCAATATTCGAATCAGCGCGAAAGAGCCAATGGATTACATCCGCCGCTACGGCATCACGCCCGACAAGCTGGCCCAGCAGTACATCGAGGAGGACGTGAGCAAGCTGTCGGCCGACGGCTTTGAGGATTGGCTCAACCGGCGAGCCAGGCGGCTCGCGGAGGCGGCGAATGCCTTCCTCGAGGAGCTGAAGGGGGAGTTGTAAGATGCCGCGCACCCGCACCAGCAAGCCCGCTGATAGGGTATCGGCCATCAAGCACAGCGACAAGCGCCGCAACATCCCCACCGAGGAGCTGCGCGGCTTTGTCGCCGACGAGGAGCAGGCGCCCAAGACCCTGCTCTATCCCCGCGACCCCTCGCTCGACCCGCAGTTGGTCTGGAAGGGCAAGGATGAGCAGGACGCGCACGACCTGGCCGTGCCCGTCGTGCCCATCTACATCCAGGAAAAGATCCACCCCCAGGCCATCATCGCCGACCTGATGGCGCACGCCGCAGCCCGCGGCGGCTGCGTCGCCGAAGAGGAGGTCGCCTATCAGATAGAGCTCTTTGCCGATTTCAACGGCGGCCCGGTCGAGTTCGATCAGAAGGTCGAGTTCTATCAGCACGAGCAGAACTGGGCCAACCGCATGATCCTGGGCGACTCGCTCCTGGTCATGGCCAGCCTGGCCGAGAAGGAAGGCCTGCGCGGCCAGGTGCAGATGATCTACATCGACCCGCCCTACGGCATCAAGTTCGGCTCCAACTGGCAGGTCAGCACCCGCAAGCGGGATGTCAGAGATGGCAGGCCCGAGGACGCCACCCGCCAGCCCGAGCAGATCCGCGCCTTCCGCGACACCTGGAAGCTGGGCATCCATTCCTACCTCTCCTACCTGCGCGACCGGCTGGTCGTCGCCCGCGAGTTGCTCACCGAGACCGGGTCGATCTTTGTGCAGATCGGCGACGAGAACGTGCACCTGGTGCGCTGCCTGCTGGACGAGGTGTTTGGCAGCGAGAACTTCATCTCGCTCATTGCCTACAAGAAGACGAGCGGAGCGACGGGCAGATACCTCGCGGGGACACACGACTTCATCTTGTGGTACGCGAGGGATGCGAGCCAGACCAGGTATCGTCCCGTATACATTCCTAAGTCGCCCGACGAGGCCCTCCGGGAGGGCTACAAGGAACTGCCGGTAGGTGGCCGGCGGGCTATCCTCGCCTACGGTGACCTTACTTCCCAGAGGCAGGGCAGGCCATCCGGCCCGGGGACAGCAATGTACTTCCCGGTGGCTTTCGGCGGGAGGCATTACTACCCCTATGGCGACCGAGGCTGGACCACAACGAGAGAAGGAATGACGCGGCTCATCCTGGCCAACCGCGTTCACGCGCAACACACCCGGCTCCGCTACGTGCGAAGGCTCTCTGACTTCCCTTATGAGCAGGTTTCCGACCACTGGGACTTACCAGGCGTTACCGACCGAGTCTACGTGGTCCAGACCAACACGCGAGTCATAGAGCGTTGCGTGCTCATGACCACCGACCCCGGCGACCTGGTGCTCGACCCTACCTGTGGCAGCGGCACGACGGCCTACGTGGCCGAGCAGTGGGGGCGGCGCTGGATCACTATTGACACCAGCCGCGTGGCCCTGGCGCTGGCGCGCACCCGCCTCATGGCCGCCCGCTACCCCTACTACCTGCTCGCCGACTCCCCGGAAGGAGCCAGGAAGGAGGCCGAGCTCACCGGCAGGCCACCCTCCAGCCAGCCTGCCGGGTACGACATCCGCAAGGGCTTTGTCTACAAGCGCGTGCCCCATGTGACTCTCAGATCCATCGCCAACAACGAGGAGATCGATACCATCCACGCCCGCTGGCAGCCGGAGTTGGAGGCGGTGCGCGGGCAGGTCAACAGCATCTTGGGCCAAAGCTGGGAGGAGTGGGAGGTCCCCCGCCAGCCGGGCGACGATTGGCCGGCGGAGGCCCGGGCTGCGCTCGAGAAGTGGTGGGACCTGCGCGCCGCGCGCCAGGCCGAGATCGACGTCTCCATCGCGCGCCACGCCGAGACCGAGCTGCTCTACGACCAGCCCTACGAGGACAACAAGATCGTGCGCGTCAGCGGCCCCTTCACCGTGGAGAGCCTGTCGCCGCACCGCGTGCTGGCCGCCGATGAGGACATGGACGGTGTGGTCAGCAACGGGGAGGCCCAGCGCGCCCACGACTTTGCCCACATGATCATCGAGAACCTGCGCGCGGCCGGCGTGCAGAACACCCGGCAGGACGAGCGCCTCCGCTTCGACCGGCTCGAGCCCTACCCCGGGGCCTGGCTGCATGCAGCGGGCGAGTACACCGACAGAGAGGGCAACACCCGCCGGGTTGCCGTGTCCATCGGTCCCGAGCATGGCACCGTTGGCCCGCAGCAGGTCAAGGAGGCCGCCAAGGAGGCCGTCCAGGGCATCGGCTTTGACCTGCTCATCGTCTGCGGCTTTGCCTTCGACCCCCACGTCTCCGAAGAGGTCAAGCGCTATGGCAAGCTCACCGTCCTCCCGGCCAAGATGAATCCAGACCTGGCCATGGGAGACGAGTTGCTGAAAAAGACTGGCGCCGGCAACCTGTTCATGGTCTTTGGCGAGCCGGACGTGGAGATCAGAACCCAGAAGGACGGGCGCCTGCTCGTCGAGATCAAGGGCGTGGACGTCTACGACCCCACCACCGGCCAGATCCGCAGCTCCTCCACCGATGACATTGCCTGCTGGTTCATCGACACCGAGTATGATGGCGAGAGCTTTTTCGTGCGCCATGCCTACTTTACCGGGGCGGACCAGCCCTACGAAAAGCTCAAGCGTGCCCTGCGCGCCGAAATCGACGAGGCAGCCTGGAGCACCCTCTACAGCACCGTCAGCCGGCCCTTCGCCCGGCCGAGCACGGGCAAGATTGCCGTCAAGGTCATCAACCACTACGGCGATGAGGTGCTGAAGGTGTATGAGGTGTGAATGATCGGCCCAATCATCGCATATATCGCGTCACGAGAAGTGCCTTGGGTTGCTTCGCGGCACTCGCCCGGAGGTCGTTCGGTGCATGAAGGCGGCAGGCAGGTCCGCGCTACTTCCCTTACGCAAGGATGCAACGCGCTGATCCGCCGTGGCCAGCTGCGCTTATGCCAACCAGTCAGGCGACACCCGTTCACTCCCCATAGGCGAGGTGCGAGGCGTTGCGTGCACCCGGCTGGTCATGTTTCCCGCGCGCTCTCCACCGCGCCGCTTCCAAATGTGCTCAGTGTGCGCTATAATGCGCAATGGTGGAGCCGGGCGCTCCGCGGCGCGGTGGCGGGTGGGATGGCGAGCCATGTGACTGGCGACGAGTGCCGCAGCGTGCAGAGCCCGAGGGATCCTGTGTGACCGAAAGGCATGACCTATGATCAGGCGCGTGCGTGTCCGGGGCTACAAGTCGCTTGCCGACGTCAGCATCGAGCTCAAGCCGCTGACTGTCATCTTTGGTCCCAACGCAGCCGGCAAGAGCAACCTGTTTGACGCTTTGGCGCTGCTGGCTCGCACTGCAACACATAGAACCCTGCGTGATGCGTTCGAGGAGCATCGTGGCGCGCCGGCCGAAGCCTTCTTTCGCGACGGCAAGGGCGCGGATAGCCTTGTCAACGAGGCAATGGCACGTTTCACCATTGAGGTCGACGTGCAGTTGTCTAGCGACGTTGTAGAAACCGTCGAGCGACGTATCAGGCTCATGGTACAGGACCGACCGCCAGCGGAGGGCACTGACAAAGGCTTTCGGAAGCGCATCCAGGAAACACTCTTGCGCTACAGTCTGACAGTCGAGATCGCACCCTCAACCGGCTTCCTGCGGGTCGCGGATGAGCGGCTCGTGGCGCTCAATCAGGACCTGGAACCAACTGAGCGGCGGAGACCCTTCATTGAGAGGATTGACCACAGGTTGCGGCTCCGTCTTGAAGGTCAGGCCCGCCCTACTGACTACGACGTGGGACTTGACTATACCTTGCTATCCCAGCCTGTGTATCCGCCCCACTATCCCCATATAGCCGCGCTGAAGGAGGAGCTGTCGCGTTGGCGGTTCTACTACCTTGAGCCGAGTGCGATGCGACGCGAGGTCCCCCCTGGGGAAGTGCTTAGCCTCCGGCGCGACGGCGCCGATTTGGCGGCTTTCATCAAGACCCTGGAGGCACGAAACAAGCCGCAGTTCGAGGCGCTGATCCGCTCGCTGTCGATGCTACTTCCTAATGTCGATGAACTGAGGCTAGAGCAGACGCGAGCGGGTCTCCTGCAGCTCAACGTCGTCGAACGGGGGGCGGCATTCCCCGCCCATCTGATCTCGGAAGGCACGTTGCGTGTGCTTGGGCTTCTGGCCATCACCAATCCAGCCTCAGAATCGACGGTCGTAGGCTACGAGGAACCGGAGAATGGGGTACACCCGCGTCGTCTTCGGCTGATCGCTGAGTTGCTACGCAACGCCGCGGCGCAAGGCATGCAGTTGCTCGTCAACACCCATTCGCCCATCCTACCGACCTACTTCGAAGACGATTTCCTGGTGGTGTGCCGGCGGCGCGATCGGCGCAGTGAGTTCTTGCCCTTCGGCTCTTTCGGACCACTCTTTCGCCAGCGCGATATTGATCAGGCTCTGGCAGACGAGACGCCACTGAGCGAGCGGATCATCAGAGGGGATTTTGATGACTAGCGTCACTAGGGTCGGCTATTTCCTGGAGGATATTGCCCATGCTCAGTTTGTGACGGCTGTGGTTCAGCGGGTAGCCGACGGTCTCCGCCTCAGCGTAACCCACGACGTACGCAACGCCTCTGGTGGCAGGGGACGTGTACTGCACGAACTCCGGAACTACCTTCGTGACATGTGTGCTGGGCACCTTGAGATGGCGCCACTCATCGTTGTCGCGATTGACGGCAACTGCTCGAGGTGGCAGCGCCGCCGTGGAGAGATAGTCGACATGGCCCGTCGGGCCGGGTACCTCGGAAACGTCGTGTGTGCCGTGCCCAATCCCCACATCGAGCGCTGGTATCTTGTCGACACAGAGGCGTTTCGAAAGGCGGTTCCGGGCAGCAATCCTCGCCAACTCCCCGCAAGAAAGTGTAAGCGCGACTACTACAAGACGGAGCTGATAGAGGCTTTTCGTGCAGCGGGCGTGATCCCCCAGCTAGGCGGCGCCGAGTATGCGCGCGAGATTGTGGCAGAGATGTGCTTGGACAGAGTTGCGCGCCGGGACTCTGCGTTCAGGAACTTCCTGGCGGACCTCAGAACTGCCCTGAAGGCCTGCTGCTGAGCACGACCATCGGTCGGTGCCATCCGGAAGGTGCCAGTCCCCTTCCCTTTCCGACCGACCTCACCACACAGAAGCGGCCATTGGGAGCGGAGACACAGGGACTGCAGTCAGCTCGGGGAGGTTGGGTGGTACGTGCTGCGACAGAATGCGGGGCCAAACTGGATGAGTGCTTGGCTACGACAATGATTCCGGGGGAGGGAGTGTGTCCGGGCAAGTAAGGGGGCAAGGTGCAAGCAGTGGGCGTAGTTGCTGCCATCACATGGAAGGAGCAGACCATGACCTGGCCTGTTCGCGACGCTATCGCCGATAGCGTCGCCCGTATGCTCGAGGTGAACATGGGCCTGAAGCCGCAGGAGCGGCTGCTGGTGGTGACCGACCTGCCCCGGCCGGAGGACTGGCAGAGGGCCGACGAGGCCTGGCTCGAGGACATGCTCGAGCGTGCCATGCTGGCCCGCCTGGTGGCCGAGATCGCCCGCAGCCGGTTCCCCGACAATCCGGTCGCCTTCCACCCCTTCCCGGCCACGGGCGGCCATGGCAAGGAGCCCGACCCGGATACGGCAGCTGCGATGCGCGAGGCCGAGGTCGTGATCGCGCTGACGAGCTACTCCCTCTCCCACACGGGCGCCCGGCAGGGGGCGACGCAGCGCGGCGCCCGCGTGGCAAGCATGCCGACTTTTGAAGCGCAGATGTTCGAGGCCGGCGGCCCCATGGCCGTGGACTATGAGGAGGTCGCCAAAGACTGCCGCCGCATGGCCGAGAGGCTGACGCAGGCGCAGGAGGCGGTTGTTCGCACGCCAGCGGGCACCGACCTTCGCTTTAGCCTCGCCGGCCGGCCCGGTCAGACCGACGATGGGCTCTACACGGCTCCGGGCCTGTGGGGCAACCTCCCCGCCGGCGAGGCGTTCATCGTGCCGGTCGAGGGAACGGCCGAGGGGCGGCTGGTGGTGCCGGCCGGCTGGTATCCGGGGCTGATGGAGGAGCTGGTGCTCACCTTCCGTGAGGGCCTGGTCGCGGAGGTGCGGGGCGGCGGCCGGGTCGGGGAGGAGCTGCGCGCGCTGCTCTCCCTTGGGAGCGACGAGCCGGCGCCGCGGGCCCGCCGCAACCTGGCCGAGCTGGGCCTCGGCTGCAACCCCAACGCCCGCCGGCCCGACAACGTCCTCGAGGCCGAAAAGATCAAGGGGACCGTGCACCTCGCCATCGGCGACAACCTCCACATGGGGGGCCGTGTCGAGGCCGACCTGCACGAGGACTATGTCCAGCCCGAGGTGGACCTGCTCCTCGACGGCCGCCCGGCCATCCTGAGGGGCAGGTGGGTGGTGTAGGCCTCGCGTTGCCGGGCGGTGTGGGCGCCGCCCGGCGCCAGCCAGACCCTACTAGGCCTGAGCTCCCAAGGGCGGGCAGCCTCCTTCGGTCGCTGGGCGAGGGCATGGGCCATCGAGGGACCCCCCACCCCTGACCTCGCCCCCGTCGCGGCGCCATCCATTGCCCACAAGTGACCTAGGGGAAGCGCAGGCGCCTGCGGCCTGCACAGCACCTCGCGAAGCTGCCCCCTCCCCTGGCCCCTCCCCCACGCGGACGCAATGCGTCCGCGTCGGGGAGG
>DYEI01000063.1 GCA_020725765.1 Anaerolinea sp. | reverse complement strand
GCAACTGAGTGCCCCCACCCCTGCCCCTCCCCCAGGCAGGCGCCGGGCGCCTGCCTGGGGGAGGGGCAGGGGTGGGGGCGGCTCCGCGAGATGCTGCGCAGGCCACGGGCGCCTACGCTCCCCCAGGCCACTTGTGGGTAATGGATAGGCCGCGGCGGGGACGGGGCGGCGGGCACCTGCAGGAACAAGTACAATGGCGTTCGTTAAGCTAGCGCCTATGCCCCCGGCGCCTCCTTGACGGGATGCGAGACTGAACAGTCCACCGCGAAAAGCTCGCAGTGGCAAATCGGCGGATCCGGGAAGGCCAGGCTCAAGGGGTCCCTGAACGTAGCGCTGAAGGGCGGTGCCTGGGCCTCCCTGCCCGGGACGGCCCTGCCGGTGGGCGGGCCACGCTGGCGCGGCCCGCCCACCGCTCAGTGCGCCGGAACTGGCGCCTCTTCGAGAATGCGCACCGCCGCCACCTGGACGGGATTCACAATATTGATCGCATGGCCCTCCAGGTCCGGCAGGCCATAGACGATGATCGGGCGTCCGCCGGTCATCGCATCCTGGACCTGGCTCGCCACATGCCCGGCATCGCCCTGGATCACTCCGGTCACCTCGGCACCGGAGCTCAATATGAAGTGAATCTGCGCCATAGCACCTCCTCGCCGCAACGGTTTCGCTCGCAAGCATTGCGGGTCGACCCCTCGCTCCCTGCATGGACCATGCCAGGAGTCCACGTTTGACGGAACAGGCCTTCGCGACTATCCTCAAGGTGGCACCACACCGTGGAAGGTGGCAGGCGCCGGCACCCTGCGGGGGTGGTTGAGTCCCGGTGGGCTCCGCGGTCTTCAAAACCGTCTGGGGGGCGCTGCAGAGGCGTCCCCGGTGGGTTCGACTCCCATCCACTCCCGCCATTCTCCCGCCGCCGTGTGTGCGGTCCTGCGCCTCGCTGCGTCAGGGGAGCGAGGCACCTCCCCATCGCGCACGCCATTGGCAGCCCCCGCAACTACCCACGAGGGTCTTACGTCTCGTAAGCTGACTCATATACATGCATGGCATACTGGGCCTCCGGGCGCGGCTGGCCGCGCCGGGCGTCCTCATGTCGGGCGGCGTTCTCTGCGGGCACATCGACAAGGAGGTTCCCTGGCAGCGATGAGTCGGACCAGCTTTCGCACCTTCGGGCCCGCCGGCCGGGCGATGGCCACGTCTGTTGTCGAGGCGGCCCCATACTGGGGTCCGGTCCTCGGCGCTGCCGTGCGCCTCTCGTATGTTCTGCGCTACGACTTTCCCCTCACCGACGGTGGCCTCTTCTACGTCATGGCACAGGAGCTGCAGCGCTCCGGCTATGCCCTTCCGTGGTTCACCGCCTACAATCAGGGGGGAATACCGTTTGCTTACCCCCCGCTCGGCCTCTATTTGGCCGCGATCACAGACCAGATCGGACCGTGGTCGCTGCTCGACGTCTTCCGCTTTCTGCCGCTGATCCTCAACGTCGCGACCATCGTCGCCTTTTACGCTTTGGCGCGGGAGATGCTGGCAACCCGATACCACGCGTCCTACGCTACCGTCGCCTTCGCCCTGCTCCCCTTCAGCTTTTACTGGGAGATCGCCGGAGGAGGGGTAACGCGGTCCCCGGGATTTCTCTTTGCCGTCCTGGCGCTCTGGCAGGGCTACCGCCTGTACAGAGGCGGAAGCCTGCGCCACGCCTGGCTCACGACGCTCTTTTCCGCAGCTACGGTCCTGAGCCATCCATCGATGGCGCTTTTCCTCGCCTACAGCCTGGCGCTCTTCTTCTTCGCCTTTGGGCGGAGCCGCCGCGGGCTGGCGCATTCGGCCCTCGTGGCGGGGGGAACCCTCGTCCTTTCTGCTCCGTGGTGGCTGACCGTCGGGCTACGCTACGGCTTCGAGAGCCTGCACTCGGCCACGGGCACCCACGAAGCGTGGCAAATTGGGATTCTGAGGCTGGCGTTCCTCCAGCTCACCTTTGAGCCGCTGTTTGCGATGCTGGGCGGCCTCGCCCTGTTGGGGTTGGCCGCTTCACTGGCACGCAAACACGTCGTGCTCCCGGCCTGGGTATTCGCTGCCCTCATGATCGATTGGCGCGGCGGGGTGACCGGGGTCACGCTCCCGCTGGGCCTGCTCGCCGGGATCGGCCTCGCCGAGGTGTTGGTGCCCTGGCTCAACCGAGCCGGAGAACGGGCCTTCCCTGAAACGGAGTTGTGCTTCGTGCCCACCAACACACTTGCAGCCGTAGCCGTCGCCTTTGTGCTCCAGTACGCTGCCATCACCGTCGGCTGGGGTCTCGATAGCATCCTGGGGGCTCTGCGGCCTCCAGAGAGGGAGGCGATGGCGTGGATCGCCAGCCATGTTCCGGCGTCCAGCCGCTTCGTGGTCATCGCGCCCGGCGAGCGGGGCCACGATCGGACCGTAGAATGGTTCCCGGCACTGACCGGCAGGCAGAGTGTGACGACCTACCAGGGCCGCGAGTGGCTCGGTGCCGGCCGGTTTTGGAAAACAATGGCGCGCCACCGGGCTGCCCAAGAGTGCGCCGGGGGGACCGTCGACTGCCTCGAGAACGTCAGGTTGCTGGGAGAGGAGCCCTTCACACACGTGTTCCTGATCCGGACCGAGGCCGAGGGTGAGGGTAAGGTCAGTACAGCCGCACTTCGCTGCTCGCTCGCACACAGCGATCTGTACGAGCTGATCTACGACGGACAGGGGACGCAGGTCTACCGACGGCTGCCATAGGGATGTTGCGATATGCCGGGCCAGATTCTGGACCGACTCTCTCGATCCGCGAGGCTTGGTGGTGCAGCGCTTGTAATAATCCTGTGCCTGCTTCTGGCGTGTTTCGGCGCGCTCTGGTCCTGGCCACAGGAGGGGTTCCCCCTGGACTGGGGTTCCTTTGTCGCCTCGGGCCGCGCGGCGGCCGCAGGCCTCGATCCCTACAGTGTGTACCCACTGACCTTACGGGCCTACGATGTCTGGGAAGGCATCGTAGAGATGCCCAACCTCAATCCGCCGATCTCGGTCCTTGCCTTCCGGGCCGTGGCCGCGGCAGACCCGGCCATTTCCCATCGGGTCTGGTACATCGTCTCCCTTGCCACGTACGCGTGTGCGCTGGCCCTGCTGCTCTGCGGCCAGCCGAGGGGAGTGGTCATCTGGCGCTCTGCCTGGGCGCTGAGCCTGGCGGCACTCTGGCACACATTGCAGTTGGGCCAGATCTATGCGCCCCTGCTCCTCGCCGCGGCCGGGGCGTGGGTGCTTCTGCGCAAAGGACGACACCTGCAGGCCGGCATCCTGATCGGACTATTGGTCGCCATCAAGCCGAACTTTGCTCTCTGGCCGCTCCTCCTGCTGTTGGGCGGCCATGGGCTGTCCGCCGGTGCTGCTGCGGCCTCGGCCGCGCTGGTGAGCCTCCTGCCAGTGCTCACCCGCGGGCCACGGATCTACGCCCAGTGGCTCGCGGCCAGCGGGTCCTTCCGGAGCTTTGTTCTGCCAGGCAACAGCTCGCTGCTGGCTGTCGCGAGCCGGCTGGGCGTGCCCTGGCTGGGCATCCTGCTGACAGCTGTGCTCGTGGTCGGCACGGCTACACTGGTGTGGCGACGGCGCCCCTCTGCACTCGTCACCAGCAGCCTGGGCGTCGTCGTGTCACTCCTCGCCTCGCCGATCTGCTGGCTTGGCTACACCATGCTGCTACTGCCAGCACTCCTGGCGCGCAGGTGGACACTGCCCCTTCAGACTGCCGCGATCATCCTGACGATCCCGTTCGCGTTGGTGGTGCAGTGGTTCCAGCCCTCCCGGCTGCACTTTGCTGTGTTCGGATCGATCTACGTGCCCGCTCTGCTTCTCGTCCTGCTCGAGTCGTGTCGGGAAGCTCTCAGGCGATGAGAGGATCACCTGCACCCAATGCATGCCGAATGACGGCGTAGCGTGCGTGCCTGCCCTCGTGCTGTCGCTCGACGCTCAAGGCGCGACATCGACCCGGAGAACCGCTTCCCCCAGGCCGTTGAGTGGGGCTGCTACACCATCGGGGCAAGGTTTCAGGACGGGCCCTACACGTGCGGCGCCAGGCCGGTGTCAGCGGCCCCCGCACGCAGCGGCCTGATCCGCACCAGCCGGTCCCTCAGCCGCCGATCCGCGCCAGGACCTCAGCCGGGGTCATGTCCGCACGCAGGTCTGCGAGGCGAGCTTCCCCGCACCGGCCTGGCGGCGTGAGGCGGCCAACCTTCTGGTAGAAGGCGTTCCGCTCCGGCCGCGAGGGCAGATGGGCCTCGGCCCAGTCGCTTCCCCAGCCCAGTCCCAACGCGCGCTGCAGCACGGTGTGCCCGTAGACAAACCAGGCGCCCTCCATGAACGCACCGTGCAGTGGGGCAAGCTCCGGCACGGAAAAGTCATCGATCAGCTTCTGCCCGGGGCTGTTCATCTCCGTGCCGGCGATGATGGGCAGGCGCAGCGCCCTCGCAAGCTCTGCAACCTCGTGCAGCTTGCGCACCTTGAGGCGGCGCAGGTCAGGGTCGGGGATGTTCCAGTTGCGGTCGGGCACGATGTTCAGGACGGCCACGCCCCTCTCCAGCCACAGGCCGAGCAACTCCTCGATGGCCTGTTCGCCCACAGAGGTCCCATCCAGCCAGGTCGCACACGGGAGGGCCCCACAGGCCACGACGAGGCGATGGAGCTCGTCGACCGTGGGGAAGGACTCGGGCCCCGGCTGCACATACCCTACCCCGCCCCGCTTCATCAGCCGCGCCCGGATGAGGTTCTGCAGCCTCGGCGTATCACCGATGAGCGCCTCGACCTCCTGCCTCGGCAGGCCCAGCTTGCCGGCCCAGAAACTCGCGGGGTCCGGCCGGGTCGCAGCAGCCCAGAGGTAGGCGATGAGCATGTGCCGCTCGGTCGGGTTGCCGCCGGGGCTGAGCGGCAGCACATCCCGGTCATAGTCGATGGCCACCGGCGAAAGGTAGGCGTTGATGCGGGCTGCCATGTCCCGGTTGCGCTGAGCTGCCCGCGCACGGAGGCCCGCGAGGATCGGCTGGACGCCCTCGGGCACCCGGCCTGATGTGAAGCCGATGCCCATGTGGTAGGCGATTCCCGGCTCCCCCGGCGAGTTGATCTCCCGCGTGGCGAACTCGGGCACGTAGACGCGCGTCTCCATGCCGGCAACGCCGCGCACGCCCAGGGCTGTACAGGCGGCCAGGAACTCGTCGACGCCATCGAGCACGTCAAAGTCCACAATCCCCACGAGCTTCCAGCCCCGACGGCGGGCCAGCCAGGCCACAGAGGTCGGGGAGTGGCCGTAGGCGTTGAAGGAGAAGAAGGTGTGGCAGTGCATGTTGCACACCTCCGTCTCCGGCTCACAGGGGATGAGCCCCCGCTCGAGGGCATCGGCCAGCGTCGCCAGCGCTCGCGTGCGGACGGCAGGGTCAAAGTCATTGAGCTGCGCCTCGAGGGCCGAGATCGGGTCGTTGATAGCTGGCCTCCTTTGCTGGTTGTCATCGCGGGGCTCCGCGCGCTACACCTCGACGGTGCGCCCCGTCTCGGCCGAGCGGATGATGGCCGCCACGACCTGCGTCTGCTTCAGGCCGTCGAGATGGGTGGGCAGCGGGCCGTTGTGCTGCCAGCTCCGCGGCGTGAGGGTCCCTTCTACGATGGCGTCGACCAGGTGCCCCACCAGCGACATCAGCGTCTGCCCTCCGAGCCCGCGGAACTCGAGCGCCGGGACCAGCTCGCCGCCACCCGCCGCCAGCTGCCCCGCCGCAGGGTCGGGCCGATGCAGCAGCGCGCCCACGTTCACCCCGCGCGCGTGCAGCGCCTCCTGATGCCTCAGCAGCTCACCCGTGGCAACCTTCCTTGAGAGGTTTGCCCTCCATCCTGCAGCCGTGCCAAAGCCAGGACGCTTGTTGTAGACCAGCGTCCCTTCGCTGCCGGAGAAGCAGAGATAGAACTCGACCAGCTCATCGATGTGCTTGATCCACTCCGCCTTCACGCGAACCTTTAGCCCCGAGTCGAAGGTCAGGTAGGCGTCGTAGACGTCCGGCGTGTAGCCGAGCGCCTCGCGCTGGGAGATGGCGTAGACTTGTCGCACCTCCGCCGGCGCAAAGTACCAGCGCAGGAGGTCGACGACGTGGCTGAGGAGAAAGTGGGCGGTCGACGAGCCGGCGGCCCACTCCTGCGAGCGGCCGCCCCAGAGCTGGCGGGGCACGCAGATGTTGTCGTCCAGCCGGACCTCCCCGTACACCACGCGGCCGAGGAGCCCTTCTTGAATCACATAGCGGCTGGCGACGTCCAGCGGGTTGGCACGGTTGGCATAGTTCACGAACAGCCGTGCACGCCGCCGCTCAACCGCCTCACAGATCGCCTCCGCATCCTCGACGGTAGTGGCCAGCGGCTTCTCCTGGATGATGTTGGGGACGCCCGCCTCGAGGGCGGCAGCCGTCGGCTCGCGGTGCAGGGGATCGGGCGTCGCCACCACCGCGAGGTCGAGGGCATGGCGGCGCAGCATCTCCCGGAAGTCGGTGTAGGCCGCTGCGCCGATCTCGGCGGCGACCCGCTCCGCGGCCTCGGGCCGCACATCGGCCACCGCGACCACCCTGACCTCAGGCCGCGCCCCCAGAAAGCGGGCATACTCGCTGCCGAGGATGCCCAGGCCGATGATGCCGGTTGCCAACGTGTTGCCCATACGATCTCCTTACATGAGTCCGAGGGGATGGCTGTGCCTTACTGTCCGATTATACGCGGGTTGAAGCTTCTGGCGAGTTCAGGCTTCCCGTCGGTGTGGTTCAGCCTTGGCAGGTTCATTTGTCCTGCTGACGAAGACCCCCACCCCCGCCGCCCAAACACCCCGCCTGACAGGACTCGGCGGGGCGGCCTGAGGACGATGGCCCCAGCCCCTCTGTTGGTGACACTCATGTTCCTAACTATAATCGGCAGTAACGCAAACGCCTGCTCCCCCGCGAGCTTCGTTCGCCCTTTTCCGTCGAAGGCGCCGGCCTGCAAGTAGGAGGTTTAGCAATGGCCATTGCAAAGGCCAAGCTCGCAAGCGCGGCCGAGGTTGAGCTGAACTCGTCGCTTGCACAGTTGCGGGATGAGGCAACTGTCCTGATGCTTCCGGGCCTGTATGCTGCCGGTCTGGTCACGCTCTTGATAGCGGACCGGTACCCCTCCCTTGCTCTTGGCGTGATCACCGGCCTGTCGCTCTGTGCGTTGGGTTGTGCCGTCTGGGCCATCCGCAGATGGAGCCGCCCGGTCGCCGCTTGGGCGCTGGTGATCGGCTGTCTGCTCGCAGTCTGGCAGGCTGCGGCGTGGGGAAGGTTACCTGCCGTTGTCTATCTGTTCACCGTACCTGTTGGCCTGGCTGCACTGACGATTGGCATGGCAGGCTGCTGGCTGGCGGCGGTAGTATGCACGGCGCTTCTGTTCTCGCCACTGCTTCGGATGCAGGACACATCCCTGCGTATGGTCGCCCTGATAGGCGTGTGGAGCACGGCGGGCATGGTCTGGCTGACGCTGCGGCCCCTGATGCGCACTCTCGAGTGGTCGTGGGCCGCCTACGAGCAGAGCCGCTCCCTCCTTGAGCAGGCGCGCGACAGCCAGGTGAAGCTGAAACAGACGCTCGCCGATCTGGCCGATGCGAACCTGCAACTCACCCGTCTGAACCGCCTGGCGCAGGGTCTGCGGCAAGCAGCAGAAGAGGCGCGTAGGGCCAAGGAGCAGTTCGTAGCCAACGTCAGCCACGAGTTGCGCACTCCACTGAACATGGTCATCGGCTATAGCGAGATGATTCTGCAGACACCGAACGCGTATGGTGAGGACCTTCCACCAGCATTGCTGGCCGACCTTGAGGTCATTCATCGCAACAGCCAGCACCTCTCGAGCCTGATCGACGATGTACTCGATCTCAGTCAGATCGAAGCAGGACGCGTGGCGCTGACAAAGGAGCACGTGCGGCTCCACGAGATACTGGAGGCAGCCGCCACTGCCGTGCGCCCCTTGTTCACTGCTAAGGGATTGCGCCTGGAGATGGACATCCCCCCAGACCTGGAACTGTACTGTGACCGGACACGCATCCGCGAGGTAGTGCTCAATCTGCTCAGCAACGCCGGCCGCTATACAGATAGGGGTGGTGCATTTCTTCGGGCTTGGCGAGAGGGTTACGAAGTGGTGGTTAGCGTAGCCGACACAGGTCCCGGCATTGCGCACGAAGAAAAGGCCAAGGTCTTCCAACCATTCCAGCAGTTGGATGCCTCATTGCACCGACGGCACGGCGGGAGCGGCCTGGGACTGAGCATCAGCAAGCACTTTGTCGAGTTGCACGGGGGCAAGATGTGGTTCGAGAGTCAGAAGGGCGCAGGCACTACCTTCTACTTTCGGCTTCCTATCAACCCGCCACTCCCTCCAGCGGATGACCTCACGCGATGGCTCAGCCCGGAATGGCACTACCGCGAGCGGGCCCGGCCATCGCTGGCACCAACACCCTCAGTACGCCCGCGGTTCGTAGTTCTGGAGGCCGGAAACGTCCTGCAGCGCCTGCTCAACCGTTACTTCGACGGCGTTGAACTAGTGCCCGTGAGCACGCTGGATGAGGCCATCGCAGAACTCTCGCGCACGCCAGCCCGGGCTCTACTCGTGAACGACGTGGCTGCGGGCGAGGCATTGCAGCGGCTGAACCTATCGGCTGCACTCCCCTATGGGACGCCGGCCATTGTCTGCTCGGTTCCGGGGACACACGAGGCGGCGGGCACCTTGGGCGTGTCGGATTATCTGGTCAAACCTGTCGCCCGGGATGCCCTACTGGCGGCTCTCGATCGCCTGTCGCTGAAAGGGCGAACCGTGCTCGTCGCAGACGATGAGCCGGAAGCGTTACGGCTTTTCTGGCGCATGCTGGCCTCATCGCCCCGACGATACCGCGTGGTAGCTGCCGGAGATGGCCAGCGAGCACTCCAGATGCTCCGCGAGCTCCAACCGGCAGTGCTCCTGCTTGACCTAGTCATGCCGGGCATGGACGGTTTTCAGTTGCTGGCTGCCAAGCGAGACGATCCGGAGATCCGCGACATTCCGGTGATTGTGCTCTCAGCCCGCGACCCGGCGGGCCAGCCGATCGTTGCCAGTGCTCTCGCCGCTACCCGAGCCGGCGGGCTATCCGTCGCCCAGTTACTGGCTGCGATTCGGAGCCTTACTGGCATCCTGGCGACTGCCGGGCAAGCTGGCGATCCAGCGCCGCAAGCAGCACTTCCCGGCTGACCGGCTTGACGAGGAACTCGGCGGCCCCCAGCAAGAAGGCCAACTCTCTCTGCTCGAGAATGGAGCATACAATGATCGGCACGCCCTGGGTCCGAGGGTGCTCGCGGAAGCGTCCGAGGAGCTCCCAGCCATCCACACCAGGGAGCATCAGGTCAAGAACGATGATACTTGGAGACAGCTCCTCGGCGAGCGACATCGCCTGTTCAGGATCACGGGCACCCAGAAAGGGGTAACGTGTGCCCGCGAGATAGCGCTGGTACAACTGCAACGTATCGACATTGTCGTCCACAAAGAGGACGGCGACCTGCTCCACCGCTGGCAAGACCAGCCTGGCGATGAAGGGACGTGTCTCGCCTTCCTCCGTTCGCACATCAAGGGAGCCACCCGATACCTCTGCCAACTGGCGTGCCAAGTCCAGGCCACCTGCTATGCCGATCGCAGCCCCACCATGCTCCGACCTTTCGGCGATGACCGTGATACAGACCTGGTGGCCAGCGGCCTGTACGGTCAAATAGACCTGGCCTCCAGGCACCGAGCGTACGGCAGCGGTAAGCACACTCAGTAGCGCCTGCCGCATGGCAGCCACCTGCACCGCCAGCCGTGGCAGCTGGTTGGCGACCGAGTATTCGACACGCACGCGTAGGCTCTCGGCCAGGGGCACAATCAGGTTGACGAGAGGCGGGAGGACCTCGGCCACGCTGACGGCCTCACTCGGGAAGGCCTTTCGCAGCCACTGGAGCTCGCGCTCCGGGCCGATCTCCTCTGCAGTTGCCGACGGCTTTTCGCTGGGGCCGGCACTTGGGGGCGGATTCGTCTGCTCGACTGCGTAGTGACACAGAAGATACTCAGCCAGAACGAGCAGGGCAAGCCGATCCTGTCGACGCATCTGGCGGATACTCAGCCCCAGGCTCATGGCCACCTGCTGCTGGCTGAACTGGTCCAGGTAGCGATGGCGCAGGGTATAGTAGACTCGCCAGGCATGCGAGTCGGTGGACACACTTGCGTCCGGTGCCAAAGCATGGATAGCCTGCGAGAGTATGCGCCTCAGGGCGGAGGGACTCTCGCGTGGGTCGACGCCGAGCACCTTGAAAAGCGGACTCTCACTGAGCTTCTCTGGGTTATAGAGGTGACGCAGTGCCCACCGGAGGTCGCGAAGGAAAGACTCGGGTGGCATTGTGCGCGCGGTAGGCATGACATGGCCTTTCCCTGGCCTCTGAATGGCCTCTAGCAAGCCACAAACCCTGTTAGAATGGATAACACCGCCAGTGGCTGGAATCTACCACATCCAGCGCTAGCCCGCAAGAAAGGAGATGTGCGGAATGGATCGCCGATCTCTCACCCGACGGCAGTTTCTCTGCTCGAGCGCATTAGTGTTGGCGGGAGCAGCCGTGGGGGCATGTGCGCCAAAACCCACGGCTCCTCCGACTGCGGAGCCAACTCCAGTAACCGAAGGCACTGCCGCGCCTCAGGCTACGGCTCCTGCGGAGCCCGCTGCCGCCACGCCAGCGCCCAAGCTGGCAGGCGAGATCGAGTACTTTATGTACGATCTCGGACCGGCTAACCAATCCCGAGAGCAGATCGCCGCTGCTTTCCAGGAGGAGAACCCCGAAGCCAAAGTCAAGCTGACCGTTCTCCCCTACGGTGAGAACTGGAACAAGCTATCGGCACTGATGGCAGCAGGCACTCCGCCAGATGTGATTTACGGCGACTTCTCCCTGCTGCGCTATGCGCTCGAGGGCCAACTGCTGGATCTGACCGAGTGGTTCAACAACGACCCGGTGCTGGTCCAGCAGGACCTTTTCACTGTGGACATGCGGGATCCCTTGCTGGCCATGTTTGGCACGTCGCGGCTGTACAACCTCATTCTCGGCACGTGGGTTCCCCTCCTCTATTACAACAAGGAGATATTTGATAGCGCAGGTGAACCCATACCTACTGAGAATTCGACCTGGGATGACGTGCGAACCTTGGCCAAGAAGCTCACAAACCTGAAACAGCAGCAGTGGGGAATCCAGTTCGGCACGACGCTCGACACGGTGGGCTGGCTCTGGTGGGAGCACCAGCCAGATGACTTCTGGGCCATACCCCAGATCTTCCCGGAGAAGACGAACTTTGACAGCCCCGTGGGCATTGACGTCCTCTCGTTCTGGTACAACCTGGGCTTCCAGGACAAGTCTGCCGTTCCATTCGCCGAGATGGGCACGTTCCAGGCGTACGGCGCGGCCTTTGGTGCCGGACAGGCTGCCATGGTCGTCGGCGGCGATTGGGACTCGGGCTGGGGCTACCGCGATCTCCCCTTCGAGTGGGGAGTGACCTTGATACCAATGGTCAAGCAGGGCTACCGGCCGGCCCTCAACTGCATGGTGGCAACATCGACCGTGGCATCGGGCACCAAGAACCCCGAGCTCGCCTGGCAGTTCGCCCGCTTCGTCAGCGCCACTGTGACCGGCCAGACCCTCATAGGCCTCGGCGCCTACGAGACGCCTGTGTTGAAGGAGGCAGCACATTCCGACGCCGTCATGAAACCCGAGTGGGCTGCTCCGGGCTACGAGTACCGCGTCCTGGCGGCGGAGTTGCCGGGCCCCATGTACTGCCCGTATCCGCTTGACATGAACCTCTGGGAGTTCCCCGGGAAGTACCTCGACCCGACGGTGCAGCAGCTCTCCATCGGCGAGATCACGCCGGAGCAGGCCGCGGCGTACCTGGACAAGGAGGGCACACCCTTCTACGCTGAGATGAAGAAGAGCATGCCCCCGGTCAAGTAGCTTGGCTCGGCGGGGAGGAGATGATCGCACCCATCTCCTCCCCTCAACTTCGCAGGAGGTGGGTGTGGCGTCTGTCACAACGCGCCCAAGAAAGAGGAACCTGTTTCATCTCTCTCTACAGCGACGCGAGGCGATCGCCTGCGCTTGTTTCATCGCGCCCGCTGTGCTCGGCTTCCTGGCGTTTTCACTGTTTCCGTTGACAACCTCGGCGTTCCTCAGTCTGACGGACTATCGTTTGGCTGGCCGACCACACTTCGTGGGCTTGGCCAACTATGCCACTCTCCTCAGCGATAACCTGTTCTGGCAGTCGGTGCGCGTAACCTCGATCTATGCCCTGGCAGTAGTTCCTCTCTGGCTCGTCAACTCACTCGCCCTGGCGATTCTGATGAACCAGAATCTGAAGGGGATGCATCTCTTTCGCACCATCTACTACCTGCCCGCGATGCTGTCCGGCGTGGCCGTGTCCATGCTTTGGATCTGGCTGCTCAACGGACGATACGGCCTGGTGAACATAGCGCTTCGTATGATCGGGATACAGGGTCCCAACTGGCTGCGGGATCCGCGTTGGGCGCTCTTCTCCATTATCATGGTGAGTCAGTGGAGTGTCGGCTGGTATCTGCCAATCTGGCTGGGTGCCCTACAGGGAATCCCAACCGAGCTCTACGAGGCCGCAGAAATCGATGGTAGCAACTGGTGGGACAAGATCCGCCACATCACGCTACCGATGCTGAGCCCAGTTATCTTCTACAATCTGGTGATGAACATAATCTGGGCAACCCAGCTTTTCACAGAGGTCTTTATGATGACAGGAGGCGGGCCCCGCTTCGCCACTCTGTCCTACATGCTCTATCTATACCAGAATGCCTTCTCGTACAACAAGATGGGCCTGGCGACAGCCATGAGCTGGCTGCTCTTTGTGGCGGTGCTCCTTCTGACGATCGTGGCGTTCAAGTCCAGCCCGATGTGGGTCTACTACGAGGCGGAGCGGAGGCGCCCTTGATGGCACAAGCAACTCGGGATGGTAGGCAGCGCCCCCTTTGGATGGGGCGGCGCATGCGTAGAGTTCTGGGGGCTGCCCTCACCTACCTGATCCTCAGTGCCGGCAGCCTGCTGTTCCTCTTCCCTCTCTACTGGCAGGTAAGCACGTCGCTCAAGACCTGGCAAGATGCCCAGCGCTTTCCACCCGTCTGGGTGCCCTGGCCCCCGCGGTTCCAGAACTATGTGGAGTTGATGGAGCGCTTTCCTGTTGCGCAGTATCTCAGAAACACCGTGTTCATCGTCGTCCTGGTCATCGTGGGCGTGTTGCTCTCCAGCTCTCTGGCGGCCTATGGATTCTCGCGCCTGCGCATGCCGGGACGGGACATCATCTTCCTGATCCTGCTCTCAACTCTGATGCTGCCAGGAGCTGTGCTCGTCATTCCCCAGTTCGTACTCTTCCAGACGCTACACTGGGTCAACACGTACAAACCGTTGATCGTGCCGGCCTTCTTTGGCAATCCGTTCTCCATCTTCCTCTTGCGGCAGTTCTTCTTGACCATCCCTCTGGACCTGGAGGATGCCGCGCGCATCGATGGAGCGGGCTACGTGAGGACCTATGCCCAGATCGTACTGCCGCTGGCACGCCCTGCCCTTCTCGCAATTGCGATCTACACGTTCCTGGGCACGTGGAACGATTTCTTTGGTCCCCTCATCTACCTGAGCGACCGGGAGAAGTACACCCTTGCCGTCGCGTTGCGCTACCTGCAGGGCAGCGTGCGAAGTCGGCCGGAGAACCACCTGCTCATGGCTGCAGCAACGCTCTCCATCATCCCTTGCATCTTTATCTTCCTTTTGGCGCAACGACAGTTCATCCAGGGCACTGTCGTCACCGGAGTGAAGGGCTAGTGGACATGGCTGTAGCGAACACAGGGCATGGTAGCAGCTGCCAGTTCACTTACATGCCCATCCTCACAGACGCCGAGATTGAGCGCATACACGCTGCCGCTGTGCGTGTACTGCAGGAGGTCGGTTTTCGCGTCCAGCACCGCGAGCTATTGACTCGCCTGGAGCGGCGGGGGGCTCGTGTTGACTATGCCAGTGAGGTCTTTTGGCCAACGCGAGCCATGATCGCGGCCGTGGAGGAACATGCCAGGTGCCTTGCTACCCCCGAGCCTCCTGAACCGGTGCTGCGCCGACCGGTGCCAGCAGGACTAGCACTCGCTTACAACGGCACCCTTTACTACGACTGGCCCACGAACGAGCAGCGGCCCGCCACGCTGGACGATGTGCGAGCCATGCTCAAGGTCGGCCACGCTCTACCGGAGATCACGGCTCTGGGACCCTGTATGACCGCCCAGGACGTGCCTCCCCCGATCGAACCTCTGGTGTCTTTCGCTGAGGCCATCCGCCTCACCGACAAGAGGACGATGGGCGTGGAGCTGATCCTGCCGGAGCAACTCCCTTATCTGGAGGAGCTCTATACCATAGCCACCGGCCGGCAGTGCCGCTATCGGGCGGATGGCTATGCGCTCAACCGGTTCACGGTCGACGCACGCGCAGCGGCTTGCCTGTGGGCAATCTGGAAGCGCAACGGTCTAGAAGCCTGGGCTGTCTCCAGTTGCCCGGTAGCCGGAGCGAGCGCGCCGGTGACCCTTGCCGGCGCCATCGTCGTGGCACTCGCAGAAACTCTCGGTGCATGGTGCCCACCCTGGGCTCTCTCGGAAGAGGTTCAACTGGGCGCGATCCCTTGCTCGGGCGTTCTCGACATGCGCACAACCCGGGTGCTATTTGCCACGCCCGAGGCAATCTTGATCGATGTCGGCCTGTATCAAGTTCTGGATCGCATGTATGGCGTCAAGGCCGGGATGCTCACCGACTATACCGATGCCAAGATGCCGGGCATGCAGGCTGTCAACGATAAGGTGTTCAAGAGCCTGGCGTATCAGTGGCTCACACACCATCCTGAGCGGCAGCACAAGGGGATGCTCGAAGCAGGGAAGGCCTTCTCTCCTACCCAACTCATGATCGACCTGGAGTTGAACCGTCAGACAGCACAACTGGCCCGTGGCGTGGAGGTCAGCGACGAAACGCTGGCTTTGGAGGAGATCCTGGAGTGCGGTCTGCGGGTGGATCGCTCGTTCCTGGACCTGGACCACACACTGGCGCACTTCCGTGAAGCGCTCTGGAGCCCGGAGTTCATGGATCGCACCTGCTGGTCCGCGCCGGCGGTTGAGCGTGAGAGGGAGCGTCTTATGCTCGAGCGCGCCGAGGCCAAGTGGCGCGCTGCCCTCGCGAGCTATCAGCCGCCACCTGTACCGGAGGAGAAGGTGCGCGCCGCGGAGACAGTCGTGGCCCACGCCAGGCGTGCACTCCTGGAACTGCCGTGAGAGGTCCCCATGACGACAGCCGCGCTCCTGTCGCCCGTGCTCATGAACGGCGCCCTCCTCCAGTGCCGCTTGGCCACCGACAACATGCTTGATTAGGCAAGGATTGTCGCAGACTTGGAGATGAAAATGCCCAAATCGACTGACTCTGTAAGACTGTTCAGCGACGACGACCTCGAGGCGCTGCACCAGGCTTCCCTCGAGATCCTGGCTAACCCCGGTATGAGGATCATGGCCCCCGCTCTCCTTGAGGCGCTCGAGCAACATGGCGCTAGAGTCGACCATGCCCAGCAGGCGGTCCGCTTTCCTCCATCCCTGGTCGAACGGACGATCGCCGACATGCAGGAAGACTTGCGACGCGGACGTCGGCCGGTCTTGCTCAACGGCGTCGTCTCTTCGCGCTCAGCCGGTCCTATCCAGGCCAAGTTCGGCGGGGCCTGTGTTGAGTACCTGGACTGGGGGCGCCAGCAGGTGCGGCCCCCCACGCGTAAGGACCTGATCGACATGGTGCGCCTCGGCCAGGCTCTGCCCGAGGTGACCTCAGTAGGGAACCCCGTCGTCTATCTGACCGAAGACGACGGTACTCCCGTCGACCCACGCCTACAGCGGATCAAGACGGCCGCCCTCATCGCCCGCTACACAAACAAGGCGGGCGCTACCGAGGTCTGGAATGCTCAAGAGCTCGAGTACCTCATCGAGCTGGGTGAGATCGTGCGTGGCAGTCGCGAAGCGTACCTGGCTGACCCCTGCTTTGTGACTGCCAAAGAGACCATCTCGCCTCTCACCCTGGACGACAGGGCCGGAGATGTGCTTCTGCTCCTCGCCCAGCGTGGCCTGCCAACGACCATCATACCCATGCCTCTGACGGGCGCCTCCGCGCCCATGTCATTGGCCGCCAACGTCGCCCTCTGCAACGCTGAGGTGCTGGGTGTGGCGACGGCAGTGCGTTGCGCCTGCCCGACGGCCTGGGTAGCAGGAGGGGTGATCTCTGGTGTGCTGGACATGGCGACGGGCGCGGCCTCTTTCGCTGCACCAGAGGCCATCCTGCAGGATCTGGGCATCGCCGAGCTCCACGAGCGGCGTTATGGCTTCGACTTTGCCATCGGCACAGGCTACACCGACGCCAAGTATCCGGGTGCGCAGGCCGTCATGGAGAAACTGGCCAAGTTCTGGGCCAGCTACCGCTCGGGCCGGGTGAACTACCCCGTCGGGCTGGTGAATGGAGGCAAGACGTTCTCTCCCGAACAGGCCATGCTCGACCTCGAGGTCGCACACTGGATTCACGAGTTCGGAAAAGGCATAGCTGTCAGTGAGGAAACGCTGTGTGTCGAGCAGATCCGCCGACAGGGCATCGGCGGCAACCACCTAACCGAGGATCATACACTGGCGCACATGAGACGCGTGGTCTGGTATCCGGTGCTCATGGATCGCATGCTAGCTGCTGGCCTGGAGAAGGACCGCGCGCGTGACATGGTCGAGCGCGCGCGCGCCCGGGTGGAGGCGGTGCTGCGCTGCGCCGACTGGGAGATCGACCGCGAGCGTGTGCGCGCGATCGACGACGTCGTACGCTGCGCCGAGAGGGCGTTGCGGCAATAGAGAACTGCAGATGACACCGACGCCGCCGGTCCAAGCGCGCCACGAACCGGGCTGCGCCCACAGGCACCCGCAGCGCAAGCCGCCTTGTCGCACCAGGGGAGGACTGACTGATGCACACCAAGATCGCGATCATCGGCGCTGGCAGCGGAGCTTTTTCGCTCTCCCTGATCCGCGACATCTGCCTCACTCCTAGTCTGGAGGGCAGCACTGTCGCTTTCATGGATATAGACCCGCAGCGCCTGGAAGCCGCCCATACTCTCTGCCGCCGCTATGCTGATGAGTTGGGGTTTCGGATTCACCTAGAGAAGACATTGCACCGACGAGAGGCTCTGGAAGGCGCCAGTTTTGTCATCAACACAGCTCTGGCGGCCGGCCACCATCGACTACAGGAGGGCTGGCGCATCGCTCAGAACCTGGGCTATAGCTGGGGTGGCTCTTTCCACATCATGTACGACGAGGCGTTCTGGATCAACTTCTACCAGTTTCGCCTCTTCGAGTCGATTATCGAGGATGCTCTTGAGATCTGCCCTCAGGCCTGGCATCTGCTCGTCGCCAACCCCGTGCTGGCAGGGGTTACCTACCTCTGCCGCCGATACCCAGAAGCCCGCCTTGTCGGCCTGTGCCACGGGTTCTCCGAGGTATACCATATCGCCAACGTCCTCGGTCTGGAGCGCGAGCACGTCACCTTCGAGATTCCTGGAGTGAACCACTTTGTGTGGTGCACACACCTGTATCACAAGGGTGAGAACGTCTTCCCGCTCCTTGACCGCTGGATCGAGGACGAACTGCCCCGCTACAAATCCGAGGAAAGGCAGCCACCCATCCCACTCAAGAGCATAGACCTCTATCGCCGTTTCGGCGCCTTTCCCATCGGCGATACCGCTCATTGGAGCGGGGCGAGTTGGCCGTTCTGGTATCACAGCGACGAAGCTACTCAGCGGCGCTGGCAGGAGGACCCGGCCGAGGGCTGGAACAGCTACTTTGCCCATGTTGCACGGTCCGCCGGAGAGATCAGGCACGCGGCCGCCGACCCATCGCTGCGCGTTACCGAGTACTTCCCCCCTGAGGTATCAGGGGAACCCATGGTGCCCATCATCGAGGCAATCACATGCGACATCCCCCGGGTCGTGATCGGCAACATCCAGAACTGTGGTGGATACGTGCCTGGCATTCCCAACGACTTTGAGGTCGAGATACCGCTCCTCGTCTCGAAACGGGGCATCCAGGGCATCCACACCCATGGGCTCCCCAGCCCGCTCCTCGCGCACATCCTGCGAGATCGCGTTGCCCCTGTGAACCTTGAGCTGGAGGCTTACGAGAAGGGATCGAGACAACTGCTGTTGCAGCTGATCCTGATGGACCCCTGGAGTCGATCCGAGGAGCAGGCCCAGCGCCTCCTCGACAGCATCCTCGCCCTGCCCTATCACCAGGAAATGCGCGATCACTACCGATAGCCCAGCTTGCCTTTGAGGAGAAAACACTGGCGATGCTCATCCCAACGGATATACCCGACCTGCACCATTGGCGTGTCATCACAGACGATGAGATCGAGCGCATCCGCGCCGGAGCCCTGCGCATCTTGGCCAACGCCGGTTTTCGTATCCTGAGTCGTCCGATCCTTGAACGACTGGAGCGGCGCGGGATGCGTGTGGACTATGCGACCGGAGCCGTACGGCCTACACCAAAGCAGATGGAACTGATAGAGGAGACAGCGCGGGCGCACGCATCGACGCCCAGGGACGAGCCGGTGCTGCGCCGCCCCCTCCCTGCCGGAGAACATGTCGGCCACAACTATACCTGCTACTACGACCACACCGAGGGCATCCGCAGGCCAGCAACTCTGCAGGACATCCGCAACGTCGTCCGCGCCTGGCACATGCTCCCGGAGATCGTCGAGACTCGGACTTGCATGACTGCACAGGACGTGCCGCCTCCCATCGAGCCCATCCTGTCTACCGTTGAAGCCATGAAGTTAACCGACAAGATCAAGCACTGCCCTGAACTCATGCTACCTTCACAACTGCCCTACCTGGAGGCGCTCGAGACGATCATGGCCGGGCGAGAGACTCGCTACCACTCTAATGGGTGTTCGGTGAACCACTTCACCCTGGACGAGCGGGCTGCCGGATGCCTTCTGGCAGTGGCAGGTAATGGCCTCGAGCACTGGTGGGTGAATAGCTGTCCGGTAGCAGGAGCGAACGCACCAGTGACCCTGGCAGGCGCGACCGTGGTAGGTGTGGCCGAGACGCTGGGCGGCTGGCTTGCCGGGTGGGCCCTGAACGAGGATGTGAGCCTCGGAGCGATTCCCCTGGCAGGGATCATGGACATGCGCACAACGCGCGTCCTGTTCAGCACTCCCGAATCGATACTGATCGACTGCGCCCTCTACCAGTATTTCTACCGCCTTTATGGCATTCGCATCGGCCTCTGTGCCGGGTATACCGATGCCAAAGTTCCCGGCATGCAGGCCATCAACGACAAGATGCTCAAAGCACTCGCCTACGGGCTGTTCACAGACCACCTCGGCGGCCAAACTGGCACGCTCGAGGCGGGCAACGTCTACTCGCCGACTCAGCAGGTCATCGACCTGGAGCTAAACCGCCAGATCGCGCAGCTGGCGCGCGGCATGGAGGTCAACGACGAAACCCTCGCGTTAGACGAGATCGAGCGCTTTGCGCGCGATGATCGGCAGTCCTTCCTGCTGATGGACCATACCGTGGACCATTGGCGCGATGCCCTCTGGTTGCCCACGCTGATGGACCGCACCTCGTTTGACAGCCCCGAGGCCGAAAGGATCAAGGAACGTCAGATCGTCGAGCGAGCCGAGGCCCGCTGGCGGGAGGCGCTGGCCCGTTACGAGCCGCCAGCGCTCGATGACTACAAAGTGAAAGCGGCCGAAAAAGTCCTCGCAAGCGCGCGCCAAGTGCTGCTGTAGCCGTAGTCACGAGCGCTCTGCCACAGCACGCCAACGCAGTCTGCCCCCTATGAAAGGAGATACAGATATGTCTGGCAGTGAGATCCGCCTCAGACGCCTGATCCCGGATGGACAGCGCATCATTATCCTGCCGATCGACCATGGCGAGTTTCAGGGACCGCGCAAGGGATTGCTTCAGCCGATCCGGACGCTTCGGAGCCTCGAAGGCTATGACGCAGTCCTGCTCTCCCCTGGTATGCTCCGGCGCTGCAGCGAGGTCTTTGCCGAGCGGCGTACGCTCTGGGCTATCGTGCGCCTCAACTGGAACGCCGACTACTGTTTCCAGTGGACGTATCGCGATGGCAGCCACGCCCGGGTACTCTCGCCCGCTGGTGCCCTTGCCCTAGGCGCAGACGCGGCTCTCGCGTCGCTGGCGGTCGGTACCGGCAGCCCCACTGCCGACGCCGCCTCGGTTGAGAGCTTTGCCCGACTCGCGGAGGAAGCGCGTGCCGCAGGCATACCCCTAGGCGGTGAGATCTATCCGGGCCGTGGCCCCGATCAGTTCGCGCAGGACGAGTTCCACGACCTCGTCCTGCGCTCTTGCCGCATCGTGAGCGAGCTGGGGGCCGATTTCGTCAAGACTTTTTACACCGGGCCGCGCTTTGCGGAAGTGGTTGAGGCCACACCGGTACCGATCATCGTCCTCGGGGCCAGCAAGGAGGACGAGGCTCAGGCCCTCACAAAAGCCGCGCAGGCCATCGCCGCCGGTGCCCGCGGGGTTGTCTTTGGTCGGAACGTCTTCGAATCCGACCGGCCCCAGGCCTTCCTCGACGCCCTGAACGAAGTGGTGCGAGAGGGTGCATCCCCGGATGCCACCGCCACAAGGTACGGGTTCACCCGGTAGGAGAGAGACCGTGATCGAAAAAGTGACGCGACCAAAGGTTGGGCTTCTGATCACAGCTCTGCTCGAGGACGAGTGGAACAAGACGGCACATCTGCGGCCGGCTGCACAGGAGGCTGCGTTGGCCTTCTGCCGGGCACTGGAACCGCTGGCGGAGGTGGTCTGCCCCGGGCTCGTGGAGTCGGAGGAGCAGGCGGCCGCAGCGGAACTCGCCTTCAGAGAGGCGCGGGTAGAGGCTGTCGTCTTCGCAGAGCTCGCTTACACGCAGAGCCTGGTCCCTCTGCGTGCCCTGTCCCGCACGCAGGTGCCGGTCATCGTCTGGAATACACAGCAGCTGCGGCACTGGCCCGCCGACGCAGACTGGGACCTGGTGATGCTGAACTCTGGACTGGCAGGCCTGCCTGAGGCCACCCACGCCCTGATGCGAGGCGGCATCCCCTTCCACATTGTCACTGGACACCTCGCCGATCCCAACACGCTGGCTCGGCTCGGGCGTTATATGAAGGCTGCCGCACTGACGGAACGCCTGCGCTGGGCGCGCATCGGCATGGTTGGCCACCCCTACCAGTACATGGCCGACCTGATGGTCGATCCCCTCAGTCTCCGTCAGGTAATCGGTCCGACGTTGGTGCATATCGAGATCGACGAGGTGGCGGCAGCGGTAGACGCTGTACAGCCCGCTGAGACCCAGGCATTGATCGCCGAAGCCAAGGCCGCCTGGCGCACCGACGAGCTCGATCCGGACATCTTTGCCCGGTCGGCGCGCTGTGCGCTCGGGCTGGAGCAGGTGGTCCGGGCGCGACAGCTGGACGGCCTGGCACATTACGACCAGGCGCTCCTCCACGATCCGCGCTGTGGCATCGTGTTTTCGTGGGGCGTCTCGCGCTTGTTGGCCCAGGGTATCCCCGTGGCGGTTGAGGCGGACCTCACGAGCACTGCCGGCATGCTGATCCTGCAAGGCCTGACGGGCGACACGAGCCTGGGCGAAAGCTACGGCTTTGACTTTGACCAGGGAGCTGCATACATCGCCCACGACTCCATGGGCAATCCCAACCTGGCTGCGCCTCAGCCACAGGTCGCGCTGCGGCACTCCATCTACTACCAGGGACGGTACGGCTGGGGAGCGGCACTAGAGTTCGCCTACCAGCCTGGACCGGTCACCCTCCTTGCCCTCGTGTCGCTTCAGGGCGGGCGGTGGAAGCTCATCGCGGGTGAGGGAGAGGCCCTCCCGGTCTGGCCGCGCCCGACGGTCGCGCCCCAGATGCTTTGGCGACCAGTCGAGAGCAGCCTTGAGAGCTTTTACGACCACTGGTGCCTGGCGGGCGCAGGCCACCACCTCGCTTTCGCCTACGGCCATCTAGGCAGCGAGCTTGGTGCGGTGGCAGAAATGATGCGGGTAGACTTCGAGTTGGTGAGGTAGCCATTCTCCCTCCCAGGCGCCAACACCACGCGGTCCCTGGAAGAAGGTCGGGTCCAGGCTTCCAGAGGTGGACGACGTGACTCCTGTATACCTCCGGGCGTCACGGCGACTCATGCCCAACTGTGATATCTGACGTGTGCTCAAGCCCAACCAAGGAGTTGTGCGATGGCCGAACGCAGCCTTGTCCTCGGCCTTGACATAGGCACTTCGACGATCAAGGCGGGGCTGTTCACCCTCGATGGTAGGCAGGTAGCGCTCGCCACAGACGAGTATCTGGTGATTCCGGAGGGTTCGCTGAGGGTCGAGGTCAACCCTGAGGTCTTCTGGCAGGGCGCATGCCGCGTCGTGCGCCGGGTGTTGGCACAGGTGCCGAACGCTCCCATGCATATCGTTTCCCTCTCAGTGTCCAGCCACGGGGAGACGCTCATCCTGCTGGGGAGCGACGGACGTCCGGCACGTGCTGCAATCTTTACAACAGACGCTCGCGCTGAAGCAGAAGCGCTGGAGATCGCAGCGAGCTTTGAGCAAGATTGGCTGCTGAAGCACACCGGCCAGCCCGAGATCTTGGGCCTTTGGCCCGCCTGCAAGATCGCCTGGTTGCGCCGCCACGAGCCCGACACTTTTGCAGACATCGCCCACTTCCTCTTGCCCGGGGACTATGTCATCTGCCGCCTCAGCGGCGCTGTTTCAGCAGAGGCGAGCGTTTGGGGCTCTTCGATGATGGTGGACCTGTGCACCCGCGACTGGCTGGAACCTGTACTCGAGCTGGTAGGTGTACGCAGGCACCAGCTTCCAGAACTCGTACCCTCGGGCACCCTCGTGGGTCGAGTAACGGCTGAGGCTTCCGCCGAGACCGGTCTGCGGTCCGACACTCCGATAGTAGTCGGGGCGATGGACCAGGTATGCGCTGCCATTGGTGCGGGCAACGTTCGACCGGGGATCGTCACCGCGAGCACTGGCAGTGTGCTCGCGCTGCTGGCGACGACGGAGCGACCGGTCTTCGACCCGATCACCAGAATATCGTGCTACACCCACGCGGTGCCGGGCACCTATTGCGTGATCCCGTGGAACCCCACCGGCGGCCTCGTGCTCAAGTGGTTCAAGGACCGCTTTGGTGAGGCAGAACAGGAGCGGGCACGAGCAACAGGCCAGAGCGCCTACGACCTCCTCTGCCAGGATGCCGCCGGAGTGCCTCCCGGTTGCGAGGGCCTTGTGATGCTGCCTCACCTGCAGGGCGTCCTCTTCCCGGAGACGGATCTGGCCGCCCGCGGCGTCTTCTTTGGCTTCTCTCTGAGCCACACCCGCGCCCACTTTACACGTGCCATACTGGAAGCTGTCGCCTTCATGCTGCGTGACGGCCTGGAAGCTCTCGACAACCTGGGTGTCAAGGTGAACGAAGTGTACGTCCTGGGCGGTGGCGCACGGAGCCAGCTGTGGGTACAGATCAAGGCCGACGTCTGCCAGCGCCCACTTGCTGTTCCCGAGACGGAGGAGGCCGCCGTCTTGGGTGCAGGTATTCTGGCAGCGGTTGGCGCTTCAGTCTATCCCGACCTGATCGCCGCTTCACAGAGCATGGTCAGAGTGGCACGACGTGTACAACCTGACCCCGCCCTCGCGCCGGCTTACGAGGGGGCCTACAGTCGCTATCATGCTCTCTACAAGCAGCTCAAGCCGCTCTTTGACGCCTTTCGCCCATCATAGTCGCCGACATCCGTGATCGAAACCTAGAAAGGGCTCTGCCACCATGTACGATAAGAATTGGGCCTATGTCGACCCGAACACGGTGCCACAGATCAAGGTTTGCCCGCCCGGCCCGCGATCTCGGGAGATTCACAGCCGGGCCGCGCGATACATGAAAGGCTACTCCTCGCAGGTGCAGCTCTTCCCGGTCGTTTTCCAATCGGGTCGCGGCTGCACCCTCACCGACGTCGACGGCAACGTGTACATCGACTTCTCTTCCGGCATCTACGTCACCGGCCTCGGCCATTGCCACCCGAAAGTCACCGAAGCAGTCCAGAAGGCTGCAGGCGAACTGATGAACTGCCACGACTTTACTACCCCCATCAAAATGCGCCTGCTGGAAAAGCTCGCCTCCATTTCGATGGGCGAAGGCCGGAAGAAACTCAATGGGATGCAGCTCTACGACTCCGGCACAACCGCCGTGGAGGCCGGGCTGCGCGTGATGCGCGCCGCTACCGGCAAGTTCGAGTTCATATCCTTCCACCGCGACTTCCATGGAAAAACGATGGGGGCGGTTGCCCTGGCGCGGCTGGATGCCTCACAGGGGCTGCGCGCGCCCGGCTTCTACCTGGTCCCCCGCGCATACTGCTACCGTTGTGAGTTCCATCAAACCTATCCAGAATGCGACCTGCTCTGCGCCGAATACATCCGGACGGTCATCAAGGAAGAGACCTCCGGGCGTGTCGCTGGCATCGTCCTCGAGCCAGTCCAGGGGTGGGCCGGCAGCATCGTGCCTCCCGATGGCTGGATACAGAAGATCCGTGCGATCTGCGACGAGCTAGGTATCCTGCTTATGGCTGATGAGGTCCTCACCTGCATGGCACGCACTGGCAAGATGTTTGCCATGGAACACTGGAATACTGTTCCCGATGTGATGACCCTTGGAAAGGGCTTTGGCAACGGCTTCCCGGTCACCGCCATGCTCGTCTCGGAGGAGCACAAAGAAGCGATCGAAAAGATATCTGCCAGTACATCGTACGGGGGCAATCCAATGGCCTGCGCCGCAGCGCTGGCCTCCATCGAGGTAATCGAGGAGGAGAACCTCTGTGAGCGCTCAGCACACTTGGGCAAGCTCTTGCTCGGGCGGATGAAAGAGATGGAGTCGCGCTATACCATCATCGGTGAGACGCGCGGGCTCGGCTGCCTGCTTGGCATCGAGTTGGTCAAGGACAAAGCAACGAAGGAGCCCTTCGAGCAAGCTGGCCGGTTGGTGTACCAGAAAGCCTTCCGCAAAGGCCTCGCGTGGATCCCTGCCGGTCACATCCTGCGCATGTCGCCGCCCCTCATCATGGAGGACGACCTGGCGTTAAAGGCGATGGATATCATTGAAGAGAGTATCTACGAGGCCGAGAAGGAGCTGGGCTACGCCTAGCGACTGGCCTCCGGATACCGCTACGTCGAAAGATTGAGGTTCGACCGTGGACAGGCGGACTATCCGTTTCGGCGTCATAGGCGGGGGCCTCATGGGCCGCGAGTTTGCCAGCGCCTGCGCGCGTTGGTGTCACCTGCGCGACCTGGAAGTCAGGCCACAGGTCATCGCAGCCTGCAGCCGCTCGCAGTCTTCTCTTGACTGGTTCAGGGCAAATGTTCCCAGCCTGAAGCTGGCCACCGACGACTACCGGGAACTCCTCTCCAGCGCCGAGGTCGACGCCGTATACTGTGCCTTGCCACACCATCTGCACGCTGAGGTCTATGTCGACACCATCGCGGCGGGCAAGCACCTGCTGGGCGAGAAGCCATTCGGCATCGACCTGGAAGCCAACGCTCGCATTGTGGCCGCCGCCCAAGCTCATCCGGAGGTGCTCGTACGCTGCTCCTCCGAGTTCCCCTTTTTCCCTGGTGCCTACCAGATCATCCGATTCCTGCGCGAAGGTCGCTTCGGCCGGATCATCGAGGTAGAGAGCGGCCTCTGGCACTCCAGCGACCTGGACCCACGCAAACCGATCAACTGGAAGCGCCAACTCGAGTTCAACGGCGAATACGGCTGCCTCGGTGACCTGGGGATGCATGTTCTGCACATCCCGCTGCGCTTCGGCTGGCTGCCACGTAACGTACGCGCCCTGCTCTCCAAGATCGTGACACATCGGCCCGACAGGGATGGATCCCTCGTACCTTGCGACACGTGGGATAATGGCATACTGGCCTGCGAAGTAAATACCGGTGACCAGCGCTTCCCGATGCTGCTCAGCACCAAGCGCATCGCGCCCGGCGAGGCGAACACCTGGTTCATCCGCATCCTCGGCACACACTTTTCTGCCGAGTACAGCACCAAGTACCCGAAGACCCTGCGCACACTCACTTTCCGACCCGGCATGCCCCAGAGCTGGGAGGTGCGCGACCTGGGCTACGAATCAGCATATCCGACCGGCACTGGCGCCATCTTCGAGTTCGGCTTCCCCGATGCCATCCTGCAGATGGTCGCGGCCTTCTGTGACGAGCTCGCGCACGGCCACGACCATATGCACCAACCCTTCGGTTGCGCCACGCCGGAGGAGACGGCGCAGCACCATCGGGTCCTCACCGCGGCGCTCGAATCCGGGCGCACCGGCCAGACTGTGTCTGTAACCTGAAAGGTAGTCACCAAGCGCCCTGCACACACCTGCGCGGCTGGGGCCCTTGCACGTCACGCCGCGGAGTCCGCCTCGGGGAGGGGTATCCCCGGTGCAACAAGGCCGGAGGTCATCTCCGCGGCCTGTGGACGGCACCACGGCTTGCGCTCCGAAAGGCCAAAGTCGAGGGCAGGGGTGGGGTTCCCACCCCCTAACGCCAGGCATCGTGCGTGGCGCGCTGGCGGAACGCCAACCACCGGCCGCTGCCTAGTGCAGGGTCAACCGAGGTGCTCGGTAATGTGGTATAATATCGGGCATGAGGACTCCTATTCATGTGCGTCCGCTGACGGACGCCGAGCGCCAGGTCTTGGAGGCTGGCCTGCGCTCGTCAGATGCTTTCACCCTC
>DYEI01000062.1 GCA_020725765.1 Anaerolinea sp. | reverse complement strand
TCATCACCCCTCCCCCAGGCAGGCGCTCGGCGCCTGCCTGGGGGAGGGGCAGGGGTGGGGGTACTCCGGAGTTGCAGCGCATCGTGACTACCGCTCAGCGTCTTCCAAGCACCAGTGTGAGCGGCGAACAGTCCCCCGGATGAGCACCGCAGGGCTGCCTCATGCGCCGTGACACTATGCAGCCCGACTCAACGTATCTCCCCTCCCCGAGACGGACGCCGCGGTGTCCGCCTGAAGAGGGGACGGGGGTTCAGGCAGGGGGCGAGGCGTCGCCTCACCCCCTACTATTGCCAGCCCACGCATTCCGCTGTATGATAGTCTTAGAGGATCCTTAAGGAGTCCGTTGGTGCAGGGACGGGTTGCCCCCACGGTTGTGGTGGGCCTGGATGTCGGGACGAGCGGGGCGCGGGCGGTCGCCGTCGACGTCGGCGGCGAGGTGCTCGCAGAGGGAACGGCGCCGCTGCCGGCGTACGGCCGGGCCCTGCCCCCGGGCTGGTTCGAGCAGGAGCCTTCCGCCTGGTGGCACGCGGCCTGTGCAGCGCTGCGCGCCATGGCAGCCGGCCTCGGCGGGCGGCGCGCGGAGGCCATCGCCGTCAGCTCGACCTCCGGCACTGTGTGCCTGGTCTCCGCCGACGGCTCTCCCCTGGGCCCCGCGATCATGTACAGCGACGTCCGCTCTGGCACTGAGGCTGCGGAAGCTCAGGCCGCGGGGTACGAGCTCGCCACCGCCCTCGGGTACCGCTTCTCCCCCTCCTTCGCCCTGCCCAAGCTCCTGTGGCTGGCCCGGCACCGGCCTGCCGACCTGGCCCGGGCCCGCTGGTTCCTGGCACCCGCCGACTATATCGCCGGCTGCCTGAGCGGCGAGTGGGGTGTGACGGACTGGACGAACGCCCTCAAAGCCGGCTACGACCTGCTGGCCGGCCGCTGGCCTGCGTTCATCGCCGGGCTCGGCCTTCCTCCGGAGCGCTTCCCACGCGTCGTCGCCCCCGGAGAGCCGATCGGGCGCGTATCGGCCCGGGCCGCCGCGGACACCGGCCTCCCCGCCGGCACACAGGTCCTCGCCGGGCTGACTGACGGCTGCGCCTCACAGCTCTCGACCGCAGCGGTCGCGCCGGGGGACTGGAACTCGACCCTCGGGACGACGCTGGTCGTCAAAGGGGTGAGCGACCGGCTGGTCTGCGATCCGCAAGGCCGCATCTACAGCCATCGCCACCCGGAGGGCCACTGGTTGCCGGGAGGCTCGAGCTCTACCGGCGGCGAGATCATCGCCCGGCGCTTTCCCGCCACAGAGCTGGACCGCCTGAACCGGGCCGCACTGGGCAGGGCACCGACGGACCTCATCATCTACCCTCTGGCGCGGCGGGGCGAGCGGTTCCCGTTCCTGTATCCGGAGGCGGAGGGCTTTGCCCTGGGCCATAGCTCCGACGAAGAGACGCTCTACACCGCCTGCCTGGAGGGTGTGGGCTACCTGGAGCGACTCTGCTATGAGGTGCTCGAGCAGATTGGCTTTGTGGTCGGAGATACGATCTACGCCGCCGGGGGTGCCAACCGGAGCCTGGCCTGGCTGCAGCTCCGAGCGGATATCACCGGGCGGCGCCTGGCCGTGCCCCGGACCTCGGGCGCGGCGATGGGCGCAGCCGTGCTGGCCGCTGCGCGCCTCTGGTACGGCAGCCTGACGGCAGCGGCCCGCAAGCTCGTGCGCATCGAGCGGGTCTTCGAACCGCGGTCCGAGCTGCGAGGGGCCTACGACCAGCGCTACGGGCGCTTTGTGGCAGCCCTCACGGAGCGGGGTTACCTCCGAGGGCCCTGACCGGCCCGTTCGTGTATGGTTGATGGCAGATGGGTGTGGTGAGCGTTTTCAAGGCCTGTGACATTCGTGGGGAGTACGGCAGGGAGCTCGACGAGGCTCTGGCCCGCCGGCTTGGCCAGGCGGTCGGAACGCGCCTTTCCGGCAAGAGGGTCGTGGTCGGCGGGGACGTCCGCCTGAGCACGCCCTTCCTCAAGGCGGCGCTGATCGAGGGCCTCTTGTCGACCGGCTGCCATGTGCTCGACCTCGGGATCCTGCCAACGCCCGCCCTCGGCTTCGCCAGGGTCCACCTCGGGGCTGAGGGGAGCATCATGGTCACAGCGTCCCACAATCCGGCCAACCACAACGGCTTCAAGCTGATGCTGGGGGACCGACCCCCGACCGACGAGACGCTGCAAGCCATCGCCGCCGAGATGGAGGCCGGCGCCTTCGCCGAGGGGGAAGGGTCCGTCCGTCCGGTCGACATCCTGCCCGAGTACGAGGCGTCCCTAGTGCGCCGCTTCGCGCCCGGCGGGTCGCTGCGGCTGGTGGTAGACTGTGGAAACGGCTGCTACAGTGGCGTGGCAGAGCGGGTCCTCTCCCGGCTGGGCTACGCCGTCGAGGGCTTGTTCTGTGAGCCGGACGGGCGCTTTCCCAACCGCTCCCCCAACCCGGCGCTGCCCGAAAGCCTGCGGGCCCTGCGCGGGCGCGTCACCGCCTCTCAGGCTGACCTCGGGCTCGCCTTCGACGGCGACGGGGACCGCGTGGCCTTTGTGGATGCCCACGGCGCCCCGGCCGAGCCGGACCGGGTGGCGGTCGTCTTTGCCCGCTGGCTGCTGCGCGACGGGCCCGGCGAGGTGATCTACGACATCAAGTCCTCCAGTGTGCTGCCTGAGGCAGTCGAGCAGGCCGGCGGCCGGGCCATCATGGAGAGGTCTGGGCACGCCTTCATCAAGACGACCCTGCTCGACCGCGGGGCGCTCTTTGGCGCGGAGATCAGCGGGCACTACTTCTTCCGGGAGCTGGGGGGAGATGACGCCCTCTTTGCCTCCTGCCTGCTCCTGCACATCCTGCAGGCCGAGGGCCGCGGGCTGGCGGAGGTCCTCGCCGACGTGCCGAGGCATCCCATCACGCCCGACATTCGCCTGCCCTGCCCGCCGGAGAAGGCGGAGGCGATTCTGGAGGACCTGCGCCGCGCCTTCTCGGACCATCCCGTCGGGCTGCTCGACGGCACGCGCATCGACTTTGGCGACGGGTGGGCGCTCGCCCGCCGCTCCGTGACCGAGGCCCTCATCACCCTCCGCTTCGAGGCGCACAGCCCGGCCCGTCTTGCCCAGATTCAGGCACTGGTGCGGGAACGGGTGCCGGCCCTCGCCGCCATCTGGCGCAACTGAGCTACCCCTCGCCCCGGGTGGCGACGACGATCAGATCGGTGCTCGCCTCCGGGTCGAAGGGGCTGCCCTGATAGTCCCCGTAGAAGCGGGCCCCGGCAAAGCCGGCCTGCAGCAGCAAGGCGGCCAGCTCTGCCTGCAGGATCGGGCGCAGCTCTGTGGCGCCCACGCGGTAGCTCCACTGCTTCCCCTTGCGCTCGAGGGTGACGACGTTGAAGGTGAGCGTCGACTCGTGCCAGTCCATAAAGCGGAAGAAGAGCCACTCCCGCTCCCCCTCGCGGTGCACCTGCAGCGGCATGAAGCGCTCCTGATGGACCCAGACGCGGTCATAGTTGCGGTTCTGCACGACGAGCAGGCCGCCCGGGCGGAGCACAGCCGCGAAATCCGAGAAGGCGGCGTGCACCTCGGGAGCGCTCAGGAGGTGCGGAAGGCTGTTGCCGAGGCAGAGGACGGCGTCGAAGGGGCCCGGCAGCACCTCTGCCAGGTGCCCAAACCCTGCCACCGCAAAGGGTACTTGCAGGCCGGCCTCGGCAGCCAGGGTCCGCGCCCGCGCGACCATCCCCTCGCTCAGATCGGCGCCGGCAGCATCGTAGCCGCGACGAGCCAACGCCAGGGCATGCTGGCCGGTACCGCATGCCGAGTCGAGCACCCGACGCACACCATGCTCCCGAAAGCGCGCCTCCAGGAATGGCAGTTCGTGAGCGAGGCGCGCGGGCCAGTCGACAAAGCGGTCATAGTCGGCGCTGAAGGCGTCGTAGAGGGGCACCTCACCCATCAGAGCCCGCCCTCCTCAGGCGCTGGAGCTTTTCCAGGCCCACACACTCGGCGGCATGGGGGCACCAGTCCAGGCACGACGCGCCACGGCTCTGCAGCACAAGCCCGCGGCAGTGCGGGCAGCGGGTCAGGGGCTCATCGCTCCAGACCTCTATCTCGCGCCCGCAGTGCGGGCAATCGATATACTCCGGAGTTGGCTCACGGATCGTCCGTGCCCCGGGGCAGCTATTAGAGAGGCTCACGTCGGCCCTCCTCTCCGGCTGCGAACGCTTCTGCGGTCGCACCGATCACCCGTGAATCAGCCGCGGCAGACAGCGACTGCAGACCCACAGGCTCTCCCCGTGGGCCCGGCAGGGCAGGAGCACCGCTCGATCCTCGCTGGCGCCACAGGCGAAGCAGGTCTGTGCGATGTAGGTCTTGCCGCGCTCCGTCGCCCTCCGTTCGGCGGCCTCGGGGTCAAAGTCCGGCGCATCGCGCACTTCGATGCTCAGTGCACCGGTCGGGCAGACGGAGAGGCAAAAGCCCGCACCGTCGCACAGCACCTCGTCGACCACCCTTGCCTTGCCATCGACGATCTCGATGGCTCCCTCCACGCAGGGGGTCACGCAACGGCCACAGCCGTTACACAGCTCCTCATCGATCCGTACGATCTGTCTTCTCGCCAAAGTCCATCTCCACTCTGCCTGGCTGACAGGTCCGGACATACCCCTTCGGACCTGTCAGCCAGGACCAAACCCGGCACGCCCCGCTCACCAGGCCCCTCAATCCCCGAACGAGATCTCATAGGGCAGAGCGATAGCTCCTTCCGGGCACAGGTCCTCACAATCCGCGCAGTAGCCGCAGGCCTCAGGGTCGACCAGGGCGGCATGCCCGTCGACCAGGCGCAAAGCTCCGGTCGGGCAGGCGGTCACGCACTGCCCGCAGCCGGTACACAGGTCCTCGTCGATATCCGGCTGGACCCGGGGTTCACCTGCCATCCTCGCTCGCTCCTCGTTCTGCTCACGGGCCCCCGGTCGCGTGGCCCCCGAGACGGTCCGTCTGGCCTTATTGTAGCACAAGGGCCGGCACGAGTCTGCGACTCTAGTCGCATCGGGCAGGCTGAACCATGACTGTTCCGTCTCGCCTCCGGGCAGCGCCGCTTGCCATGTGTTGCCCCCACCCCGCTCCCCTTGAGGTTTCACGGGCAGACAGGCACGCCCTCTATCGATGGCAGGCGTCCAACTGTAGGGGCGAGGCGACGCCTCGCCCCCTGGACAGTCGGGCGGGAGGCGGGTGCGGATGCCTGCGGCGCCGCTTGCGTTTGGCCTTTTCGAACAGACCCTACATGTAGTAGGGAGAACGCACAGCGGCTCCTAGGTCAGGGACTTCTGTGGTGCACCCAGCGCTGGTTTACGATAACCGCAAAAAGGCCAAACTCGAGCTGAAAGAGGCGAAGCCCCTTCGGGGCTGGGTTCACGGGCCGACGGGCGCTGTCTGGCGACGCGGCCGCAGGGTTGGCAGCCGTCGAGCGGCAGATCGCACCCTACCGCGTCCGTCCGCGAGCTCGGCGGATGCTTCCGCCTCGCACAGGACCACCTGTCCGCCCCCGAAGACCGCGGCGAAGGGGGGCAGCTCAGTGAAAGGGGGTGTTCGCGGGCGGCGGAGCCGCCCACGGACACCACCTATTCTTGCATATCCCCACCCCTGCCGCGGCCTATCCGTTACCCATGGGTCGGGCTGGAGAGCATCACGGGGCATGAGATAGCGCCCTGGCGCCCATCGCAGCGGAC
>DYEI01000061.1 GCA_020725765.1 Anaerolinea sp. | reverse complement strand
GGCGACTGAAGTCGCGTTGCGCGCGCTTCGCGCGCTAGAGGCGCCTTCGGCGCCAACCGCCCGCCTGCGCGGGCGGGGCCCGTTGCCCGGCGACGACGGTCGACGGTTGGCCATCGGGCTGCCTGCTGGCAGCCCGGCGGGGACCCCACGGGCTGTCGGCTTCGCCGCAGCCCGTGGGGTCCCCGGAAGGCCCCCCAGCCCCGAATTCATTCGGTGGCCTGCCCGCCAACAGAAGGTGGAACCGAATCGCGCACCCCACAGGCGTTGACCTGATCAGGCCGAATGCGCGCCGGATGGACGGAGGCCCCGGCGCCGTGCCTGCGTGCTGCCGACAGGGCGCCAATGCCCGCAGGCAGCCCGATTCGCCGATTTGACAACCTGTATCAACCTCGCTAAGATTTGCGACATTCGTGGGAAGGTTGTGCAGGTGCCCGGGGTCTTCACCAAACCGCGAAGGCTACGCAGACCTTCGCGGTTTTTTGACTCTGGGCCAAAGAGGAGGCACAGGCAGTGGCAGAACGGGTCACGGGCAGGGTGAAGTGGTTCAGTCGCGTGAAGGGCTACGGCTTCATCCAGCCAGATGGCGAGGGTGCCGAGGACGTCTTTGTGCACTACTCTGCCATCGTCGGTGAGGGATTTCGGAACCTCGATGAGGGTGAGAGGGTCGAGTTCACGATCGAGGATAGCCCCAAAGGCCCTCAGGCCGCCAACGTGGTCAAGCTTTCGAACTAGCATCCCACGAACACCGCAGGGTCCCGGTGTGCTGCGCCTGCCGGGGCCCTGTGCGTGGTGCGTGGTAACCATGTCGTGCTGCGATTCCCCCTCGACCATTACAGGCGGTGAGCACGGCTTCGACTCACTGGTACCTGGCGCCTCACCGGCTGTTCCTCCGGGGCACGGTCTCTGCCTGAGCTGGTTCTCGGCCCGGCAGACCGCACCGAACGTACGGGGCACGTCTGCGGAAGCAGGCTGGACTTTGGCTGTCCGGCGCCACCCGCATCAAGGCCTGGCGGTGCCCTGGCATTGCCTGCGTGGCAGAGGGCCCATCCCCTCCCCAGCATTCCGGCGACGAACGCAAGCCCTCACGATGCCGCGACACGCCGGCCACGCATAGGCGCTCACCTCGCGACCCAAACCAGAACGCGCGCCGATTCCCTGGACAGCCCGGTCGAATCGGATATAATGTTGCGGGCAAGCAAGCAGGGAAGGAAAGGTAGAGATCGTGTTTCAAGCGCCACGCGGGACCCAGGACGTTCTCCCGGAGGAGCAGCCCTACTGGGCAGCGGTCGAGGCACAGGCAAAGCGCCTGGCCTCGCTCTACGGCTATCGGCGGATGGAGACGCCCGTGTTCGAGGACACGGGCCTGTATGTGCGCGGGGTCGGTGAAGGTACCGACATTGTTGAGAAAGAGATGTACACTTTTCTCGACAAGGGAGGCGACTCTCTCTCCCTGCGCCCCGAGTACACGGCCGGGATCATGCGCGCCTACCTCGAGCATGGCATGCACACACGGCCACAGCCGGTCAAAGTCTACTCTGTCGGGCCGATTTTCCGGTATGAGCGCCCCCAGGCGGGTCGGCTGCGCCAGCACACCCAGTTCAACGTCGAGGCGATCGGCGAGGCGGACCCCGCCCTGGATGTCGAGATCATGTCCATTGCCTATCAGCTCTATGCCGGCCTCGGCTTTCAGGGGCTCTCCTACCAGCTCAACAGCATCGGGTGTCCGATCTGCCGCCCGCGGTACGTCGAGCGGTTGATAGAGTACTACAGGCCCCTGCTCGCGGGGCTGTGCCCCGAGTGCCCCCGCCGCCTCGAGCGTAACCCGCTGCGCGTTCTGGACTGCAAGGACGAGCGCTGTCAGGAGGTGATCGCTGGCGCCCCGCGCATCGATGAGGTCCTCTGCCCAGAGTGTGCCCGTCACTTTGAGCTGGTCCTCAGCTACCTCGACCGCCTCGGCAGGCCGTACCAGCTCAATCACCGGCTCGTGCGTGGGCTGGACTATTACACGAAAACGGTGTTCGAGGTCTGGGCTCAGGGCATCGGCGCGCAGAACGCCCTCTGTGGCGGTGGCCGCTATGATGGGCTGGCCGAGGCGCTGGGAGGGCCTCCGACGCCGGGGGTCGGCTTTGCATCGGGCTTTGAGCGCATCATCCTCCTCATGCGCCAGCAGGAACTGGCGGTGCCCGCCGTTCCCGAGCCACAGGTCATGATCGCTCCGCAGGGCGACGAGGCGAGGGCCGCGGCCGTCAGCCTGGTAACGGCGCTCCGCAACAGCGGCACGGGTGCGCTGCTGGCGTTCGGCGAGCGCAGTCTGCGAGCGCAGCTGCGGCAGGCGAACCGCGCCGGAGTGCGGTATGTGGTCATCCTCGGGCCCGAGGAAATGGCCGAGGGCCGCGCCACCCTGCGGGACATGGCGACCGGCGGCCAGTGGAGCGAGCCGCAATCGACACTGGTCGATGCGATCAAGACCCGGGTGGGTGATGGGCGAGGCTAGGATGACTTGGGATCGACCGGCCGTGATGGCTCCGCGCGCGGTTCGTCGCGTGGTGATTCTCACCCATCCGCGCATCCCGGAGACGGCGGCGCTGGCAGCAGACCTGGTGACACGGCTTTCCGCCCTCGGGGTAACGTCCGAGGTTGTCTCCCCGGCAGACCTCGGGGAGCTGCGCAGCCAGTTGGAGGCCCTGGACTGCCTGATCACCCTCGGAGGCGACGGCTCGATTGTGCGGACGGCACGGGCCATTGCGGGCTATCCCGTCCCCATCCTCGGCGTCAACCTCGGGCAGCTTGGCTTTCTGACCGAGCTGCAGCCGTCCGAGCTGGAGGAGCGGCTCACGGCGCTGGCCAGCGGCGAGTATCGGGTGGAGGAGCGACGGCTGCTGAGCGCCGACCTCATCACAGAGGAGGGGCGGGAGGGCTCTTTCCAGGGGCTCAACGATGCGGTGGTGGCGCGCGGCGAGAGGGTGCGGATGATCGCCGTCGCAGTGTGGATCGATGGGCGGCTGTTCACGACCTATCGGGCGGATGGGGTCATCGTCTCCACGGCTACCGGCTCGACCGCCTACGCCCTGGCGGTGGGTGGGCCGATCCTGGCGCCGACCCTTGAGTGCCTCAGCGTCATCCCGGTTGCGCCGCACCTCGTGCCGACGAGAGCTGTGATCGTGCCGGGCGAGAGCGTCGTCCGCCTTCAGGTCGCGGAGGGATACCGGGCCGTGCTGAGCATCGACGGACAGGTGGACCGCCCCCTGGCCGGAGGCGATGCCGTCGAGGTCACTATCAGCCCGGACCGCGTTGGCCTCGTGCGCTTTGGCCCGCCCTCCGACTTTTACGGGACACTGTTTCGGAGACTGCGATGGGCGACGCACAGCCGGTAACCGACACCACCACGATATACTGCGCCAACCATCCCACCGTCGAGACCCTTCTGCGCTGCAGCAAATGTGATCGGCCGATATGCAGACGCTGCGGCGTGCCCACTCCAGTGGGCATACGCTGCCGCGAGTGCGCGCAGTTGCGGCGCCCTCCGACCTACGTGGTCGGTCCGGGGCACTATCTGCTTGCTGCCATGGTGGCCCTGCCGGTCGCCTTCGTGGCGGGGCTCATCATGCAGCAGGTGGGCTTTTTCTTCGCCTTCTTTCTGGGGGCGGCAGTTGGCGGGCTGATCGCCGAGGTGGTCTATCGCGCCACGGGTGGCAAACGCGGCCGCCCTCTCGCCGCGCTTGTGTGTGTCTGCATCTTGGTCGGGGCGCTGGCAAGCGCGGCTTTGACGATGTTGACTGTGCCGGGCGCATCTCTAATGGCAGTGCTGACCGCTCGCAACCTGCTTGCGCTGCTCTTCCGCCTGAACGTGGTCTACGTCGTCCTTGCCATCGGTGCAGCGTATGCGCGCCTGATGTAGGGACCGGGCCCACGGCGAGCGATCTGTCTCGGGAGGCCGGCGGAAGGGCGAAGGTCGCCCCGCCCAGGTCCGGCGCGGAGCTCCGGCGGGGACTGGCCTCGGAGGGAAGGGACGACGATGCTCCAGGAGCTATCCATCACCAACCTGGCCATCATCGACCATTTGCGTCTCAGCTTCTCGCCGGGAATGAACGTTCTGACCGGCGAGACGGGCGCGGGCAAGTCGATCATCGTCGATGCGGTGAGTGCCCTGTTGGGGGCGAGGGTATCGGCCGATACGGTTGTCCGCAGCGGCTCCGAGCGTGCAACGGTCGAGGCCATCTTTACTCTGACTCCTGAGCAGAGTGAGGACCTCAGACCGCTCCTCGAGGAGTACGGCCTGGAAGACGCCGAGGGAACGCTCATCCTCAGCCGCGAGATCAGCAGGTCCGGCCGGAGCGTGTGCCGCGTGAATGGCCGTGCGGTGACCCTTGGCCTTCTTGAGGAGATCGGCCAGCGACTCATCGATATCCACGGCCAGAGTGAGCACCTATCCCTCCTGCGTGTGCGCGAGCACCTGTATTTCCTCGACCGCTACGCCGGGCTCACCGCGCAGAGGGAGCAGCTGGCCGGGCTTGTCGCCGAGCTCCGGCGGGTGCGCCAGACGCTGCAGGCGTGTCTGCAGGACGAGCGGGAGCTCGCCCGTCGCATGGACCTGCTGCAGTACCAGGTCGCCGAGATCGAAGCGGCGCGCCTCGACCCCGACGAGGAGGCGGAGCTCATTCGCCAGCGTACGATGCTGGCCAACGCGGAGCGGTTGAGCGAGCTGGCCAGCTCGGGCTACACGCTGCTCGATGGCGGCGAGCAGCGCCGCTCGGCGCTGGACATGCTCGGCGCGGCACTGCACGATCTGCAGCAGCTCGAGCGCCTCGATCCCTCCCTCGCCGACCAGCGGCAGACCCTCGAGGGCGCCATCTACCAGTTGGAGGATGTGGCCCGCTCCCTGCGCCGCTACCGGGACTCCATCGAGTACAGCCCGGCACGCCTCAAGCAGGTCGAGGATCGGCTGGCGCTGATCCACACGCTGAAGCGCAAGTACGGCGACACGGTCGAAGAGGTGCTGCGCTTCGCTCAGAGGGCGCGGGAGGAGCTGAACTCGATCACACACAACGAAGAGCGTGTCGCCGAGCTCAGGGAACAGGAGCAGGAGCTGCTGCGCCGGGCGGGCGAGGCGGCGGCGGCGCTCTCCGAGGCGCGCCAGCGCGCGGCGAGGGAGCTGGAGCGGGCTATGGAGGAGCAACTCGCCGAGCTCAAGATGGAGCGGGCCCGCTTCGTGGTCTCGATCCAGCGCGAGGAGGACCCCTCTGGCCCCGAGATCGATGGCAGGCGCTGGGCCCTCGATGCGGCCGGTGTGGACCGGGTCGAGTTCCTCATTGCACCGAACCTCGGCGAACCGCCCAAGCCGCTGGCGAGGATCGCCTCGGGGGGCGAGACCTCCCGCCTGATGCTGGCCATGAAGGGAGTGCTTTCGGCGGCGGATCCGGTGCCTACCCTCATCTTCGACGAGATCGATGCCGGGATCAGCGGCCGGGTTGGCACGCTGGTGGGGCGGAGGCTATGGAGCCTGACGCGTCAGCATCAGGTGCTGTGCGTGACGCACCTGCCACAGATCGCCAGCTTTGCCGACCGCCACCTCGGCGTCAGCAAGCGCATTGATGGCGAGCGGACGGTCACCGTGGTCCATCCCCTGAGTGGGGACGAGCGGCAGCACGAGTTGGCGGCCTTGCTCGGCGGGGATGGGTCTCAGTCAGCGCTCCTGAACGCGAGGGACCTTCTGGCACAGGTCGAGGCGTGGAAGCAGGAGGAGAGGAGCAGGTCATGATCAACGAGGAGCGCCTCGTCGCCAGCTTTATGGCGCTGGCGCGCATGGACAGCCCTTCGGGCGAGGAGCGGGCCGTTTCCGACTATCTGATGAATGCTCTGCAGGGGCTGGGCGCGGAGGTCGAGCGCGACGCAATCGGCAACGTCTTTTCGCGCCTGCCCGGGCACGGTGAGCCGCTCCTCCTGAACGCTCACATGGACACGGTCGGCCCTGTCGGGAACATCCAACCCGTGCTTGTCGATGGCGTGATCAAGAGCGACGGCCGCACTATCCTCGGCGCAGACGACAAGGCCGGCATCGCCCTCATACTCGAGGTCGTGCGGACGGCCCTCGAGCAAGGGCTGGACCTGCCGCCTCTGGACATCCTGCTCACCGTGCAGGAAGAGACCGGGCTGTGCGGTGCCAAGGCATTCGACACCTCGCGGCTGCGGGCGCGGGAGGGCATCGGCCTGGACACGGGTGGTGCTCCGGGCACGATAGCCGTTGCGGCGCCGACGCACGACGTGCTCAAGGCGGTGGTCCATGGCGTTGCGGCCCATGCTGGCGCCGAGCCCGAGAAGGGAATCAGCGCCATAGTTGTAGCCGCCGAGGCCATCAGCCGGATGCCGCTGGGCCGGATCGACGAGGAGACGACCGCCAACATCGGCTTCATCAACGGTGGCCGCGCGCTGAATATCGTACCGGATCTGACGGAGGTCCGGGGCGAGGCGCGCAGCCGCGACAAGGCCAAGCTGGAGGCGCAGGTCCGGCGCATGGTGGCGGCCTTTGAGGAGGCGGCGGCCCGCTATGGGGCGAGGGTCGAGGTCGAGGTGAAGCGGGAGTACACGGGTTTCAGGCTTGCGCCCGATGAGCCGATCATCAGGCTGCTGGCCCGTGGAGCAGCGGAGGCTGGCCTTGAGCCCTCCTACATCGAGACGGGAGGCGGGTCGGACGCCAACATCCTGAATGCAGCGGGTATCCGCATCGTGAACATCTCGTGCGGCATGGACAAGGTGCATACAACGGACGAGCAGATCGCTGTGGCCGACATGGTGCGCACCGCAGAGTGGCTGCTGGCCTGCCTGCGCCTGAGGGCCTCGGCCGGGCCGATGTGAGGCACACTCGCGGGAGGCGCCACCCGCCGATACCGCTGGCGGGCAGATGGGCGGTGGCCCGCTGCGGTTGCGGATGGGACTGGAGGGGTTCAGGCCCCACAAGGCCTGAGGGGGCGCTATGGGCTGGGTACAGAGCTGGGGTATCGCTGCTATCCTGAGCCTGCAGTCGCACGGTGGGCCGGCTCTGAGTGGCTTTTTCAGAGTGGTCACGCTGCTCGGCGACGAGAAGTTCTTCCTGCTCTTCTTGCCTCTCGTCTACTGGTGCTTCGACAAGCGCCTGGGCCTGCGGCTGGCCGTCCTCGTGCTGCTCTCCAACACGCTGAACCTCTGGCTCAAGTGGGGGTTCGGCCTGCCGCGCCCGCCGGCGCCGCCGGTGGCGCACATCACAGAGGAGACGGGCCCCGGCTTTCCGAGCGGGCATACACAGAGTGTGACAGTGGCTTTCGGCTACGTGGCCAGTCAGCTCCAGCGCTGGCCCGTGCACATCGCGGCGGCGGTACTGGTTCTTCTGGTGGGGCTGTCGCGCATATACCTGGGTGTGCACTACCCCCATGACGTCGTTGGTGGGCTGGTGATCGGCTACCTGGCCCTCCTGCTGTTCGTCCGGCTGGCGCCGGTGGCTGAGAGGCAATGGGCGGCGTTGGGCGTGGCCCGTCGCTGCCTGATGGCGGTTGGGGCGCCGCTGGTCCTGCTGGCGGTGTGGCCTGGGGCGGGAACAGCGTCCAGCCTGGGGGCGCTGGCCGGCTTTGGGGTGGGGGCGACGATCGAGTCGGAGCACGTGCGGTTCAGCCCCGAGGGGCCGCTCCTGCAGCGGCTGCTGCGGCTCGTCATTGGCGCGGTCCTGGTCGTGGCGGTCTATGTCGGTCTCAAGGCCGTGCTGCCCGAGGGTGTGCTCTGGAGCCTTATCCGCTACGCGGCAGTGGCGCTTGTGGCCAGCGCGGCGGTGCCCTCTCTGTTCGTGCGACTGGGGCTGGCGCGTGCGGAGGCGAGCCGCCTCCCGGCCGCGGCCTCCTGACACTACGTGGAGGCACTATGCCGCGTCCCAACATCCTGTACATCCACTCCCACGACACGGGCCGCTACGTGCAGCCCTACGGCCATGCGGTGCCGACGCCGAGCATCCAGCGTCTGGCGGAGGAGGGCATGCTCTTTCGGCAGGCCTATTGCGTGGCGCCACAGTGCTCACCGAGCCGGGCGGGCCTCCTTACGGGCCAGTGGCCGCATTGCAACGGCATGATCGGCCTGGCACACAGGGGCTTTGCCCTCAAGGATTATCGCCGGCACATCGTGCATACGCTGCGAGCGGCCGGATACTATTCGGCGCTGGCAGGCGTCCAGCATGAGGCGCGGTCGGGCCACGAGATCGGGTATGATGAGGTCGTGCCTGTTGAGGGCGCCGGGGCTCAGCAGATCGCGCGCGCCGCGGTACGCTGGCTGGAGCAGGCAAGGGAGCCCTTCTTCCTGTCTGTGGGCTTTAATGAGACGCACCGCGAGTTCGCAGAGCCGGGTCCTGCGGAGGATCCGCGCTACTGCCTGCCGCCCCATCCCCTGCCCGATACCCCCGAGACGCGTGCCGACATGGCCGCCTTCAAGGCGAGCGCGCGGCTGCTCGATGACGGCATCGGCCGGGTGCTGGATGCGCTCGAACGGCTCGGCCTGGCTGAGGATACCCTCGCCGTGTGCACGACGGATCACGGCCCGGCTTTCCCGGGCATGAAGTGCACGCTAAGCGATCATGGCATAGGCGTCATGCTGATCCTGCGCGGGCCGGGAGGCTTTGCCGGCGGACGCGTGTGCGATGCCCTGGTGTCGCAGATCGACCTCTTCCCCACGATCTGTGAGCTTGCAGACATAGCGGCACCCTCCTGGCTGCAGGGGCGATCTCTCATGCCCGTCGTCCGGGGCGACGCTTTGGAGGTCAACGAGGCCGTCTATGCCGAAGTGACTTACCACGCGGCCTACGAGCCGATGCGCGCCGTGCGGACGCGTCGCTGGAAGTACATCCGCCGCTTCGGCGACCGACGCCTGCCGGTGCTCCCCAACTGCGACGACAGCCCGAGCAAGGACCTGTGGCTGGCGCACGGCTGGCGGGAGCGCGCGGTGCCGGAGGAAGCACTCTACGACCTGGTCTTTGACCCGAACGAGAGCGCAAACCTCGCAGGCGATCCGGCCTGCGCCAGGATCCTTGCAGAGATGCGGGACCTGCTGGAGCGCTGGATGGCAGCGACCGGGGACCCGCTGCTTCAGGGTCCGGTGCCGATGCCGCCGGGCGCGGTCGCGAACGATCCGGCAGGGCTCTCGCCACGGGAACCGTGCACCGGAGCGCCCCAGGATGCGTCCGCTGGCATCTCCCCGGGGACGCCAGACGCGGGTGCCTGCTCGCCGGCTCAACAGGGCTAGAGAGCGCCCCGCCTGCGCCGGCCATAGGCCCCGCTGCCGTAGGCACCGAGGTCGATGAGCGCCCCGACAATGACGAGCAGCCACCCCCAGGGGCTGAGGCCTATTCCCGGGACGTAGGCCAAAACGTAGAACAGGGTGGCGAAGGGCAGGAAGATCAGGCCCAGAAGGGGCAACAGGATTCCTGCAAAGGCGCGGCTAACCAGCGGTGTGAAGATCCACAGGAAGAGGAGCGCCAGACGCGGCGCAAAGGCTGCCAAGAGCGCAAACAGACACATGTCCGTCCCTCCTGCGCGCTGCAGCTGGAGTCGGTAGTCGCATCGTCATGGCGGTAGGGTGCATCCAAGATGCGTCGCTGCCCGGGCTGCAGCCGGGTGTTTTGCTGGGCCACAGTCCGGCCCTGACCCGGCAAAAGGTCTGGCACCGGGTTTGTGCGAAGCGTAAGGCACGGTTGCCGGCAGAGCGTCCCCGGGAGGCTGCCTGACCGCGAATCTGCTGACTGATCCTGGATGCACCCTGCGCTATGGCGAGGACGATCAGGGATGCCAGACCCTCTGGAAAGACGGGCATGAGCCTGCTAGCTCCGACGGTGCTCCCTCCTCGTGCCCGCCATCCCACGCGGTGTTTCCTCCATCTTCTCCCCAGCAACACGCGTGCCAGGATTCGCTGCACGAGGTTCCGCCAGGCGCTGTCGACTTGAGGCGCGCTCGGCACCGGAGGGTGGTTGTTGCCCGGCCAATGGGCTCTGCAGTCGGGTGAGGTCTGCAGCAGACGGGTGTTGGCGGGTCCCGCCCGCCAACACCCGTTGGGGTGAACTCCCCGTTGCTCGTGGGCACAAGTGTGGGGTCAGGCGTTGCGCTGAGGCTCTCGGGCCGTCTGCCGACACGTGGGCCAGCCGGGCCGGTCGAGCGGTGTGAGCGACGAGGAAGGCCAGCGCTATGACGACTTAGCCCGCTACCTCCCGCAGGAAGCCCCTTACCGCGGCGAGAAACTGCTCGAACTGTTCCCGTCGGATGTTGTGGCCAGCCCCCGGAATATGGACCACGCGGCAGTCGCGCATGAGGCCTGCCGCCTCACGGGCGACCTCGGGCCGGACGATGGCGCCACGCTCCGGGTCGGCCGTGAGCAGGAGGGCCGGGCAGGTGATGAGCCGGGCGACGTCCTGCCAGCGTCTGGCCCATCCCCCGGCAAAGCCAACGACCCGGGGGTCGACCTGACGCTTCGACTCGGCCCAGGGGAGCCACTCGACCTCGTCCCAGGTTGGGCTCTGCTCACGGCACAGCGCGATCAGCTCGTCCACGCTCCTGGCCTTGTTGGCGGCTATCCCGGCCTGCCACTCGGCGAGCGCGGCTTTGGGATCGGACGGGATGGGGGGCTCGGCGAACCAGGGTGGGTCCTCGAGAACCACGGCTCCGACGCGCTCGGGGTAGCGGGCAGCGGTGTGCGCCGCCGTAGAGGCGCCCATCGAGTGGCCGATGAGGACCGGCTTGCCGAGGTCGAGCGCGGCGATCAGCCCGCAGACATCGGCGGCGTGGTCGTCCGGGCCGTAGCCTTCAGCAGGGGCATCGGAGAGCCCGTGGCCACGGGCATCGACCATGATGCAGTCATAGTCGGCCTCGAGGGCGCGCACCAGCCGGGTCCAGCACAGGCCGTTGTCGGTGATGCCGTGGAGCAGGACGATGCGTGGGCCGTCACCTCCGGTGCGATGGTAGTGGATCTTGACTCCGTTGGCGATCACGTCGCCGGGTTTCCAGTCGGACATCTGTGGGTGCTCCCTTCGTGTGCTGTACCTGTGAGGCTCCATTCCTCTGCGGGGTGCCAGCTGGCAGATCGGGCCTGGCCGCCAAGCCCGCGACTCTGCACGTCTACGGGGTCTCCCCGCTCCGGCAAGCTCTCGGGGGACTCGTGTCGGGGGTGGGGCAGCACGCGCCTGTCGGGCCTGGAGTCGTCGGCTGCGCCAGGATCGCGGCGACGTTGGCGCGGGGCCTCGAGAGCCCCAATGCCGTGGCCGCGGGAATGCACTTGGTCCGAAGCAGGCAGGCTACCCGCCCGGGCAGGGTGGGCGCCAGCTCCGAGAGGGCATAGTAGTTTGCCTGCCCTTTGCCGATGACGAGGTCGGAGCGTGTGAGCGCCCGGCGCAGCTCGGGCGACATCTCTTCGTCGATGGGGATCCCCAGCGTATCCGGCCCCGTCAGAATGACCGGCGCGATGCGGTCGAGGCCGACGGCCCGCGCGTCCTCGATCGTCGCGTCCGAGGTGATCGGGCCACCCTTGACGGCTACCGTCGCCGTGCACCCGTGGCGTTGGAGCTCGGCGATCAGGAGCGCGTCGAGGGCGATCTCGCCCACGTTGTCCGCCAGATAGAGAACGCTCGACCCATGCCGCACGAGGTCGAGGATTCGCGGCGTGTCGTCTATGGCGAGCCCCTCGCTCAGGACCTCCTCAAGGGCCTTCTCGATCGCTGCTGGAGCCAGGTCATAGCCGGTGCCTACAGTGCGGAAGTCGAGGTGATTCCCGGCTATGGCCCACTGCACCAGCAGGCGAAAGCGCTCGAGGTCGTCGGGCGTGTCTGCGGCGCGCGCCTGCACAACCGGTGCGAGGCGCAGTCCGCTTTCGTTGCAGCGGCGCCGTAGCTCTGCAAAAGGCATGACGAGCCCGGCCCGCTCCTTGAGCAGCCGATGGACCCGGGTGATAAAGTAGGACGGGATGCGATCATAGTCGAGGGCGCTCGCAAGCCATTCGAGGGCCTGCTTGAGGATCTGCTGACGTAGGGCCTCGTCGGCGACACAGTCCGCAAGGGCACCACGCAGATCGTCGATGATACAGGCCGGGCACCGCAGGTCCGTCCGCATGATCGGATTGCTCCTCTATGGCCAGGGCAGCGACAGCCGGGTGGGGCAGGGCACTGCTCTTTCACGCATTGGGAGGGGCTGGCGGGCCAGTATGGCCGCGACCGGGCTATGTTACAGTCGGCAGTGCGCGCTGTCAACTATGGGGAGGGGTTTCGCGAGGCGCCGGAAGGCGGGCGTCGCCGGGCGCACCCCTTCGGGCGCGTGTGTGTTATAAAGTCAACTGATGGCCCGGTTCCGATAACAGGACAGGAGGGGAGCCATGTGCGCGGTGCGGATTGTCATCGACGATGCCTGCCAGGTCCCGCCCGAGCTGCGGGCGAGATACCGCATGGTCGAGGTGCCGCTCGTCGTCCGCTTCGGCGAAGAAGTGTACGACGACGGCTCGATTACCATCGACGAGTTCTGGGAGAAGGCGCGGACTGTCGCCCACCCGCAGACCTCCCAGCCGGCCTCGGGGACCTTCCAGGAGGCCTTTCGGCCGCTGGTCGAGGCCGGGGATGAGGTGATCTGCGTGACGATTACCAGCAAGCACAGCGGCACCTACAACTCTGCCTGGCTGGCCGCGCAAGAGTTCCCGGGGAAGGTGACCGTCTTTGACTCCCTCTACGTCTGCTGGGGGTCGGCCTTTCTGGGGATCAAGGCGGCAGAGATGGCGGAGGCCGGGGAATCGGTTCCTGCCATCATCCGGCGGCTGGAGGTCCTGCGCGCCAACATCCAGTTCCCCATCCTGCTGAACACCGTTGAGTACATCCGCCGGGGTGGCCGTGCGGACGCGCTGATCCCGATGCTCGAGAAGGTCCTCCGGGTATTCAGCATCAAGCCAATCCTGAGCTTTGTGGATGGAGAGCTCAAGATCATTGGCACGGCGCGGACCTATGAACGAGGTGTGGCAAGGCTCCTCGATCTGATGGCGGCGAGGGCGCCGTATGAGGAGCTGGCGGTGTTCCACACCCGCCAGCCGGAGGTTGGAGAGCAGTTCGCCGACCGTCTCGCGGAGCGGGTTGGCTTTCCACGGGAGCGGGTACATGTGACGGAGGTCGGGCCGGCCATCGCCAGCCATGCCGGGCCGCAGGCGCTGGCGGGCATCGGCATACCGGCAGGTGTCTGATGGAGTGAGGCGCGAGGACGGAGCGGTCCCTGCGCTGTGGTAGTGGCGCCCCACCCTCTCGGGTTCAGGGGCGGGCAGGGGGTCCTTCTTCCATGGGTAAGTGGAGTCTGGCCTTTTGAGGTTCTCGCCCCTTACTGTCGCCTCCATCGTCCGCCAGCAGTCGTGTGGCGCGGCTCGTGCTGTAATGCCCCGACCCTCGACCCCTCCCCCAGGCGGGCACGTCGTGCCCGCCTGG
>DYEI01000060.1 GCA_020725765.1 Anaerolinea sp. | reverse complement strand
GTCATGCGAAGCGCAAGGTTGCGGAACCCGAGCGGACACTGAGCGCTCCGGAAGTGGCGGACCGGGTTTGCAGTCACTTCGGTTGCACGCATGAACCACACCTCGCCTTACCCGAACCGGTCCCTTGATTCTGCACTAGGGGCACTGGCCGTGCGACTCGTGAGGCGATAGGGAGCCCGCGCGAGGGCGGCAGGCTATCTGCCGGCCTCAACCGCCTCCTGCCGGTCGGCGGCCTCCATGGCCTGCTCGTCCTCGGGCGTGATCTGCTGCTCTTGCACGCCCGCGCGCTGCATGGCCGCCTGCAACTCGGGTTCGCTCATTTGCTCCACGGGCTTGCCCGCTGTCTGCTCGACCTTCTGCACATCGCTTTGACCAAGCTTGTAGGCGGTACCGCCTACCATGAGCAGCACAGCCCCGCCCACGAACAGGCGACGGGCGGTGCGGCGCATGACCCGCCGTGTCGTTCTGCGCGCAGTTCGCCGCGCTACTGGGGCTCTGAACATTCGCAAGCCTCCCCTGCACACTATTGGCACTCTATTCACGCGCGAACATGGCGGCGAGCTCCATCTGAAGCTCCCGCTCAGGCACGCCGCTGACATCGACGACGGCCTCTCTGATCACACCGCCGGTGAATGCGAATGGTGCCTCATATTCACCGGTGACAGGGACCTTGCCGCTGCGGCCGACTCTGATGCCCCCTCCTGACACACCAAACCTGCCAGGCTGCGTCCTGATCCGCGCCTCGCCGACCTGCTCCTTGCCGATGTAGAGCACGGCTGTGCCGACCGGGCTTGTGCCCTCCTTCCCCTCCACCTGGAAGCGCACCCCCAGAATGCTCCTCATGTAGATAGAGCGCATTGGGCGCCCCTTCGGGCGCCTGAGGCCCTCGGTACGGTTCCCAATCCGGTACAGAATTGCGGATGTCAATGTCTATCGTGCCACGAAAGGGTCTTGGCATCGCACTCCTCCCAGCCAGATCCGTATCGGGACCTGATCAGCGCTTCATAGGGCTCGAAGTCGTGCGGCGCAGCGAATACCACGCTCTTCTTGCGCGGGCTGACGTCCTCGCGAGGTCCCTTCGGGAGTGTCTGAGCACGAACTGCGCCAGGAGTGCCGCCTTGAGGCAGTCGGGCTCGTCAGGGGCGGAGCGCTCAGAGGCGGACAGGCTGCTCTAGCCACCGGCCCTCGGCCCTTTGCCGGAGGGTACCCCATCCCCCCGTCCCCTTCCCCGCCGCCGAGGCGGCGGGGAAGGGGACGTCCTATGTTTTGGAGGGGCTCGACTTTGGCTTTTTGGAGCGCAACCCGCGGTACCGTCCGGAACTCGCCGAGATGACCTCCGGCCATGTCGCGTCCGAGATGCCCCTCCCCCTCGCCCCCT